>NZNP01000054.1 GCA_002694945.1 Gammaproteobacteria bacterium
TGCGGCGTGTCATGCACAAATGTACACCATGGGGACTGTGCTCAGGCATGGCAGTGATGATCAGAAGCAGGAATATCTCCCTCGTATCGCGTCAGGTGAACTGAGACTGCAGGCATTTGGAGTAACCGAGCCGACTACTGGGTCAGACACCACACAGCTTAAAACACGTGCCGTGAGAGANGGCGANCANTATGTGGTNAATGGTCANAANATNTGGACNAGCCGAGCTCANCANTCGGACNTGATGCTGCTNCTCGCGAGGACCACTCCNGCAGATGAAGTTGCCAAGCGNACNCAGGGNTTATCGACTTTCTTGGTAGACCTTNGGGANACGCGTGGTNAAGGATGNGAAATTCGTTCGATCCCCACAATGATAAANCACAACACGACAGAAGTATTTTTTGACAATATGATAATCCCTGCGGATTCGCTGGTCGGCGTCGAAGGAGAGGGTTTCAAAAACATTTTGTCTGGAATGAATGCCGAGCGCATTCTTATTGCCTCGGAAGCCCTTGGTGATGGACGATATTTCATGGACAAGGGTGTTAATTATGCTAGCGAACGACAAGTCTTCGGGCGACCGATAGGACAGAATCAGGGTATTGGTTTTCCGTTGGCGACTGCATATGCTCAACTNGAGGCAGCGGAAATGATGATTCGTAAAGCAGCGGCGCTCTACGATTCTGGTCAGGATTGTGGTGAGGCGGCCAATATAGCTAAATATTTGGCATCAGAAGCGGCGTGGAAAGCAGCTGATGAGACATTCCAGACCTACGGTGGTTTCGCTTTTGCNAAGGAATATCAGATTGAGCGCAAATGGCGAGAGGTTCGATTGTGGCGAACGGCTCCTATTTCAAACAACATGGTGCTAAATTTTATCTGTCAAAACGTTTTAGGTTTACCAAGAAGCTATTAACTTAAATATCCTGACCAGATGTTCTTGTCGCGACGTGTGCCTGTAGATCAAACTCGTAGACTTCGCCTCGTCTCAACATAGCTTCATAATGTTCTCGGACCATGTAGTCCCATCCGGTGTGCGGAAATATGTAAAACTGTTGGTTTTCGATCGCTGAATAAACGTGCANAGCAAGATCCTCTGGAGTCTTACTACCAGCGAGCAATTGTTGTATCCCAAGACCCTGGCCGTCGGGATTCACTTCACTTCGAAGCTCCNTAGGGCGATTACGCTCGGCGTCGCCTATGNCCGTGTTGACCCAGCCCGGACAAAGCACTGATGCTCTGATTTTACTGTCAATCTTTTTCAGGTCGAGGGCGAGAGCTTCGCTGATGTGGATAACACCGAATTTGCTGACGCCGTAGGGCCCACCACCTGGAATAAATGAGGCGATTGATGCTGTATTGACGACGTGACCTTCCTCGCCGTGAGCCACCATATGAGGCACGACAGTCTGTAAACCGTTGAGGATCCCGTAAAAATTAACACCCATAACCCAGGACCAATCGGCATCGGGCAAGTCCCAGATAGGTACTTGTTTNCCTGCATTGACNACNCCGGCATTATTNAAAAATAGATGGATATTCCCGAAACGTTTTTGGACGGTTTCGAGGAGTTTTTCGTATTGCTCTCTCTGGCAAGTATCAATCAGTATGCCCAGTGTTGGACACTGACGCTCTTCCAATTCAGCCACAGCTCGCTCAAGAGCATCGGGCTGTACGTCGGCAAGAACCACGTTCATCTGTCTCTCCGCTGCCAGCCTAGCGAGCCCCATACCAATTCCCCCAGCTCCGCCGGTAATTAGGGCAGTTTTACCTTTAAATTCTTTCATTNNNTTGGCTCTCCNCAGGTTTTCTGACTTGTCTTGTTTCGGTCCCCNGATTTCATGACTANAAAAGTATGNNGAANTTAGATTAAATTTTGATAAAAATCATCCCAGGCTGTNGCGCAATAGTTTTNGTNACGCTGACCTTGGTACCAATTGGACGTGGGGAGCNNACGGAAAAATTGCGATACTGTGCGGGTTGGTCATCTGAAGATTAGCGAAGTGAGCTTGCGCGCGTGGGTTTCGAGGCATTACATTGGGTTTGCGTCACACATGCAGACAGATGGTAAATTAGGAACAATATAAAAACCGAGACAGGAGGTAACGTTGATCAAGTTGGTAATGCCGATGAAACGACGACCAGGTATGTCAGTCGAAGAGTTCAGAGAATACTACGAAGGTAGTCATCGGTTGATCGGAGAAAAATACCTCAAAGGTTATGCTGATAAATACATGCGACGATTTGTTGATCCCCTGCCAGATCGAGAGGGCAAACTATATGACCCTGAGTACGATGTCATACTAGAGATCTGGTACCCCGACGAGGCTACGTTCAAAGCTTGCGGATTACACCTCAGTAGTCCGGAAATAGCCGCCGAAATACGGGAAGATGAGGAGAAGCTTTTCGATATGCGCTATATGCGTTCCTATCTTGTCAATGAGGTTGAATCAGAGCTTGNTTCGGCTGAATAAACTGAATTCTTTCATGGAAGAATTATGTCAATGCGCTTTGATCACTTTTCAAAATCCTATGCTGAGAAAACTTCNGATATAAGAAAGCGAATCAAGAAATTAAGGTAAAAGCTAGGTAACTAGTAATCCGAGCTGGTTGGGGACAAGTTAGAAACAAGTTTGCTGAGGATCGATAATAAAACCTTGNTTAGAAAACCGAACGCCCAAAGAGATTATAGAAGAATTCAAGTCAGTGNCTAAAAAGCATAAATGAAAAAAGAGAGAGTAGTCGATGATTAATGATCCTTACCTGTTGATCACAGCTGATACACATGCAGGTGGAAGCCATGAACAGTATCGTGAATATCTGGATCCNAAGTACCGGAAGCAATTCGATGAGTGGCGCGGTGGTTATAAAAACCCATCACAAGCTCATTATGGTTCAAAAAAGATGAGGAATTGGGACNTCAATATTCGGAATAATGATCAGAATGGTCAAGGCGTCGTTGGCGAGGTTGTCTTTCCGAATACTGTTCCACCTTTTTTTGAAGAAAGCATCGTTACCGCCCATCCCGCAAAACCGGATAATTACGAATTAATCCTGGCTGGTATCCGGGCGCACAATCGTTGGCTTGTTGATTTCTGTGCAGAGGATCCTGATCGTCGGGCGGGCATAGGGCTCTTTTTGCCTCATGACTTTGACGAAGCAATGAAAGATATCGAATTTATTGCTGAAGCAGGTTTACGAGGTGGTGTGCTCTTGCCTCTNATTCCACCAGACTGTGATTGGCTCACTCCTCTCTATGATCCGGCCTGGGATCGTGTCTTTGCAGCAATTCAGGACCATGATCTGGTTATGAATCAACATTCTGGACAAGGCTCGCCAGACTACGGTAAATCAATGGTGGGTCAGGCGGTTTGGGTAACCGAAGTTGCTTGGTATTGTCAGGCCGGCTTTCGACATTTAATCATGAGTGGGGTCTTTGAGAAATTTCCAAAATTAAAATATATCTTGACGGAATCTGGATGTTCTTGGGCCCCGTCCCTGTTAGATCAGATGGACCGAATNCANATGGGCATGTCGCGCGGCGCGATAGGGGAGCTGAATTACGGTGATCAACAGTGGGTTCTGTCCGAGCCCCCNAGTTACTATGCGAAAGAGAATTGCTGGTACGGTGCCAGTTTCCCCAGTAAAGCCGACTTGGGGGGTATCGACCAGATTGGTGTGGATAAGGTGCTGTGGGGCAATGATTACCCGCATTACGAGGGAACCTTTCCCTATAACCTAGAATCACTCAGATTGACCTTTGATGATGTGCCAGAAACCCACCGACGTAAACTCCTGGGGCTGAATGCCGCGGAGCTTTATCGTTTTGATGTAGAGAAGTTGATGCCCTTAGTTAAGCAATTTGGGCCGACCCCTGATCAGGTTAATGAGCCGTTGCCACGCGATGAAATTCCGCGTGACAGTATGTGTTACCTCTTCACNAATGCCCTTCNTGGCGATTAGGAGGGTGTAATGGCAATGCCNAATGGAATAGGTATCGTTGATACCATGATCGGTTTTCCTGCCGAAGATTTCGCTCAGTATGATTTCATCCGGGATCAGCTGAAAGACCAGTCAGCAGAATTTGAATTTCCGGTTGAATATATGTTCAAGCAGGTGCCGAAGGAGCTTTACGGGAGCACCGAGGATCCGGTGAAGCTCACCTTGAACGAGATGGATCGTTTCGGCGTGGAGTTAGGACTGATNGGCGTTGGCAGTGAGGTGGCGCGTGAGGCGCTCAAACAGCATCCTGACCGATTTGTGGGCCAAGGCAGTGTCGACCCTAATCTCGGCATGGATGGTATCCGTGAAATGGTACGTCAATATGAAGAGTTTGGTGTTTCCTCGTTCGGTGCNTTTAATGCTGGCTNCAACCCTCAGGTGGGTATCGCCGATCCCTTGATGTATCCAATCTATGCTAAATGTGTTGAGTTGAATACGCCGATATTTTCCTGTGCAGGTGTCCCAGGTCCACGTTTTCCTATGTGGCCTCAGAAAGTTGAATTCATTGATCAGGTTATGTATGACTTTCCCGANCTAGTCTTTGTTACGCGACACGGTTGTGAGCCTTGGGAAGATCTAGCAGTTAAACTGATGTTGAAATGGCCGAATCTCTATTATTCGACAACTGCATTTGCCCCCAAGTTCTATCCTCAGTCAATCATCGACTATGCCAACAGTCGGGGAGCAGACAAAATTATTTATGGTGGTTACTTCCCGATGGGCTTGTCACTGGAACGAATTATGTCTGACATGAANTTGCTGCCACTGAAAACCGAGGTCTGGCCGAAATTTCTGCGAGACAATGCGCTTAAGGTGCTTGGCCTNCGTCACTGAGGGCTCTTAGCCCTTTTTCNTTGACTCGTAGCCTAATATGAAATTTAGAGATAAGAAATTATTTGCTTTNCCTCGANCAGTCTTGATTCTGATCCAGCNANCTNAAATTANGTTGCCATTGCTTTTTGAAAAGCGGGTCGTGCAGCCACCCTCTCGACATAAGATTTAAGGTTTGTCATTTCGTCTGTCACGCAACCTAAGCGGTTGCTCATAAAGCAGGCATGTCCCAGCATTATATCCGCCCCGGAGAAGTCACCGATTAGATAATCTTTACGTGCCAGATCCTCATTTACCGGCGCTAATGCGCGTGTAAGCAGTTTCTGAGCCTGAGCGAGCGCGGTTTCGTCTCGACGATCTGGTGGCAGCAGAACTGTCTGGACTACGATGGTATTCACCGGTGGCATCACCATACCTTCGCAATAATGGAACCACTGAAGGTAGGCGGGATATTCCTCTGCTTCAACAGCTGGTTTAAGGCCGCCGTTCTTATGTCNTTCNAGNACGTATTCTACAATTGCGCCTGATTCCCAAATTCTAGTTTCGTCATCATCTAACACGGGCACTCGGCCAAGAGGGTGCCTGGCCCGATGCTCATCAGATTTCAGGTCCTTGGGATGAAAGTCCATACGATTCAGCTCGTAAGGTAGTCCCAATTCNTCNAGTAGCCAGACAATACGTCCAGCGCGTGAATTGGGAGCAAAGTGCAGCGTCAGCATGGTTTAATCCTCAAACTGTNNAAAGTAAGCAGAGTATCAGTTTAGCTGGGTAACAAGAAAGTCAGCTGTCAGATCTTTTATGGACCAGTCAACATATTCCACCAGCNTAAGGCCTGTTCGGTCGAAGATCTGCGAAGGGATTGCCACGTTATGTGAGCCTCAGGTGGTTTGTTTGGATCCAGATCAATAGCCCAAAGCGCGTCAACTTCATTTGGCACGATGGAGTAGCGAACGTCGATTACCCGGTAACCTATAGCTGGGTCAATCGCTAGATAATCGTTTGAAAACCAACGAAAACGTTCAATGTCTCTTGCTTGTTGGCTGTCGGTTTCAAGCCAAGGGAAATGGTGATCTACATCTAGTTTCTCGGCGGATGTCCCGGGGTAAATGGTATGGCCTGTTCCAATTCTGATCGCATCCACGTAATAGCGTCCCTCAGCTTCGTAAACTGTTTTCCATAGAAGCAGATTAGCAAAGCCAGCCTTTGCTTCTAGCCTGACTGGCACGTGGCCTCTGCTTTCCGCGAGTTGATGAGCGGCTTCTTCGACTCTGTCTCGCTGCCAGACACCCAGCAGGAGATAAGATAGTCCCCATACCGCGGCGATGCGTGCGAGTTGGGGCGAACGATTTTTCACTCCAAGTACGACCAATGTCAGGATTGGTAGGGTAAACAGCGGGTCTATAATCGAAACATTGTTCCACGCTATTCTGGCGTTGGAGAAAGGCCAAAGAAGCATTGTTCCATAAGTTGTGCAGGCATCAAGAAGACCGTGAGTCGCATAACCCAGCAGGCAGAACAAGTAAGCCTGGCCGAAAGGGAGCTCCCTTGCGACGAATCTCCTCATGACCGTCGTGACGATTAAGGCGCCGATCGGAATAAAGGCTAGAGAATGGGTAAACTGACGATGATATTCGAGGAATAACAGAGGGTCTTCAGTTGAAAAAATCAAGACGTCAAGATCCGGTGCCATTCCCCCAAGACAACCCATCAGGGTTGCCGCTCTGACCTGATCCTTTCGAGCCGCAGATTGCGCGAAAGTCGCTGCCCATGTACCTTGGCTGATTGGATCCACGCTAAACCCCAGTTGAAAAAGCGAAGGAGTATACAGAAGTTTGACCGGAAGGCTTATGTCGTTTTACCGTTACTTGTAGACCAAAATTTGGGGGTTGCCTTGCAGAAAAGTTTGAAAGTTTATATTGACTACAAGAGTCCCTATGCTTTCATTGCCAAGGATCCGACCTATCAACTTGAGATTGATTTCGGCGTTGAGATTGACTGGTACCCCTTGACGCTGAACATTGGTAGTTATCTTGGAACCGCGAAAAAAGACGATACAGGAAGAGTAGTCGAAAATAATCGCTCACCTCGTCAATGGCTGGCAGTAAAGTATGCCTATAAAGATGCGAGACGATATGCGGAGATACGGGGCCTCACCTTGAAAGGCACTCAGAAGGTTTGGGACAGTTCCGTTGCTGCTATAGGCCTGCTCTGGGCCAAGAATCAGGGGCACGATATTTTGAAACATTACACCGATATTACGTACGAGCGATTTTGGCGGCGGGAACTCGATATCGAAGATCCTGACGTGATTGTCGCTCAGCTGCGCGAGGCCGAATGTGAAGTTGATGGTTTTGTTGAATTTCTCCACGGTGAAGGACGTCAGTTGCACGACGAATTGCAGGAGAAAATCCTGGATGCGGGATATTTCGGTGTACCAACTTATGTCGTTGATGGCGAGAGCTATTTTGGTAGGCAACACTTGCCGAGGGTACGTTGGCACCTTGGTGGCCGTAAGGGTCCTATACCTGACATTGCTTACGACTCAGTAATGAGATGATTATTTATCTAAACTTCGGCGAGCTTGATAGCTGGTTGACCCTAAAACCATTGAGGGGATTGTTGACAGAGATCTCTTTTGATGTCGAGGTCAGGCCAATGCTGGGTTCAGTTGGAAATGTTGTCGGCCAGTCTGCGCCTGGAGACCCTGACCCGCTTAGAGTCTATAAGGAACGTCGAGCGGAAGCACGCAGGCAGGCTACTTCTCGTGAGCTAGAAAGACAGTGCGAAATGCTTGATTTGTCTATTGAGCAGGCAGAACGGAGAGTGAATCCTCTGATGATGTCATTAGGCTTGCTCTGGGTTAGTCGACAGGCGGGTAATTGGCTTGATTTTTGCCACTCTGCTTTTGAGCAGACTTATCGTGAAAATGCTGATGTTGAGACCATAAATGGTGCAGTCAGGCTGATCTTAGCCGCAGGAGTGAGCGCAGCTGGCTTTAGCGACTTCGTGGCTAATGAGNAGACAAAGCTGGCCGATAGNGCTAATGAATTGATCGCGCAGGGTATACTCTCTNCGCCCGCTTTCGTGCTTGAAGANCAAATTTTCCTAGGTAGAGAACACCTGCCATTTATTGGCTGGATATTGGGGGGNCGTTCTGGTGAACCACCTGTCTGATTCTCCGGTATGATGTTTCTGTTTTTAATATGTAGTAGGCGACCGATATGACNGCTCTCGTACCCGATATGATGCCTTTTTCCAGTAGTTTGGGCCTTAACATGATTCAGAGTGAGAAAGCTGGAGTCGTCGCCGAGCTAGTTGTCAATGAGGCCCTTTGTACCACTGGTCGAATCATGCACGGGGGTGCGGTTATGGCTGTAGCTGATACCCTTGGCGCTATTGGGGCTTTCCTAAACCTTCCTGAAGGCCACAAAACAACAACGACCATCGAAAGCAAAACAAATTTCCTGCGGTCGGCTCCCCGCGACAGCAAGGTTGTCGCAGAGTGTCTGCCTTTGCATGTCGGTAGACGGATGTCAGTTTGGCAGACAACATTGAGAAATGAAGAAGGTAAGTCGATTGCGGTGGTTACTCAGACNCAGATGGTGCTCTGAATTTAGTTTTTCTGGNGAGATCACCTAAAGCATTGTTCNANGGATGAANCCAAAGCCTTTGCCATCANCTCAATTTCCTTATCACCAACGGTGAAGGGAGCGCCAATGCAAAGAATATCCCTGGCCTCGCCCGTGCCGCCAGGGTAGAAAAAGACGCCAGATTGTAAGGCCGAGCTAACCATTCGATTGGTGATTTGCTCTGTCTTAGGAAAACGTTCGAGGGAGTTTCGATCCTTAACTATTTCAACCCCTAGGAGTAAGCCTTCCCCTCTGATTTCGGCGATATGGGGATGCTGACCGAACTGATCTACCAGATGTTGTTTCAACTGGTTGCCTCTCTTCTCACAGTTCGAAAGNAAGGACTCTTCCCGCAGAATGCGAAGCACCGATGATGCGGCTGCGCAGGATACCGGCAAGGCTCCGAAGGTGTGAAACATCACATCAAAATCTGATTCAGCAATAGTAGCCGCTATTTCTTCGGTACCGTAGCAACCAGCTATAGCGGCATAACCGCTTGCCATACCTTTTCCAGCAACTAGGAGGTCGGGTTTAATGCCNTAGAGTTCGCATCCAAAACGCTTACCGGTTCTGCCGAATCCNGTCATGACCTCGTCCATTATCAAAAGAATGTCATTATCTTTGAGGATCTTNGCAGCACGATTCCAATAGTCGGGNGGAGGTGTTATGGCACCGCCACTAGAGCCGTTCATAGGCTCCGCAATCAAAGCCGCGATATTTTCAGGCCCCTCTGAGTCGATAATCGCTAATAGATTGTTTATATAGTAGTCAGTGGCTCCCGGATGATGCTGGCCAATTGGACACCTGAGTGGGTAAGGCGTCTCTATGGTGGTGTATTGGTCTAGTATGCCTTCCAACCCTCGCTTGCGAGACGCATGTCCTGATACTCCAGCTGTGGTTATGGTCGTGCCATGGTAGGAGAGTGAACGGGAGACTATCTTCGATTTTTCTGCTTGACCCTTGGCGGCAAAGTATTGCACCGCAATCTTTATTGCCGCCTCGTTGGCTTCTGATCCACCAGAGGTGAGATGTATGCGGTTTAGGTGTGGAGGTAACCAGTGTTCAGTTAGCTCTTTGACAAGTGCCTCTCGTTCAGGCGTCATCCAGGTAGGTANCACGTAACCGCCAGCGGCGGTTGCTTTCGCTAATGCTTCTGCAACTTCTTCCCGTCCGTGACCGATGTTAACTACGATAGCGCCGCCGGCCGCATCAAGGATTTTTGTTCCATCTTTTTTGAGCAGATATGCCCCTTTTCCTCCGGTCACAGTCAGAGGTTCGGTTCTTCCAAGGAACGGCCAGTCATGAAGGGTCATAGTTTCTCTCCGGACTATCTTGTTTGGTGAACCAAAGGTCAGTATCTTGAGTCATTATTCGTTACTAAGTGAAAGAGCACAATTATGGACTTCGATATTCCCAAGGAAATTGCTGACTATCTAGATGTACTGGACGACTTCATCGAGCAGGAAATTAAACCTTTAGAGAATGAGAACGATAACATTCGATTCTTTGATCATCGACGAGAGGATGCCAGGACCGATTGGGAGAGAGGAGGTCTGCCTAATGATGAATGGGAAGCTCTGCTCTTTGAAGCCAGGATGCGAGCTGATACCGCTGGACACTATCGTTACGCAATGCCGAAAGACCTGGGCGGTCAAGATGGCTCTAATCTCGGTATGGCGATCATCCGAGAACATCTGGCGACGAAGGGGCTAGGATTACACAATGATCTCCAGAACGAGCATTCCATCGTTGGAAATAATGTAGGCGTGCTGTTGATGGCTAATTACGGTACCGAAGAGCAAAAAGAAGAATGGTTGCCCCTCATGTTGCAGGGCAAACGTGGCTTTGCATTTGGTATTACGGAGCCGGCTCATGGGTCCGACGCGACTCACATGGAAACCAAAGCGGTCAGGGATGGTGATGGTTGGAAAATCAACGGCGCTAAGACTTGGAATACCGGGATTCATAAAGCACAGTACGATATGGTTATGGCTCGTACTAGCGGCGAACCTGGTGATGGTGATGGAATCACAGCATTTCTTACCCCGATGAACGCTGAAGGCGTCAAGATTGAAGAGTTCCTTTGGACCTTCAATATGCCGACGGATCATGGAACTGTCTCTTTCAGTGATGTTTATGTAGACAACGCCTCTATTTTTGGTGAAGAGGGGCACGGATTGCAGATTGTTCAACACTTTTTCAATGAGAATCGAATACGTCAAGCAGCCTCCAGTCTTGGTGCAGCGCAATATTGTATTAATGAGTCTGTGAAATATGCTCAAGAGCGCAAGCCCTTTGGAAAGCCGCTATCGACTAATCAGGGAATCCAGTTTCCGCTCGTTGAATTGAATACCACTGCAGCGATGTTGCGCGCCTTGATCCACAAGACTGCGTGGCAGATGGATAAATATGGAGCGTTTTCAGTCTCTGACCAAGTCAGCATGTGTAACTATATTGGTAATCGGCTATGTTGTGATGCTGCGGACCGTGCGATGCAGACCCACGGAGGACTAGGTTACTCGAGACACAAACCTTTTGAACATATTTATCGTCACCATCGCCGTTATCGAATTACAGAAGGAGCCGAGGAAATTCAGATGCGACGCATAGCTGGTTACATGTTCGGTTACATGAAACAGCAGGCACCAAAGGGTGTAAAGAGTGTCACAGGGATCTAGTTTTGAANACGCGCTCGACGTTGTCNTAAAAAGGCACGTATNGGGATGNAATGGTCTCGTNAGAGCCGAGCGNTTGTCAGGTGGAGCGAGTCAAGAAACTTACCGNCTGACGGTCACCACCGCCAGTGGTGAAAAGCTGCTGGCTATGAGGCGAGCACCGGGTGGNCAGGTCCTTGAGAAAACGCCTCAACATCCCGGTCTGGATGTTGAGGCACTGCTGATGCAGAGTGCCCNTTCGGTCGGGGTGCCGGAGCCGGAAGTCTTTTACGTACTAAGGGAAGAAGATAGCCTCGGAGATGGCTTTATCATGGAGTGGCTGGAAGGCGAGGCACTCGGTGCTCGTATCGTGAGATCTCCTGAATTTGCCCAGATCAGGCCTNAACTAGCATATGAATGCGGTCGAGTACTGGCGAAGATTCACCAAATAGATGTGGATTCAACGGGCCTACGGAAGAAACTTTGGCAGATTTCACCGGAGGAATTTGTTGAACAGACGTGGGAACGTTACCGNCTGCTGCCGACTCCTCAGCCAATGATTGACTATACAGCGCGATGGTTACTGGATCATCTCCCTGTCGATTATGAGCCAAGACTTGTGCATAACGATTTTCGCAATGGCAATTTCATGTTGTCAGCGCAGGGGATCGTTGCGGTTCTAGATTGGGAGCTTGCGCATATTGGTGATCCGATGCGTGATCTTGGTTGGATTTGCACTAATTCTTGGAGATTTGGTGCAGAACCTCCAGTTGGGGGCTTTGGNGAGTATGAAGACCTGTTCCGTGGTTATGAGGAAGTTTCGGGAGAAACTGTTGACCGAGATCGCGTCAAATTCTGGGAGGTGTTTGGTTCCTTCTGGTGGAGTGTCGGTTGCCTNGGTATGGCCGAGCATTATCGAAACGGACCCGACAAGACGGTAGAACGACCTGGTATCGCTCGACGCAGTTCGGAATGTCAGGTCGACTGTGTCAACTTGCTTATACCAGGTTCGGTCGANATAGTTGCTCCTGGTCNTGGTTTTTCNAGTATCGACATGCCTTCGGTAGACGAGCTTGTCACAAGTGTGCGAGATTTCCTCCGCCAGGATGTCATGGCGGAAACCTCAGGCCGGTCTAATTTTCTTGCCAGAGTGGCGTCTAATTCACTGGACATNGTACTGCGCGAGCTTAAGTATGGACCCGAGCACCAGGCAAGGGAATATGCTCGTCTATGTCGACTGCTTGATAGTAGTGAGGATGTTATGGCCTTGCGCTGGCAATTGGCAAATGGGCTGCGCGATGGAAGCCTCAGTTTAGACAATTGTGCGCTTCAAGAACACTTGCGCCACACTGTCGTAAACCAGATTGCTATAGATCAGCCGAAATACTCGGGGTTAAAGCGAGCAGTCGAGAATGACTCTTAACTTTCTTANAGCGAGCCTGATCTTCATGTTTCTGAGGNNTGAGGGTCTAGANCTNTTTAGTGAACTGAGGANGCATTATGAATGTGATTGCTGAACAGTTGTTGTTTCCAGAAGGCCCTATNGCGATGCCCGACGGTAGTATTGTNCTGGTCGAGATAGCNCGAGGCACGTTGTCTAGAGTCTCATCTGAAGGGCTCGTCGAGGTAATCGCGGAATTGGGTGGGGGGCCGAATGGCGCGGCGATAGGTCCGGATGGAGATTGTTATGTCTGCAATAATGGCGGCATGATGTTTCACCGATCCAGCGCTGGTCTNTTATATCCCGGTAGTCANCCTGAAGATTACATGGNTGGCTCGATTCAGCGAGTCAATCTTAATACCGGGAACTTTGAAACGCTCTATACTGAATGTGATGGAGTTGGGCTAAGAGGTCCAAATGANATTGTGTTCGATGAGCATGGCGGTTTTTGGTTTACCGATCACGGTAAAATTCGTGATCGAGAGCGTGATGTTACTGGTGTTTTTTATGCCAGAGCGGATGGTAGTTTCATTGAAGAGGTTATCTTCCCGCTTGAAGGGCCAAATGGAATAGGATTGAGTCCGGACGAAACATCACTCTATATTGCGGAAACAGTGCCTGGACGGACCTGGGCTTTTGATATCACGGGGCCAGGGAAAGTAGATCTGCGCAGTAAACGAATGCTCGCGATGATGCCTGATTANCACTTATTCGACTCATTGGCTGTTGATGCGGCCGGCAACGTATGCGTGGCTACTATCATCAATGGAGGCATATCTGTGCATTCTCCTGATGGCAAGACAGTAAAGCATGTGCCGATGCCTGATCGAATAACGACCAATATCTGCTTTGGAGGGGAAGATTTGCGGACGGCTTTTGTCACTCTGTCTTCGACTGGCAAGCTGGCTTCAATTGAATGGGAGTCACCTGGTCTGGCTTTGAACTATCTGAACAAGTAAAAGGAGCTGACAATGCTAAATGACTACCGCGTTCTGGATCTGACAAATAAAAATGGCTTCTTCTGCGGCTATATCCTTGCCCATCTTGGTGCAGAGGTTGTCATGTTGGAGCCNCCTGGAGGTAATCCAGAACGTCATCAGCAGGAATTGCTGTTTGAGTCCTACGCGCGGGGTAAAGCCAGCCTAGAAATCGATATTCCTGTTGAGCGAGATAGGTTTATCGACCTAGTTAGTCAGTCGGACTTTTTAATTGAGAGCTGCTCGGGGTCTGAAAGGAGAAAGCTTGGTTTGAGCTATGAAGCGCTAGCGTCGATTAATCCGCGATTGATAGTGGTTTCGATAACACCATTTGGTACTGNTGGACCNCGATCTGATTGGCCNGCAACTGANTTGACTGTCTGGGCNGCGAGNGGAGCNNTAATTNTNGGTGGAGATGCTGATCGTGCGCCTGTCCGCACAAGTGTACCGCAGTCCTTTCTTCACGCAGCTGGTGATGCAGCGGGTGCCGCGCTAATAGCATTGCATGAGCGTCATCGATCAGGTCTTGGTCAGCATGTTGACATATCTGGTCAGGCATCCTGTGCTCAGGCGGTACTGTCGGCGTATCTCGGGCCGGGTAATCAGTCAGAAACGGTTATAAGGCGGGAAGCAGGTGGACTTGCTAGCCTTTTCCCTGTGCAGATGACTTGGCCTTGTAAAGATGGCTATGTCGCCATTACCTTTCTATTTGGACCTGCATTTACTGAACCTAATCGTCGATTCCTGCGGTGGGTGGCGGAAGAGGGGTTTTGTTCCAAAGAGAGCGCTGAACGGGATTGGGGGATCGATATAGCGGCAATGTTAACAGCGGGTGCTGAGCCCGAAGATTATTTCCAACTGGTTAAGGAGATTGAAGCCTTCACNNTACAGCACACACAGAATGAGTTGTTTGAAGAAGGTCTTTCGAGAGGTGTCTATATTGCTCCTACGTTGGACATAAAAGGTCTGTTAAACGAACACCACTTTCATTCGCGTGATTACTGGCAGTCTACAATTGTGCGAGGCAAATCCGTTCTATTACCTGGTGCGTTTGCCAAATTGTCCGAGACACCATTAGCGTCACTGGACACAGCGCCTGCCTTAAACTCGTTTAAAGGATTTGATGAACGCGTTTTAGAAAAGTCCAAGGGTACATCGGGTAAAGACTTGCCCCTCGCAGGACTTAAGGTTCTTGATTTTATGTGGGTAATGGCAGGTCCAATCTTTACCCGTGTTTTGAGTGACTATGGTGCGACAGTGATACGTGTCGAGTCGACAACCCGATTGGATGCTGTTCGGGCATCACCACCGTTTAAAAACGATGAGTTGGAGATGTCCAATAGTGTGCCCTACAGTAATTTTAATGCGGGCAAGACAGGAGTTACCATTGACCCTTCTAATCCGGTTGGTAAGGAGGTCATTCTTGACTTGGTGCGTTGGGCTGATGTCGTTACCGAGTCCTTCTCGCCTAAAGCAATGAAAGCGTGGGGACTAGACTATGAAAGTCTGAGAGAGGTTAATCCTGATTTAATCATGGTCTCCAGTTGTCTCATGGGCCAAACGGGAAATCGAGCTATGGTGCCGGGTTATGGCAACATGGCCGCGGCTATTACGGGATTCTACCAGTTAACGGGTTGGCCTGATCGTTCCCCGGCAGGGCCTTATTTGGCGTATACGGATGGTGTCTCGCCCCGGTTCATGGTCGCGACTCTTCTGTCTGCGATGGAATATCGACGTGCNTCAGGAAAGGGTCAACATATAGACCTGTCTCAGGCAGAAGCAGCTATCCATCTTCTTGCGCCAGCAATTCTCGACTATGAGTTGACGGGTGAAGTCCTGCAGCGACGAGGAAATAGAGATGATGATATGTGTCCTCATGGCGTCTTCCCCGCGATTGGTGAAGACCGATGGGTAGCCATTGCTTGTCAGGATGACATGGCTTGGAAAAAGGTCTGCGATGTCATGTCTTTTGATGATCTCGCTGCAGATAATGCTTTATCGTCGCTACCTGGAAGACTAGCGCGAGAAGATGATTTGGAGGAACGTGTCGCTGATTGGACGTCGCAACACGATGCTGAAGAAGTTCAGAATAGGTTGATAGAGGCTGGCGTTGCAGCATATGTAGTCCAGGATGGTGTGCAATGTATGGCCGATCCGCAGAATGTCAGCCGTGGACATTTTATTCAAGTAGAACAGAGTTCTGCCGGTGAGCTTTTATTGGAAAATAGTCGCTATCATCTTAGTCGAACGCCAGCCATGGTTAGGCGAGCAGGACCAGATCAGGGGGAACACAACTTTGAAGTCTTATCTGATGTTTTGGGTTACGATGGTGAGCGCATCGCAGATATTTATGCTTCCTTGGCGATGGAATAGTTTTGCTGAGAGCTTAGGTTCTTAGTCCGACTTTTGGATAATCAACTGATCATTATTACGAACTTCCATTGAAGGATTGTTCAGCGATAACTTTAATTGTCGGGAGCAGCCTGAGCATCCAAAAAGATAAATCTGTTAAGCATAACTTTCTCCCCTAATTTTTTACACCATGCAGGAATAGCCCATGAATCTATTTAGTCTCAAGAACAAGAACATTGCTGTAACTGGTGCCTCTTCAGGGTTCGGGCATCATTTTGCTGGTGTTTTGTCGAAGGCGGGAGCTAATGTTGCCCTTGGAGCGCGTCGAACAGACAAGATTAGCAAGAGAGTTGACGAAATTAATGCAAGTGGCGGTAAGGCTTTAGGGCTTGAACTTGATGTTCGGGAGCCNGCTTCATGTCAGCAATTTCTTGATGAGGCCCGTGCAAGCATGGGAAGCATTGATGTCCTAATAAATAATGCGGGTGTTGAGGCTGGTGCAAAGACATACGCGATGATTGACGAGGACGACTGGGATTATGTTCTTGATACGAACCTGAAATCTGCGTGGCGATTATCAAAAATGTATTCTGAGGCCGTTATCGAAGACGAGCAGCAAGAAGGAAATATCATCAACATTGCCTCGATAACCGCGTACCGAACTATCAAAGGACAATTTCCTTATGCGGTGTCAAAAGCCGCTCTAGTCAAAGCTACGGAGATTATGGCGCTTGAAGCTGCTCGTTATGGCATTCGAGTTAATGCACTGGCTCCGGGTTATATTCTCACTGATGTTAGTCGTATTTTGCTAGAAAGTGAGCGCTCTGAAACTTTCGTGAAAGGCATACCAATGAGAAGGTATGGTGAGTTTGATGATTTAGATGGTCCATTGCTACTGCTCGCCTCTGATGGATCGCGTTACATGACTGGCTCTGTTGTAGTTGTCGATGGCGGGCACGTATGTGCCGAGTTGTAATTAGACCTCTATCTGAATCTAATCCATGGGTTTGGTATCTATGTTTGCCTCGTGGGTTAAGATAGACTGACGCTCGTTCTCGCTATAGATATACCGTTGGATATACGAACTCGCCTTTCCCTCGTCCTTGTGGCTTTCTCGCTGGTAAGCATGGCGCTGCTAGGNACCTTCGCCTACTTTACCTCTGCAAACNTATTGCAGGAAATCTCTCTGCGACAGCTTGACGCATTGGCGGAAAGTAAAAAGAGAGATCTCACTAAAGTTTACGAATCTTGGGANGACAAGGTGAAGCTGCTCAGAACTAGGGAAATTCTGAGGCAAGCGGTCTTGAATCGAATCGCCGAAAACAACCCAGAAAGCCGGCAAGCCCTCGAAACAATTGTCCGAGCTATAACAGTTGCTCTGCCTAAAATTGACCGAGTGATTTTGTTTGATTCGAGTGGTCAGGAGATCGCTTCCAGCAGTCAGTCTCAGGTCTCTTATCAGTCTATGAATCTCAGCAACGAAATCCAGTTCGAGGGTACTTTTCGTAACGACAATGGCTTAAGCGTCGCGCTGAGTGCTGGCCTTGAATCAGACGGCAATCGATTCGGCGGAATTCTGATCTTCTTTGATGCCAGTGAAGTTTATGATGTTACGGAAGACTATACGGGGTTGGGCGAATCAGGCGAGTCGTTTGTGCTGGTGCGTGAAGGCAATATGCTGAAAGTTCTGAATCCTCTGCGTTTTTCAGCTGATGGAACTAATNAGCAGATTATTACAGAGGCGTCTGATGATTTGCAGCACGTCTTTCCGCCGTCGAACTCAATGCCCGATATCTCGGGCTGGGACTATCGCGGAGAAAGAGTTTGGTTAGCGTCTCGTTACCTCGAGAAACCAGGTTGGGGTCTAGTTGTTAAAGTAGATATTGATGAAGAAGAGCAACGAGCNGTTATTCTTCGAGAATCGATATTTGATATAGCTATAGCCCTATCTGCCTTTGCAATCTTGGGTGGGGCTCTTCTTGGTATTTACCTTGCGAGACCTATTCAAAAACTTACCGATATTGTCGAGCGGATGCGACAGGGCGAAAGTGGTTTGCGAGTTTCGGTTGAGGGTGATGATGAGATAGCTTATCTGGGAGAGTCGTTGAATCTGTTTCTGGATCATCTAGAAGATGAGCAGGACAGGAATGCCTGAGTTTATTGACCTTCTCAAACTTTTTGGCGGTTTCGTTTATCTGCTAATGGGTGGAGAGCTCCTTGTTCGCGGTGCGTTGGGGCTCTCAAAAGAAAGCCACATCCCTCCGGTAATCGTGGGCATGACAGTTGTTGCTATGGGTACATCGGCGCCAGAACTGATGGTTTCTACTTTCTCTGCGTTATCAGGGCACGCTGGGATAGCCGTTGGCAATGTCGTTGGCAGTAATATTGCTAACGTTCTTCTAGTAATAGGTGTGCCGGTACTGATCTATCCGATAGTCTGTAGGCAGGGAGGTCTGCTTCAACAGACTTCCTTAATGATTGGCGTGTCGTTGCTTCTTATCGTCATGTGCGTATTTGAACCGATAAGTTTCCTTGAGGGTGTTCTTCTTGTCGGGTTATTGATTGGCTTTCTGTTTGCTGCGACTAGAGGTTCCACATTTATTGAACTTGAGGATCCAGAGGAGGAAATGGACCGTGGCGTTGGTCTGCCAAGCTATCCGGGGACGATCACACTATTTATCTTACTGGGTGTAATAGCGCTACCTTTGGGAGCTGATATGGTGGTTGAAGGTGGCGTAGGGCTCGCAGGCTCTTGGGGGGTGTCAGAAGCCGTGATCGGGCTGAGTCTGATCGCGTTAGGGACTTCTTTGCCTGAATTGAGCACCACGGTGGTCGCTGCTCTACGTAAAAGTTCTGATGTGGCAATTGGTAATGTAGTTGGCAGTAATCTCTTTAATATCTTAGCTATACTTGGCATCACTGCATTATTGACCGATATACCAGTTGATCCTGAATTTCTTAAGTTTGATCTTTGGTTTATGTTTGCGGCTTCGATCTTGCTTTGGCTCTTCGTGTTGCTTCGGGCAACCATCAACAGGACCTGGGGAGTGATTTTCCTTAGCGGATACTTTGGTTATTTGTTTGTAATCTACCAGTAGAGGGGTATTTAAACTAAAACAGAATTTGATAGGGTGAGATCATCCAATGTACTGTAAGGTTAACGTCAGACTCCCCCTAATTGTTAGTTATCTGGCTCTTTTCTGTTCTATCCAATCTAAACTAACCCTGTTTGATTATGTCGATCGTATTTAGATCGTGACACATTTGTGCACTACGTTTTGCCATGACCATGAACATATCGTTACCTCTGTCGGTCTCACCAACAATCATTGACGCGATGACGGCCATGATTAGTCCAGCAGGTGCGTTGTGGCAATAATACTTCCAGCAGTCTTCCCAGCTGATCTTTACTTCATAGCCTCGCAAGGCATCGAAGTATCGTCGCAGTAGGTGTTCGTCGCTTTTTGCTCGTTCTGCGGGGTCAAGAGAAGTGCCGACGAAGTAACTGGCGTCGTTGAGGCCGCAACCATAGGCGATGGACTGCCAGTCGACGACAGCTAGCGGATAGGGTCCTCCGAACATCATATTATCAAGACGATAGTCGATATGGATAAGCGTCTGTGGTCCNCTATAATTCATCAGGTAAGCGATGAGGTATTCGCCGACAGCCTTTACCATCGCTTTTTCTTTGCTGCTTAACCTAGCATCATAACGATCGATGAAGCCCGGGCTCAGGTGGTCATATAGCTCCTTCATGGTGCCAGGATCGTTTTTACGGCTTGTAATTAGTTCATGACTCAGAGATGTGTCGCCCCACACCGGGCCATGCAGGTGTGCTAGTTGCTCCATTGCAAGGTACCCCGCCTCCAGATCGCAGCCTCCTAGTTGGTCTCCTTGTTTACCAGGCGCAAGGTCCTCCATAANGAGGACNAAGTTATGGTTGTCGTCGATATCAGCGTGATAAATNCTGGGTGTTTGTATGTTAACCCTACTCTGCAGGTGCTGGTAGAAGTGGACCTCTCGGCGATAATTCAACATAGCTATCCCTGTTTGGCGACTTACGGGGTCTGGAGAGGGAAATTTGCCGACCAGTGTTTTTGGCAGATCGCCCCTGCCTTTCAGGNAAAAGCGGATATTCTCGCCAACCTGTCCTGTACCGATACTCTCGGTAGAAAAGTCAGTGACCTCTGCCTGCGTCCCNGATTCGCGCAACATCTGCGTTAACCAGAACTTATCAATTTCCCCTGGGTCTTTGGGNAATGGCAGGTTGCTCATGANATACGGTCCGTTTCGTTATCCAGGGTCACTATAGAAATGAATTGTTGTCGCGGCAAGGAGGTCAATGTAATTGACCAGNCCAACCAGTGGTGTAGAGTTGCTTTTTCCTCGGAACAAGTTGCATGACTCGTCACCAGTACAGTGCCAATACTGCTATCGCGATAGTCGTTGCCAATATGATTGGCACAGGTGTTTTCACGAGCCTTGGTTTTCAGTTGATGGATATTCAGTCGTCCTTCGTTCTGCTGATGCTATGGCTCGTGGGCGGAGTCACCGCTCTTTGTGGTGCGCTAACCTATGCTGAGTTGGGCTCAAGCATGCCTCGGTCCGGTGGTGAATATAATTTTCTAACCCAGATTTATCACCCTATGGCAGGTTTTGTTTCGGGTTGGATATCGGCGACGGTAGGGTTTGCTGCTCCTACCGCGCTTGCTGCAATGACCTTCGGTGCTTATCTTGAAGCAAGTATTGGTGATGGGATCTCCGCGANNATCTTGGCGGCCTTACTGGTCNTGTTGCTGACCGTTGTTCATATTTTTTCACATGCGGCGAGCGGTGGTTTTCAGACACTCTTCACTTTGCTAAAGGTTTTACTTATCTTGGTTTTCATAGTCGCGGTTGGTTGGNCTGTATCTGAGCCTCAACCGGTTAAGCTGCTTCCCGAGACTGGTGACGGAAGTTTATTGATGGGCAGTGCTTTTGCAGTTTCGTTGATTTACGTGAACTACGCCTATACGGGTTGGAATGCCGCAACTTACATTATCAATGAGGTGGACAGGCCGCAGAAGAGTATGCCGGTTATTCTTTTTATCGGTACNGCGACCGTCATGNTTCTTTATCTCATGCTCAATTATATCTTCCTCTACGCCGCNCCTATGGCGGAAATGGAAGGTAAAATAGAAATTGGAGTCATCGTCGCACGATCAGCCTTTGGTGAAACAGGTGCAATGGTGATGGGAATTATGTTGGCCACCCTGCTTGTGTCCACAGTTAGTGCAATGGTACTTGCAGGACCTAGAGTCCTTCAGGTGATTGGTGAGGACTTTCGCTTGTTTCGGGTGTTGGCATGGAAAAGTCGAGGTCAGATACCTGTCGTGGCGATTCTGGTGCAGTCATCGCTAACGCTTTTTTTCGTTTTTTCTTCTACTTTCGAATCTGTACTGGTCTTTTCAGGGTTCGTTATGGGCGTGAATACTTTTTTCGCCGTAGCCGGGGTATTCATATTGAGGCGTCGCGGCATCGTGGAGGGCGCCTACCGTACCTTTGGTTATCCTCTGACACCGCTTGTTTATCTCTGCCTAATGGCTTGGACTCTCGTTTTCATCCTGATAAATCGCCCTGAAGAAGGCTGGGCGGGTCTAGGTATAATTCTAGTCGGTGTAATACTTTATCTGGTTAGTGAAAAGCTAAATCGGGTGTCAACCTGACTGTTTTTTGCTTGGTGGCAGTGATGCAAAATCTCCTGGTCGTCCATCCGTATTGGCTGAAATGGCCTCCTGAATTTCCTCAGTCTTTAGCATGCTGGCGTTCCAAATAGCGATATAGTCGAGACCGTCGGCTGTGCTATGGTCCCGAGCATAGTTAATCATGCGCTTGCAGCCGTAGACAGCCAATGGTGCCTTGNTAGCGATCTCTGCGGCGATAGCCATTACGGCTGACAGCATGNTTTCCTGGNTAGGGTACACCTCGTTGATCAGCCCCATTCGTTTCGCTTCGTTGGCGCTGACACGTCTCCCGGTGTAAGCCATTTCGCGTACATAACCCTCAGGAATCAGCTTTACGAGTCGAGGGAAAGTGCCAACATCAGCAGTCATACCGATGTTGGTTTCTTGAATGACTAGAAAGGCATCCTCGGTTGCATACCGAATGTCGCATGCTGTTGCTAGATCTACGCCCCCCCCGATAGCGCCCCCTTGAATACAGCAAAGGACAGGAATCCTCGCTTCTTCCATGCAGGTAAATGCATTTTGAATATGCAGCACATTGTCATAAAAGGCGGCGCTACGCTGCAGTTCTTTCTTGTCGGAATTTTCCTCTGGTGTGTCNCCAATGCTCGAAAAACTGCTGAGATCCAATCCAGCTGAAAAGTGGGGCCCTGTTGAAGACACCACAANGACNNGGGCTTTAGCGCCATGATCGATATCTCTTATGATTTTAGGGAATTCCCGCCAGAAGTCGGCGNTCATGGCGTTTCGTTTTTCTGGTCGGTTCAGAATGACATGGGCTATATTATTTTCTATCTTGAGGTCAAAGCATTNATAAGACATAGAGGGCTCTTCTAGCGTTATAATTTTGTATTGTAGGACCAAACGATGCGCGGGACTACCAGGAAACGCGAATGCCTAAATAGGCCGCAGCGCCAGCGGATTCGTATCCGAATACTTGTTCATAGTCTTCATCTAAGGCGTTCTCAACTCTAGCTGTGAGCATCACACTTTCGTTTAGCCTAAAGAGAGCGCTTAACTCGACTAGAGTAAAACCACTAAGCGTAACGCGTTCTTGAAAAGGAGGGAAAGGCGGGAAGTAATCGTCTTCCTGGGAACCTGTTCGCATCACGCTAAGATTGACTGAGCCTCGTTCNAAGCGGTAATCAAGCTCGAGCGATCCAGAGTGCTCTGCACGACGGACCTCCGTCACAGGGTTTCCAGCAAAGTCATCTTGGGTTGCGTCAAGGTAACTATAGTTAGCCCGAAGGCCTAACCGCTCAGTTGCCATGAAGTCGATNGTGACCTCTGCACCCTCGCGATTNGAATCGCCGTCGATATTGGCAGCTGTGAAACCGAATGTGGCCGGATCAAAGACGAAACCGTTTATTTCGTTTTCCAGATCCGCGTCAAACCAAGTGAAGTTTACCTCTAGGCGATCGTTGAGATAGGAACCACGCAAGCCGACTTCCAACTGGGTAGACTCTTCGGGTTCGAGATCAGGGTTGCCAATAAAATTGGTGAAGAAACCGAAACGCTCGGTGAAAGTTGGATTTTTGACGCTTTGTCCAAACGACGCAAACAAGGTAAGCGAAGGAAATTGGTAGTTAGCGGTGGCTCGCCATGAACTTGAGTCATCGAAATCTGAATTATTTTCTTGGCGGCCGCTCAGGCTAAGATGCAGATTATCGAGGTGTAGCCTGTATTCGGCNGCAANGCTGGTAGTCTCCGTGTCACGATTTTGNTTGGGGTCGCCAAAAAATGATGCNGTNCCGCGTTGTTTGAAATCTTCGCTCTCNCTCTCAGCGCGGACAGACAATCTCTGAAGGTTGCTCGAGAGGTTAAATTGGTAGCGGAGCTGCTGACGGAGCCCCTCTTGTTCGTCGCCACTTGGTTTGGTCTTATTGTTTGTGTCTGTTCGGTAGTAGTTTAGCGAATGATCTAGGGCGTCATTGATCAAATGAGTTATTGATATTCCGCTATACAAATAATCGGATTCACTTCTGTTGTCTGCGTCCACCGGCAAACCTGTGCTAAAAAAGTCGACTCCATCGAAGTCGGTGGTTCGTCTGGTTTGTCTAGCGGTATAAGTCAGCTTAAGATTCTCGCTTAAAGCTGAGCGGCCGCTCAGGCTAAGTGTTAGGTTATCCATTCCATCATCTTCGCTGCCATCGCGTGAAATGTTAGAGCCGTCCGTATCAAGGTAATCAGCGGATAATTTCACGCTGTGAGCTTCGCTGCTTAGAGTGCTTGTCAAGGTGCCGCGGATGGTTGAAAAGGATCCGGCTTCTAGGAAGCCGGAGAAACTTGTTTCCTTCGACTCAGGTGTCGTGATTATATGAACGACGCCTGCCAAAGCGTCGCTTCCCCAAAGGGCACTTTGAGGACCACGAACAATTTCTATTCGTTCTATGTCGTTGGTAGTTATCTGGCTGAAATCAAATTCGCTGCCTTGTGCCGGATCATTCGCTTCAATACCGTTGATCATGACCAATACCTGGTTTGCTTCAGCACCGCGTACCCTAATCTGAGTAAGGGTGCCGACTGATCCTTGCTGGCTGACAGCAAATCCGGGCACGCTTCGGAGTAGCGACTGGATTGATGTGTTTCGTCGCTCTATCTCCTCCCGAGTGATGACCGTAACGGAACTGCCAGCATCATCCAGAGCAATTGGTGTGGCTGACACAGTAATTGTTTCGATCTCGGCATCAGCCGCTGCATATGCAAAAGCTGTACTAATTACAAAAGTAATGAGCGCGGCATTAGCCGCGAAGGCGAACTTATTCATTTCCAAATCCTCTACACTCTCACCCGAGTGTCGTGATGAATATCGGCAAAAGCCGGGTTAACGAAAAGAAGGCCGGTCTCCGGGCTCGCGAGCTTAGTGATCTTCACCACCTTCCCGTGCCAGTAAGCACATTTTCATGCTCGGCACAGTGGTGTGTTGGTGTAGATCTCTCGCCTACCGTTGCGGGGGCAGCACCAGCATTGAGTTCATTAAAAGACGTTGCCTTCTATGTGACTCGCACTGGTTTCCCGTTTCACTGCGACAGCAGAATGCGGTCGCAGCACCTCTCTTCAGGTGATTGCGATGTTATGAGCAGAGCATGCTTTAGTCAACTCTAGTAGAATAAGAGGCTGGTCAAAGAGGTCTNTCGGCNNGTNTGTTTAGAAGCCGATTATTNAAATTATTGTATTGAACTNTCGTAGTCGNTCNAGGGGNATGCTATCCCTNTTATGGNCNTTTTCACTGATAATTCTNCCCNTATTGCTGTGGCANGGCTGGCGGACGCGNCGGTCCGCTGTGCGCTTACCTGATGCTTTGCCGCCTNCTCANGGGTGCTTCGGNAAGGGTNCNGCTGGTCCNACGATATTAGGACTTGGTGACTCNGTNATCGCTGGNGTAGGAGTAGAGCGATTGGATGATNCGCTTACNGCATGCGTGGCACGCGAGTTGTCTGACCGCGCTGGAAANNAAGTTAATTGGGTGGCCTTAGGCGTGAACGGTCATAAACTTGCAGATTTGCTGGCTAGGGTTAAAGCGGAATCGCTACCATCCGCTGATATTTATCTTATATCAATCGGTGTCAATGATGTTACGGGATTAACCTCTCTGGTCCGCTGGCAGATGCAGGTCGTTGAATTAATAACGACTCTGCATGGGCGGGGCTTGCTTGTTCTCTTGGGCGTTCCGCCAATGGAGGAATTTACGGCCTTGCCTCAGCCGCTTAGACAGATGCTCGGAATTCGCGCCGCGCTGCTGCAAAAATCTTTGCGTCAGGTTGGCGATTTGATGCCACAAGTCTTGGTGTTGGATCTGAAAATTTCGAGTCATGGATATTTGGCAGACGATGGCTATCATCCTAGCGGGCTAGCTTGCCTCAAAATAGCGGTACAAATCGTTGATGCTCTGCCCGATCAAGAGGGAGAAGTTTAAAGCTTGATTAATNTCACACAGCACTTGGCAAAATATCTACCCATACTGCACTGGAGCCAGGGTTATGGTGTTCAGGATTTCAGGGCGGACCTTATCGCNGGCACTGTTGTCCTTTTTGTAACGGTACCNCAGGTTATTGCGTACTCCTTCCTTGCGGGAATGCCTCCTCAAGCCGGCCTTTACGGTGCACTTTTTGCCCTTGTACTGTACGCATTTCTTGGATCGTCAAGAGCACTTGCCGTAGGCCCAACGGCTATTATTGCAATGATGACTTTGGAGGTTGCTACCCTGCACGCGGAATCGGGCAGTGATNCCTATATAANGGTTGTGGTTCAGCTGAGTCTNATTACCGGTATGCTACTTATAGCTCTCCGCATCATTAACTTCGGGTCAGTCGTATCGTTCCTCAGCCATGCTGTCGTGACCGGTTTTATATCGGCAGCGGCTGTTCTAATTATAGGCAACCAGATCAATAGTCTGCTTGGATTGCCTGCATCCGGGGACAAGAGCCTCGCGGGTATAGGGCACCATCTTTNGGTTAGTTTGGGCGAAACCAACTNTATGGCACTGGTAATCTCTATTGGAGCTTTAACTTTACTGGTCTTTTGTAGGGGGAAACTTGGCTGGTTGCTTAAACGCCTGGGGTTGGCGGAATCATTGATCGAAGGTCTGGTCAAGAGCGCTCCGTTGTACGTGGTCATTTCGGGTATTTTAGTTACGCATATTTTTGAGCTAGAGAGCACTGTGTCAGTCGTAGGCGAGATCCCCTCAAATCTCCCAGACATCAGCTTACTTTGGATAAGCTGGGCTACGCTCAAAACATTGGGGCCTTCAGCTTTTCTGATCGCTCTAGTCGTTTTTATGGAAAGCACCAGCATTGGCACGGCAATGGCGAGCAAATCTCGCG
Organism: Gammaproteobacteria bacterium; assembly: GCA_002694945.1. GTDB lineage: Bacteria > Pseudomonadota > Gammaproteobacteria > Pseudomonadales > Azotimanducaceae > UBA9659. The sequence goes on from NZNP01000054.1 coordinate 26,433, forward strand.
GTAAAATTGATGCGAACCAGGAATTGTTAGCCTTAGGCGCCTCAAATGTTGGATCTTCACTCGTCGGCGCCTTTCCCGTTGCAGGTAGTTTCGCGCGATCTGCTGTAAACTTTTCTGTCGGCGCTGTATCTCCTTTCGCCTCAATAGTCACGGCGCTGCTTCTGGTTTTTACAATACTTTTGCTAGCACCCTTTTTCGCAGGATTACCAAAGGCAATCCTGGCTGCGATAATTGTTATATCTGCTTGGCAACTCGTTGATGTTGCAGCAGTGAAAAAAATATTCGCTTTCAATACAACAGATGCCATTACTTTCAGTTTTACATTTTTGTCTGTTCTTGTTTTTGGGGTAGAAGTGGGTGTTCTAACAGGGGTATTGATTTCCTTTCTTTTGTTGATACGCAATAGCTCAAAACCGAACATTGCCGTAGTCGGCCGAATTGGGGAATCGGAGCATTTTCGCAACGTTGATCGATACGAGGCCAGCACTTCCAAGAAAGTCTTGCCGATTCGCGTCGACGAGAGTTTCTATTTTGTTAATACTCGATTTATTGAAACCTATGTATTGAACGAACTTGCGAAGAGACAGGAAGTCGAACACATTCTGCTTATCTGTACAGCAACTAATTTTATTGACACTAGTGGTCTTGAGATGTTGGAGGAGCTATCGGAAAATCTTAATGAAGCCGGTGTTACTCTGCATCTGGCAGAAGTGAAGGGACCGGTGATGGATAAGTTAAAAGAAACCAGTTTCTACACGAATATGCATGGTCGGGTCTTCTTTACGACAGATATTGCCATGCGCGAACTTGCAGGGATATAGGGAGAATGAACATACATGCANANGGAATTGATTGAATATTTAGATGGGGAGACCCAGCTCGAGGCATATGTTACTTGGGATGACACTATTTCTGGTCCAAGACCTGGAGTGCTGGTCGCCCATGATTGGACAGGGCGACGAGGCTTCGCGACGAGCAAGGCTGACGAGATGGCCGCGCTCGGCTATGTCGGATTTGCATTAGATATGTACGGAAAAGGTATTTTTGGTGCCGATGGCGACGTTGAAGGTAATTCTGCTCTTATGGGACCGCTAGCGGGGAACCGTGCCAGCCTTAGGACGCGAATGCGTTCTGCTTTGGANACCTTGAGAGNACTTGATTGCGTGGACAGNNAGAGNGTTGGAGCTATGGGATACTGTTTTGGGGGNATGTGTGTGCTGGAATTAGCGAGAGATGGTGCTGATATCGGTGGTGTTATCTCCATTCACGGCATATTCACCCCTGGCGACATTCCAAANAATGNNATTACTGCTCAAGTGCTTTGCCTACACGGTCAGGATGATCCGATGGTTCCACCAGAACAGGTACTCGACTTCGAGAATGAGATGACAGCAGCTGGTGCCGATTGGCAGATGCATGCCTATGGNGGGACNATGCATGCCTTCACAAATCCTGATGCAAATGATCCAGGTTTCGGCGCNGTATTTAATCCAGTGGCGGATCGACGGGCCACACAATCAATAAACAACTTCTGGCGGGAGATTTTTCATTAAAAGCTGAGGCAGGACTGGCATATCAGTCTTGCCTCAGCACTCGCAGTACCTNAANGTTTGTGANCAAATTATNTGATCGCTTCTCAANGTNCGNTATGAACGAGAAGGCTNTAGTTNAAAGCCTAAATATTCCTAGAANCTNTCCTTCCTGCGACGNGTTTCCGTAAATATCTCGACGAGGTCTGCGCCTGTCATACCAAGGTTTGCCTGNAGATCTGGGCTCGANGGTCGCAAAAANGGATTGGTTGCTTTCTCCAGGCCGATTGTNGAAGGCACAGTGGGTTGGTTAGCNGCTCTCAATGCGTCGATTTCTTTAGATCGTGATTGTAGCTCCAGATTCTGAGGTTCGACGGAGAGAGCAAAAGCAGCGTTAGCTTGTGTGTATTCATGTGCGCAGTAGACCCCGGTGCTATCGGGTAAGGCGATTAGCTTCTGTAAACTGTCCCACATTTGCTTCGGCGTACCCTCGAAGAGTCGACCGCAGCCAAGCGCAAAAAGCGCGTCGCCGCAGAAGATTTTGCCCGCATCGGGAAAATAAAAAGCTATATGGCCGAGCGTATGACCAGATACATCGAAGACATGGACCTCGTGGTTGCCGAATAAAAANGTTTCCCCATCACCGATTAAATCATCGATACCGGGGATTCTTTTTTCGTCATCGCGGGAGCCTATAATTTTGCAATGCCATTGTTTCTTTAGCTCCTCGTTACCTCCAGCGTGGTCAAAGTGATGATGAGTATTGAAAATGTGAGTTAGGGTCCAACCNTTCTTTGCTAANGCCGCGTTGATTGCGCCNACCTCTGGTGTATCAATAGCAGCTGTTACTTCAGCATCTGGGTCGTGAATAAGATACCCGTAATTATCGGACAAGCACTCAAATTGTTGGATCTCCAAGGTTGACATAGTTTTANCTCAGTTTGTGTTGATGTAAATGATATGTTCTCGATTAAGTATAGTTTTGCGCCCCTCCTGATAAACCGCAATAAAGTCCTCGTTGTGATTTATAAGATCCGATACTCGAGACTCTTCGGCAATTGTTGGGTAAACCGTGCCTTTCACTGCTCTATCATTGCTGAAGTGAGCAACGAGGCTGCGTGGCCGAAGTGGCGTCAATTCCCGTACTTCNCGACTGTTGACCTCGGTCTTTATAAAGGCGACTTGCCTCTTATTGATAAGACGATGTTCGCCTGTATCTGATTGAAATGGGAAAAACAGTTTCATACTATCATTNAGAAAGTCTTCAATCAGAGGGTTGCCTGAAGCAGAAACCTGATTCTCGCTCAGAAAGACTTGTCCTGCTATGGATTTGTCATCAATCATTAGAATAACGACGGGNACACTGATCTTTGGGATCTCGTACATCAGACTGTATCNGGTGAATCTAATACTAGGATTGAACCATGAATCTCAGAAAAATGTTACCTCATGATCGAGTAATCGCTCATGAACGAAGGTGAAATAACCGCGAACAGACTGTCCATTAAGCACTTCTGGGAGCCAATATCGGTCGTCTTCCCACATNTCTTCGAAAGGAATGGTGCTCAGATNNAACCAGATAGGTATTGCCTCATCGGTTTCNCTTGGTGTCCCTTCGTAATCCGTTGCTACAAAAATGTACCCGTGTATATGAGGCATGTCTTCCGCATGGAAAAATAGTTCTCCGGCAGATCGAACGTTTAACGGATTNATAATCAGTTCCTCATTTGTCTCTCTAATTGCACATTCCTTAGGAGTTTCGTCCGGTTCTAGCCNGCCTCCTGGACCATTTATCTTTCCGGCACCAAGACCGCGCTTTTTTCGGATCAGCAAAACTCGTCCGTTTTTGATAATGAACATCAGTGTGGCAACTTCCTCAGGCTGCCATGCGGACCAGTTTATATCGGCGACTTTCAATGAAATTAAACTCGATTATTCCNGNCATCTTTGAACGGTATTTTCCNCTCATCGCAATCCAATTGCACGAAATCNACCTTTGCGTCCCTAATNCGCCTCNCTTCANCATTTTTCGNTGAATTTGCTGGGTNAAAGGGCCTTTCANTAATAAATTGGAGTTGTTTTNGTNGNAANTTTTAGCAATGCTTGACNCGTGCTGGCCGTTTGNCNANCTGGCTGCATAANTAGAATAAAAAAACGCACAATAAAACAATAAAACAAGAAAACTGCTAACAACCTGTCTTACTGCAAACCGGGGAGCCAAAAAAGTAGGAACATTCAAGTCCAGTTCTACGGAAAAATTGGTGAGCGTTGTTACAGGGGAGGAAATCATTTTATGAGGTTACGAAATCTTATAGGTTCCGTAATCGCAGGTTCACTTTTGATGAATCTGTCGATAGCGGAAGAACGTCGTATTGAAGAAATTGTGGTCACAGCGGAAAAGCGTGAATCGACAGTGTCAGATACATCGATTTCAATTACAGCTTTTGGTGAAGACATGATCGAAGATTTTGGGATTCAAGGGGCTGACGAGTTAGTTAATTACTTGCCCTCGACGACCCGNGANTCCTTCGATATACGTATTAGAGGGGTGGGTCGTAATTTCAGAGCTCTAGGNGGAGACCCCGGCGTAGCAACATACTACAACGGTATTTACTCGGAGGACTTTGGGATTGCGGCCTCTGAAAACGGCCTTTACGACGTAGCTCGAATTGAAGCTCTTCGAGGACCTCAGGGTACTTTATATGGAAGGAACTCAATCGGNGGTGCGCTCAACTACATCACAAATCAGCCGACGAACGAATTTGAAGCAGAATTCCGTGCGCTGGCGGGTAATCTTGATACTAGCGAATTCTATGGGGTCNTTTCCGGCCCTCTTATTAAAGATGTCCTTGCTGCGAGAATTGTCGGTGTGAAACGCGATCGCGATGGCTCCCAAGATGGAATGAATGGTTCGGAAGATGTAGATAGCATCGATGATCAAAATTTCTCACTCGCGCTAAAGTGGAATCCCTCTGAGACAATCGAAGTAAATATTCGTTGGAATGATCGTTCGTCTGATCGAGTAGTGGGTATGGGTTCGGCGGTCGATGATGGTCCTGGAGGGTTTCGTGACAGCCGAAGTGTGAGCAATTATGCAAGAGGTTTGCGATCTGTGGATGCTGCGACACCGGGCGCTATTCCTTTTACTCACCCAAACGGATCTACTCTTTTCGGTGCATTTCACCGTCCTGGGGTTGATGTCGCAAACGCGCACACGCCTAATTCTGGTTTTGGTTTGACAGGACTACTAAACGATTCTGATCTCGATGACTTAAATGCAGATGTAGCCAACAACGGGGATAATAATGAAACCTTCGATCAGAATGGTGTGCAATTTGATTTAACCTGGGACATCAGCGACACGATGTCTTTAAAGTACTTGATGGGTTGGTCGGAGTTTGATTACACCTTTGATATAGACCTCGATTATACAAATGGTGAATTCTCTCAGCCGCGACAAACAGTACTCGAAGCCGTAGAGACCCATTCGCACGAATTACAATTNTTGTGGAGTATTGGCGACAAACTGCAGATGACCAGTGGTCTTTATTATTTTAATTCTGATCGGCTTCAAAATTATGCTTTTCGTGATCTAGCGAGTCAGGGCCGCTATCTGAATCCGGTGATCTATGGTGGTATGGCAGGATTTACGCCTTTTGTAGGTGGTCCCAGCCATGTGCGCAGAGGTGCCGCTCCGGTAGGAACTCAGGTTGTGGGTATCTGGGAAGGCGATCCCACCGGCGCATTCTATGAGTATTGGAATACTGTGGAAACAGATGCCTACGCGGTCTACACGCAGGGTACTTATACTTTTAACGAGCAGTGGGCTCTGACTCTTGGTGTACGTTGGGCTGACGACGAAAAATCTGCGTTTGAAGAGAGAACCGGATATTTTGAATTGGACCCCGGTGTTTTAGGACCTTTTATCCTCGGAGCTTGCGACGGTGTATTTGGCACTAGCTGCACTGGTCTTGGATTGACCCCGCTAGCAGTAACNAACATTTTTATGGGCAGTGCTGGATTCAACCCGTTTTCGTTATTCGATCCAACCCAATCACCTATCACGCCGACNTGCGATTTAGTGGANCCAAATTGCGTGACTCCCTTGCGTTTGCAGGGTATCCCTTTCTCCTTTTCTGATGCGGCCGAAGGTGAGGATGATTGGGGAGATGTATCGTTTCGCATAAATTTAGATTGGACTCCAAACGATGACACACTTGTTTATGCATCGATCACGACAGGATATCGGTCAGGTGGCTATTCACTTGGAATTGGAGATTCAAGAGGCACGCAACCGGGGGGGCTTACGGGAATTGTCCCTCTAACTTATGAACAGGAAGAGGTCATAGCCTACGAATTAGGTTACAAGGCGACGCTGTTAGAAGGCAGACTGCAGTTAAATACCTCTGCTTATATGTATACGTACGATGACTACCAGGATCGAGTGGAAATTTTCAACCAAGCCGCAGGCACTAGCCAAGACCAAGTCAGGAACGCGGAAGAAGCCGAAAACATGGGTGTCGAGGTCGAATTTATGTGGCTGCCAACTGAGTCTCTGACGTTAGGCGGTAACCTTAGCTATACCAAGACTGAGTACACTTCTGATCTTCTCGTCTTAGAAGATGACAATCCATTCTTCCCGGTTGAAGTTTTTAATCAGACTTTCCCGGGCGGTAGGGATGACTTCCTGGCGCGCAATTTAAATGGTAACGATCTAAAACGCATACCTGAATGGAAGTACACTCTTTGGGGAAGTTATGAGTGGAGATTTTCACAGGGAACGCTTGCTGCCGGTGCGACTTGGTCCTACACCGGTGAATACCAATCCGAAGGAATCGTCAGGCGCTATGACGAGGTTCCCGAAAGAGATAGGCTAGACATGTCGCTAACTTGGAGAGATATCAACGATAAGTATGTCATACGTGCTTTTGTTGATAATGTGCTTGATGAAGTACACACACGAGGTATTGGAAGCCGAACCGCTTCCTCAGACTGGCTCAGAACGGCTTCAACGCTCTATCCGAGGTTCTACGGGCTCGATCTTACAGTTAGGTTCGGAGGAAATTAGATTTCCTCTTGTTTGATGAAAAGAAGAAAGCCTCCTTATCGGGGCTTTCTTCTAAGAGAGGTCTGTTTGGTCGAAGAAGAATGGCAACCGCTTGACGAATTTAAACTTTTACCTAATCAGCCGAGCCATAAACCCAGCATACGAACAAAGGCCATGTGCGAAATAGCTGCTCGGTTGGGTATGGGTTATTANAGTGCTCTCAATGGCGATCATTGGTCGCCTGACTTACCGGGTTTGACGAAGTNCCAGATCGAAGAGCGTTTAGAAGGTTTTTCTCACGATTGTGCCTGCCGNGGATTAACTGATTGGGANGGAGAAGCTCGTTCGCTCGGATATGACCTTGATTCTTTTTCTTCGATTTTCTCTTCTTGACTTGATTGACTGAATATACCGTCTCAGGTCGTGATTAAAGGCGTTTGGGTTCAATTATTTTTTCTCGNAACAATTCGGCGCTCAATAGAAATTTACCTTCTACACGATTGATAGGGCTAAGACTTTTCCATTCGATGTGGTTATTTTAGGAGCTGGTTTTAGTCGGCAGTTAGCCGACGCAGGGAAAACACACTGACCAGTCTGGATGTCGAACTGGTAACCATGCCACGGGCAGAAGAGTCGATTACTGTTGGTTGGAGATCGTTCAAGCGGGCCAGAAAGATGCGGACAAACAGTGGCTTGGGCCTCTAGCATCCCGTTGACGTATGCTAGTTTGTATTCTTGCCCTGCGACTTGAAAGATGACGCTCTCACCTGCGCAGAGCTTTGCGTTGATGACCGCGGCATCTCCTATCGTTANATCTGTGTTTTGATTTCGTTNTTCAGTAAGCCGNTGGTGGCGTGCANTCATCATCGCTTCGTCTTCATCCCAAAGCTGGATGTAAAGCGATAAAATAGCTTCTCTCAGAGAGNTGCTTCGTTCTTCNTCANCNTCGGGAAAATAGAAATCAACNGCTATGTGGGTNGTGTCGTCACCTGGNGTNACGNGGGTCCAGATTTCGGAAATTTGGTTGTTCGCATTATAGGATCGAGCGACATAACTTTCGTGATCTACTTGGATCAACTCGACATGGGCGTTATGTTCTGGTGCAGACCAAGTCCGCCAACCCCAATCGCCAGCAGCATCGAGTTCGACAAAGTCGAACGATGTTTTGTGCAGCCATGGCAAGTGTTCCCAATCGAGAACGTTTTCCCAGACGCGTTCGCTGGGCGCAGCAATTGTGCGTTGATATTGGGCGACTAGTGTCAGATCGAGAGAGTTAGGATTAAATTCTTTAGCATTGGTCTGATTAGCTGTCATATGGCTATTTTAGGTTAAAAAGCTCTTGAATTGCCGGAAAATGACCTTATTAAAGTGAACGTAAGGAGAAATTTGTACTCTAAAGTACTGTTACCTAAAGAATTTATCAAACAGAGATAATTATGACTTCGTTGGCTCAAACCTCATCTATTCCCGTTATTGCGACTGGATCATTGCAGAGTTATTTGGATTCAATCCAAGAGATTCGAATCCTTGAAAGGCATGAGGAAGAGGAGTTATTCCGGCAGTTTCAAGAGCAAGATGACTTGGAAGCGGCCCGGCGTCTGGTTTTATCGCATCTGCGCTATGTGGTCTACATTGCTAAAGGCTACAGCGGATATGGGCTTCCGGTGGAAGACCTTATTCAGCAAGGGAACGTAGGTTTAATGAAATCGGTTAAGAAGTTTGATCTGCAGCATGGAGTTCGGCTGGTTTCTTTTGCTGTGCATTGGATCAAGGCAGAAATTCATGACTATATTCTTAAGAATTGGAAAATAGTCAAAGTGGCCACAACTAAAGCCCAGCGAAAACTTTTCTTTAACCTACGTAAATCGAAACAAAGGCTAGGTTGGTTCAATTCGGAAGAAATAAAGCTGGTCGCAGCGGACCTGGGTGTGAAGCCTCAAGAAGTTCTTGAAATGGAGGGTAGACTAGCTAGCACCGATGAGAGTTATGAATCNCTAGCNATCGACGATGACGANTACTCGTCAGGACCTTCATCGTATCTGACCTACGAGGAAGAAGCAGGGCCCAGTGATCTTGTAGAAAGAGAAGAGTACCAGGAGTTTCAGTACGCTGGTCTAAAAGCAGCACTTGCCGCCCTGGATGATCGTTCTCGAGANATCGTTTCTGCGCGCTGGCTTGGTGAAGACAAGCTTAGCCTGAAATCGCTAGCTGAAAAATATGGTGTATCACTNGAGCGTATTCGGCAAATTGAATCCAAGGCTTTGCAANGTATGCAGGAGTTTATAGCGACGGATTGAAAGACAGGCGTTCTAGACCATGAAAGGTATTCCAGCAGCCGCCCAGTCGATCATCGATCACTTTGAGATGATCAAGATCCCTCACGAGGGACCTTGGTTTGCCCCGACTTTTAAAAGCACAGAAGTCCTTGAGGGACCGGCGGTGTCGCGCTATGGGGGGGATAGGTTTCTCTACAGTGCAATATTAGCAGTGTTCACGCGCGAAGATTTCTCTGCTATGCACAGTTTGCTAACTGATGAGATGTGGCATTTCTATGGCGGCTCGCCAATGGAGTTATTGCTTTTGTATCCCGATGGTTCTGGGGAAATAAAGAGGCTTGGGAATGACGTGACTCAAGGTCATTCGCCCCAGCTATTGGTGCCTGCCGGTACTTGGATGGGAGCGAGTCCAGTGGGAACGGGCGGGAGTGCATATACCTTTGGAGGCAATAGCTTGGCGCCCGCCTTCGAATATGCCGATTATGTGCCCGGTATCAGGTCTGAACTGATCGAGGCTTATCCTGCATTTGCGAGAAGGATTACTGAGCTTACCCGGCAGGGAGGTGGGTAGTTGGCTGGTTTGAATCACTTGCAGCTTCGATCGGGTGAGCGCAGTTTTAGTTAGTTTGGCTTGAACCGTTCGACTAAACTCTGTATGTGAGCAGGTCCCACCTCACAGCAGCCGCCCACAATATCAGCACCTGCAGAAATCCATGTTTCACAGAAGCTAGCATAAGTTTCCGGATCAAGGTCCTCTCTCGCCTCTAACGAGTCAACGACGGCATCATCACCCGTAACAAATTCCTCGGTAATTTTTTTGAAGCCATTGGCATAGGCTCCCAATCGCATCGGATGTAAATTCTTATCATCTAGAATTGCCATGGACTGGTTTACGGCCTCAGGAACAGAACAATTGATTAATAGTGCTTCGGGTTGGAATTCTATGGCCAGAGCAAGAATATCTAGGAGGTCTTCGCCGGATCGGAGTTTTGAGCCATCGGTGTCGTCCACGGAGACGGCTAACCAAACAGGTTTGGAAACTGATCGCGATCCCATTAAAGCCGATTTAGCTTCAAGAACAGATGACATTGTTTCGAACAAAAGAACATCAGCGTGGGTGGAAAGAATTTTTGCTACCTCGGCGTAAATTTCTGCACCTTGTTCTTCAGGAGGCGCCTGGCTTGGCCTGTAAGACCAACCAGCTGGCCCTATTGAGCCTGCCACTAGGCCCGAACCATGAGCATCGCGTGCGGCGGTGGCTAGTTCAATGGCAGCCATTAATAGAGGTTCGAATTGCTCGTCTATGCCGAATCTTGCCATTCGATCGCGGTGGACAGCATAAGAGTTGCTGGTCGCGACATCGGCTCCGGCAGCGAAGTAATCGGCGTGTACAGCAAGAATCAGTTCAGGTTGTTTCAACAAAACCTCAGTCGACCACAAACCTGTAGGTGCCTCAGACGATCTCTTCACCAGCTCCTGTCCTATGCTGCCATCCAGAATTGTCAATGTCATTTTGATCACTCCTAATCTTCCGCTCCGCATTATCTGAGGGTACTAGCATCTTCACAACTACTAATCTCTTGCTTGAGGCTATGTTACCTTTGTCGATAGTCATTCACTGAGGGTATTGAAATGGTTGAGTCTGTTATTGCTTCTGATCTCGACTTTGATGGTTCAATGGTCGTCGACCAGTTGAACGAGCTACTGCGTCTGCGGACGACACCGATTGGTATGAAAATGTTTCAAACTAAGGCTGAAATGGAAGCGGTGCCTCGTATTCGTCGACCAAAAGACATTCATACAACAGACCAGATTGTTGGTCAGGCTGCGAGAAATGGATGGACCGTAGGCGTTACCATGGATGATCTGGTCGGCGCGCAGTGCGGGACCGTGATAGGTTTGCATCCACGAGATGAGAATTGGCTGTCAGGCGATCGGATGGCGGGTGTCTGGTACTCCAACCAAGAAGAGGCAGCTGCTCATCAGGCCGCAATGGAAGTGCTTGATTATGGGGAATATGAAGCCATGGCGGTCAGTCCGCTTGCCTCTAATAGACTAAGGCCGCCAGATATCTGCTTGATTTATGCGACACCGGCTCAAATGATTTTATTTATTAACGGTCTGCAGTGGACGGGCTTCGAGAAACTGAATTGGGGTTGCGTAGGAGAGTCATCGTGCTCAGATTCTTGGGGTAGGGCCTTAAAGACTAGGGAACCCAGCCTATCGATACCTTGTTTCGCGGAACGCCGCTATGGTGGTGTTCAGGATGATGAATTGTTGATGGCGATTCCGCCTGACTATCTTCCAAAGGTTATCGCCGGATTGAAGGCATTATCCAAGAATGGCTTGCGTTATCCGATCCCACCCTACGGAGTGAACAATGACGTAAGAGCGGGTATGGGGGTCAGCTACTGAGTTACTCATTGCGGAGTGAGAGTACTATCCTAGTAATTTTTGTAGACCGAGAGGTAGCTTTACCCTGGCAGCCCAAGTGGGGCTCTCCATAGATGGCCAGAAGCGGTATAGCGGGGAACTGTCGTCTCTGTATAGGTCGCGCAGTCAATTTTATCGAAGTAGGGGTAAGAGTCATTATCAATGACAGTTTTCATAGTTGAAGATAAAAGAAAAGGGGTTTGCTAGATGAACCTGATCGTTGAAGAAGTCACAAAACGTATTATTAAGAGAAGCCGACTTTCAAGATCGGCCTATTTGGGGCGTCTCGACCGGCAGGCACAGGCCGGGCCGATGAGAGGGTCATTATCTTGTAGCAACCTCGCCCATGGTATGGCTGCCTGCTCGCAGATTGAGAAAAATCGTCTGACAGAAGATCTGGTGCCTAATTTGGCGATTGTCACTGCGTATAACGATATGCTTAGTGCTCATCAACCCTATGAAGGCTATCCCGAAAAGATTCGCCGGGTCGCTGCTCAGCTTGGCGCTGTTGCCCAGGTGGCAGGTGGAGTGCCCGCCATGTGTGACGGTGTCACGCAAGGTCAAGACGGCATGGAATTGTCCCTCTTTAGTCGAGACGTAATTGCAATGAGCACGGCTATTGCGCTTTCACACAACATGTTTGATGGGGCGCTCTATCTTGGGATCTGTGACAAGATCGTACCAGGACTGATGATTGGTGCATTGTCATTTGGGCATCTGCCAGCGGTCTTCGTGCCTGCGGGTCCCATGCGATCAGGCTTGCCGAACAGCGAAAAGTCTGCTGTTCGGGAAGCCTATGCGGCGGGTGAAGTGGGTAAATCAGAGCTTATTGCGGCTGAATCGGCTTCCTATCATAGTGCAGGCACATGCACTTTTTATGGTACGGCAAACAGTAATCAGATGCTGATGGAAATCATGGGACTGCAGTTGCCTGGGAGTAGTTTTGTTAACCCCGATGATCCCGTCCGCGACCTCTTCACTGATCGAGCAGTGAAAGAAGTGCTTGCGATAACGTGTGATGGCGACAGTTATAGACCGATCGGTAGGATCGTTGATGAAGCAGCTATAGTTAATGCGATAGTGGGTTTGATGGCCACCGGAGGGTCAACCAACCACACCATTCATCTTGTAGCTATAGCGGCAGCGGCGGGAATAAGTATCGATTGGACCGATTTCTCGGATTTATCTAGAGTCGTGCCTCTCTTGGCTAGTATCTATCCGAATGGGCATGGGGATATCAATCAGTTCGAGGCAGCTGGCGGTCTTTCCGTCATAGTTTCCGAATTGCTTTCGGCTGGGCTGCTCCATGAGGATGTTGAGACGATTGTGGGGCGCGGCTTGACTCATTATGCAAAGAGTTTGGTTGTTAGAGAAGGTGAACTGCAATGGTCTGATGAGCCACCGGTATCTGTTGATCACAGCATATTGCGGAGTGTGGTTGAGCCTTTTAGTTCTGAGGGTGGCATTAGTGTAGTGGAAGGTAATATCGGTCGCGCCATTGTAAAGGTTTCGGCTCTGGCAGAGGAGCACCGATCTATATCTGCGCCTGCAAAGATATTTAGTAGCCAGGACGAATTTGCCAAGGCCTTCGAATCGGGCGAATTAAACGAGGATATGGTTGCCGTGGTCAAGCGTCAGGGTCCGAGGGCTAATGGTATGCCTGAATTACACAAACTTTCACCTTATCTAGGTCTCATGCAGAATAAGGGCCTTAAAGTAGCGTTATTGACAGATGGCCGCATGTCTGGTGCTTCCGGCAAAATTCTAGCTGCAATACAGGTAACACCGGAAGCGACTGCAGATGGTTTGATTGACCGAATTCAGAATGGTGACATGATTACAATCGATAGCAAGAACAATAAGTTGGAGGTTGGAGCGGACTTGGCGAATAGACCACCGTTGAAGGTAGCGACAGACGAGATAGGAATGGGCAGGGAACTATTCGCAGGTCTCAGGTCCTCGGCGCTCAGCGCGGAAAAGGGTGCGAGCATTGTTAATCTTTAGGCACCAGTAACAAAAAAATTAACGCGACACCAATTACGTTATTAGTTCTGCACTATGGCAATATCGTCTAAGAAGAAGTCAATGCTCGTACTTGTATGACTAGTGAATTATTCGCAGAAACGGCAGTTGTACCAATACTTGTCATCGATGATGCGGAAGATGCAGTAAAGCTTGCAGAGACTTTGATGTATGCGGGCTTTAAAGTTATTGAAATTACGCTGCGCACTCCTGCAGCGCTGAAGGCGATTGAGGCCGTCGCCAAAACAATACCAGATGTATCTCTTGGCGCAGGTAGTATCCGAAGCCCTCGGCAGCTTGAACAAGCTCTGGAAGCCGGTGCGAAGTTCTGTGTAAGTCCTGGATTTAGTGAATCAATTATTACAGAGGCGAAGCTGTTGGAAGCATCGCTGATCCCAGGTGCTGCAACGGCCGCGGAGATAATGCAGTTGTATGAACAAGGCTATGATTTTGTAAAGTTTTTCCCGGCCGAGCTTTCAGGTGGTGTTGCGATGCTCAAGGCTTTTTCAGCACCGTTACCAGAAGTGCGGTTTTTCCCTACAGGCGGTATAAATTCTGATTTAGTTTCTCATTACCTGGACTTACCCAGCGTGGTATGCGTGGGAGGCTCTTGGTTTGTCCCGCCAAAAAAAATCAAACAGCGTGATTTCGATTGGATTCACCGGGAATCAAGTGAAATCATGGCACGCCTAAATGGTTGAGAACGAAATTCTGATCGGAGATGTCGGTGCAACTAACGCACGCTATGCTTTGCTTTCGCCCTTATCTGGTAATTACCAAGAGGAGCGAGTTTTGTTATGCGAAGACTACGAAAGTTGTGAATCATCAATTGCTGCTTACCTGAATCTTGTGGATAGGCCGGCGGTCGACGGTATCTGCCTTGCGGTTGCGGGCCCTGTAATTACGGGAGAGGTAAACTTTCCGAATAACCCCTGGCTGGTCGCTGAAGAAAAATTGGCTATGAGCCTTGGCATAACCCCGGTCAAATTGATAAACGATTTCGAATGCTTGGCCTATAGTCTCCCCCATCTCAGCCAGGCGGATCTTGAGCAAGTTGGTGCGGTACCATCGAGGTCGCTGGAAAGAGAAAACTATCAGGTTGGTGTGATCGGTCCGGGAACCGGTCTTGGTGCCGCAGGCTTGCTGAGTCGAGATGATTTTCAGGCGCCTGTCATCACTGAAGCTGGTCATATTAGTTTTGCTCCCCAGACCGACCTTCAAGAGAAAGTCTTGCATGCGCTCCAAGCGCGATATGAACGAGTCTCCAACGAGCGCGTGTTATCTGGACATGGCTTGGAGAACATCTTCAGTGCACTTCGTACCATAAATGGACTGGATGTTAGTGGGTGGTCCGCAGCTGAAATATTTTCGCAAGTTAATAACGACAGGCTGGCGTTACAAGCAACCGCCATGATGTTTGAAATCCTTGGCCAAGTCGCTGGCGACTTTGCGCTATCTATCGGGGCCTTTGATGGTCTTTATTTGGGTGGAGGTATTTTGCCAAAACACAAGGATTTGCTGATGCGAAGTAGTTTTCGTCAATCTTTTGAAAAAAAGGGCCGTTACCGGTATCTGATGGAAACCATTCCGACGATTCTGATCACGCATGCACAGCCAGGGCTTTTAGGTGTCGCAGCCTACGCAACGGTTGAATTTGGCTAGGAGCTGTGAGGTTGTGACTCTAAAACACATTGTGACCATGGGAGTTGCAGGTTGTGGAAAAACAACCATTGGTGCCAACCTGGCAAGAAGACTTGAGCTGCCTTTTTTTGATGGTGATGACTATCACCCTAGAGCCAATTTGGAAAAGATGTCCGCGGGTATCGCGTTGACGGATGGTGATCGTCTGCCTTGGCTTTTGGCATTATGTCAGGTTATGAAAGAAAATCCGCAAGGTTCTGTGATCAGCTGTTCCGCGTTAAAACGTAGTTACCGAGAATTACTTAGCCAAGAGCCAGTGAGCTTTGTATTTTTGGATGTGCCGGAATCGGTGATTTTAGAAAGAGTGCGCTCGCGTGAACATTTTTTTCCTGAATCTTTGGTCCTGGATCAATTTTTAAATTTAGAAGCGCCCAACGAAACTGAAGCAATTCGCGTTGATGGATGTTTGGAAGTTGATCTAATTTGTCGGCAATTGGTTGAAGTTTTGGTCAGTTAGTATAGTTATAGAGTTATTCAAACGGCGGGCGATATGATGAGTTTATTTCTCGTTTTAGCGGGTTCGACTGATCTTGAAGGGCAAAACTCGTTGTGGCGTTAGACAATGATTTGTTTGTAAATAGTCTTGTTTTGTAGTTTGTTAATGGACCTGTTTATCATCGGTGTTTCCGATTTCGATCACCACAATCGTAATTGTTAAAGCCGCTGATTTTAAAAAAATGGTGAGATCATGAGCGATCCTTACATATTGTATGGCTCCTACGCTTCATACTACACAGCGAAGGTCCGTTCCTATCTGCGTAAGAAAGCGATTCCTTTTGTTGAGCGATTGCCCAGTGACCCGATGTTCCGTAATAAGGTCCGACCATATTCAGGAAGCCATAGGATTCCCCAGCTGCTCGCACCGGATGGCACTGTTATTCAGGATAGTGTGGAAATCGTCGATTATCTCGAAACGCGATTTCCTCACCTACCGGCCTTTCCAGACTCTCCGCGACAGAGAGTTTTTGTGCATCTTATGGAACTGCTGGGGAGTGAGGGTCTGGTTAGACTCGCATGGATGCATCGCTGGTTGTTCGAAGCAAATGACAGTTTTGTAAAGATGGACTTTGGTCGATCCTTTCGGCCTCAGGGAAGTGACGAGGAATTGCGCCGTTACGGTGAACTCATTGCTGACAGAATGAAAAGTTACGGCCTCCCGGAAGCGACATCAGAGGCTAGACGCGCGTTAGACGAGCAATATTGTCAATTGTTGAGATTGTTTGAAGCTCACCTTGTTGAGCATCCCTACTTCCTAGGCGGTCAGCCATCTGCGGCGGACTACGCTGTGATGGGTGCAATGCACGCCCATCTTGGGCGTGATCCTGCAGGGCTTAGAATCATGCAGGATAACGCGCCAAGGACATTCCGCTGGGTTGAGCACATGCTGGTCCCTGAGGTTCAATCGCCAGAATTTTTTTCGCGCTCGGTTGAATATTTGCCGGATGATGAAGTACCGTCAACCTCGCTCGCCATCCTTCAATTTGTCGGCTCGACTTTTGGTCAGCCATTTATCCTCGACACACTTGCTTTTAATCAGGCGATGGAGGTGCTTGACCCGGAATTAGGTTTTGAATTGGCGCCTGCCGATGATCAGCCTTTATTACCGACAGAGATCGTCAAGTATGGAGGTGGTTATCAGGAGCACAAGGCTCAACTGCATGCAGTCTGGATTGGACAAAGGGCCCGCGCGTGGTTTCATGCTTTGCCACCCGATATGCAGCTGTTTGTCTCTGATTGGTTGGGCGATGGTGAGTTGCGGGAACTTGTGCAGATTCCCATGCAATTTGAGTTGCGAAGGGTGAACAATCGGCTAACCATTGCCTGAGAATGGTCACAGTTATTTTTTGTGGTGACTAAGTCATGCCTTCGCAGCTAGGAATAATCGGTGTGAATACCCCTTATTCTAATCTATTTGATCGCTGATAACGGCGTTTCTCGGTATAATTTGTCCTCGAAGGTTACTATACGAGACAACGAAGAAATAATGATGGAACTCGTTTTCAAGGTGTTACTTTCACCAATGGCCTTTGGCGTTGGTTTTATCTGGCCGTTGACAACGCAGTCTGTGATCGCCTTACATTGGCTGCCTGCTGGNTCAGCAGCTATTCTGGCTGGTGCTATCNTTGGGNTTGTTGTTGGATTGATGGCGCAATTCAGAGGGAGCTGGATATGGGTGAAATAGTCCATATTGAAAACTGGGATGATCTGTCCCTCGAAGAACTTGACGTGCTCGAGAGGAAAATTGCCGGTCAGTTCATGGGTCTTGTGCCCTGGGGTGCAGTAGCTTGGGGCTTGTGCAATTGTGCGGTTTTTATTTCTCTGTTTCCTTTGGTACTTNTGGGCATCGTGCCGCTATGGTTGGCTTTTCCAATAGCGACTTTGAACGTGACTCTTTCCTATCTGCCATCGCATGAAGCGCAACACAACATCATCGCGGGCAAAGGCAAGCCGCTTCGTTGGGTTAACGAATTAGTTGGACACGTCTCGACTATTCCTCTCGTCCAGCCCTATCGGGTCCTAAGAGCGACTCACATGGAGCATCATAAGTATACTAATGACCCCGAGAAAGACTGCGATATTGATATTCACGCTCGGTCNAACTTGGAATTTATTTGGAAGATGATCCAGAATCGTCAGCCAGAATCAAACAGAAGTTCGGCATACGGTCGATCGTTAGAGCGAACTGGCCAGCAACACTTAATTATTGACGCTATCGTGATGCAGTCCGCATACTTGGTCGTAATTTTTAGCATGGCTTGGACCGGCTACGCGATTGAGGCCTTTTTCCTTTGGTGGCTGCCGAAGTTCCTCGCAGAGTTTCATATAACTTATTATNTGGCTTGGAAACCGCACCAACCAGGAGTTAANCAAGGTCGATATCGAGATACCAGGGCGTTCAAAAGTAGATTGGGGAATGTTGTGTCAGCGNGTATGCAATATCATATTATTCATCACTTGTATCCACGTATTCCGCTTAGTCTCACGCCAGCTGCTTACCGTGAACTGAGNCCGATTCTTGAGCGTCGCGGNTGCGANTTAGGNGAGTTGCAAAATTGAGAAAATTNGATTTGTAAGTGGGTGATTTGGGCATAGAAGAGGGGAAATAATCCTAAAGAAAGAAGGAGTACTGAGATGGAACACNTGTTGCAGGTTGAAATACTCAAAGAGTTGATGTCACAGCTCGATGATGAGCGAAATGTCGATGCTGGAGTTCAATACAGGATGCCTACCGCGTCTTATGTTTGTCCCGAACAAGCNCGGCAAGAGCAAGAAGAGTTCTTTCAAAATCATCCNCAGCTCATTGGTCTGTCAGGCGATTTGCCGGAGCCGGGTTCTTTTTTCACTATGGATGACTTCGGAACACCTGTGCTGGCGACAAGGGACGCCAAGGGAAAATTTCACGCGTTTCTAAATGCATGTAGGCACCGCTCCGTGAGGGTCGCGTCTGAGGAACGTGGTAAGAAAACGGTGTTTATGTGTCCTTTCCATCACTGGAGTTACGCAAATACTGGTTCTCTTTTGTCGATTCCAAATGAAGCTCACTTTGGAGCTATAGATAAATCATGTCATGGGCTACTCGAGTTACCTGCAATAGAACGTCATGGCATGTTGTGGGTTCATCCTCAGGTTGATGGTCATCTGGATGTCCGAGATCTGTTGGGCGAAAAGCTGGATGACGAGCTTGGGTCTTTCGTGATGGATCAGCATCAATTTCTCGGGTCGAAGACAATCGATATGCGGCTTAATTGGAAGTTCGCTAACGATACGTTCGGGGAAACCTATCATTTTGGTAAGCTACATAAAGACACCCTCGGCCGGCTTTATCACGGCAATAACCTGCATTTTGAACTGTTCGGTCGTCATCATCGTTTCGTGACAGCTAATCATGGGATCGATGTCATGCGGGATATGCCTGAAGAGCAATGGAGGATTGAACACGGTACCTTTGTTTTGTATCACCTGTTCCCGAATATACAGTTAATAACTAGTGAAGGNGGNACAACATTAATCCGTATATACCCGCACGCTGATGGAGCTAGTCGTTCGGTAACTCAGGTTAGCTTCTATTTTCAACAGGCTTTGATTGACCAGGATAAAGCGAGCACGGAGTCGTTTGACGTTGGCAAAGTATATGATCCGGCTGCGCAGAGCCAACGAGGCATAAGCTTAGAAGCAAACCTCGAAGTTTTTCATAGCACGATTGAGAAAGAAGACTATGTCATGGGTGAGATGCAACAGAAAGCNGCAGAAAACGGACAGTTAAAAGAGATTATGTTCGGCCGCAATGAGCCCGCCCTACANCACTTTCATACGAACTACCGGGAAGCTTTGGGTCAANCGCCCCTCGAAGTCATCAAGCAAGCNTCCTGAGGGGGCTTNCTGCTNCTCGTNTCTCNATGATGTTGAAGGTCAAGGGTTGAGAGGCGTGCNCGAAGGGGACGCCGCACTAGCCGGCTGATTTTGACAAATTTGGAGTAGAGAGAAGCTGTCATCTGTCAATAATTCTCGATCAGATTGACAATGGCATCGACAACTTGCTCAGGACTGTTTTCCTGGACAAAGTGCCCACCGCCTTTAATTTTTCGGTGTGGCATGTTTTTAGTGCCTGGAACCCGGTCGTAGAATTGTTCCTCGACGCCCTGAGTAACTGGATCGTCATCGGCGAAGGTGCACAAAAATGGCTTATCCCAGGATGAAAAAAATTCCCATGCGAGCCTTTGTGCTTCCAATGACTCGTCAGGAATTGTTGGCACATGGCTTGGCATCGCTCTCGGGCCCATTTTGTACTTTTTGTCGGGGAAGGGAGCTTCATATGCCTTTGAGATGTCGGTGGGTAGAGGTCTTTTAATCCCAAGTTTGAATAACATTAACTTAACTGCTCTGGTCAGATTGCTCTGGGGCTCGATCATCATAGACATCATTAGACCTATGGGAAGGTCTTGGGTTTCCCAGCAGAACTTCTGCCAATAGGCAAATTTGGTTTCAGAGGACCCACCCATTGTACTTAGCGCTTTTTGCATCTCGATGAGTGTAGGCGTCTCTGCATGCTCTCGAAAACTCTTTATAGTATCGATGGTAGACTTGTCCGTGCTCGGACTATACGGAAGTCCGGTATTTGCGATGACTATTCGAGCGAATCTCTCTGGTTGGTCGACGATCATGCGCAGACCGATAAGACCGCCCCAGTCTTGACCGAAGAAGGTAATGTTGGAGAATCCATTGATAGTTAGCCAGGCATCCATCCAATCAACCTGCCGCTGATATGAATAATCTTCACGAGCTGCAGGCTTATCTGATTTTCCGTAGCCTGGCAGGTCGGGTGCAATTACTCTCATGCCTACTCTGACAAGCAGTGGAATCATCTTGCGGTAGAGGTAGCTCCAAACGGGTTGACCGTGCATCAGAAGGACAATGGGACCATCTTTTGGTCCTTCATCTAGATGATGAATTCTGAGTTCTGTCCCTTCGTTTGTTTCAATTATGGTGTAATGTGGTTCGAAGGGGTAGTCCGCTAGATGCGCGAAACATTCATCAGGTGTTCTAAGGATGTCCATAAAATGCCTTGCCTATACAGGCTCTCGCCTGATCTATATTGAGAAAATAGCTATTGGGTCCCTAGAAAGTGTCCTTTTGCTACGCCGGTTTCATCGTAGACGGTCTGCTGCAGGTCGATTCTGTATTTCAAGATGGGCGAATCAGTTTGAATTCGTTCAAATGAACCCAAATGAGCCCCCATGTCTTGATAGAAATGGGAGTTCAGATGAGCTTCAAGAGTTTCCGATGATGTCCACTCTTCATAGACCTGAACTCGCCCTGGATTGAGATGACACTGGGTCCAGGAGTAAGCAATGCATCCAGGTTCTGTCAACGCACCGTCTATGTGGGGTTTCGCTGAAATTAAAATATCTGGAACTTGATCGATTTCGGTGAATTGAATTACACCAGCGACGATGACTGCCATATTCGTCTTAACCGGCTCATCGGCGGTAAAGAAGTGTCCTCTGGCTTTAGGGGTTTCGTCATACACTGGTTCTAGATGCTCAACCCGGTACTTATAAATAGGCTGCGACGGGGGCAGCATCTTATAACTGCCTAATGATGCCAGCATGTTTCGGTACCATTCGGTGTTGAGGTGGTCATCCAGAGTGTCCGACGATTCCCACTCTTCGTAAACCCATACTCGGCCCGGTGTCAGATGATCCTCTGTCCACGAGTAAGCCCTGCATCCTCTTTCAGACAGAGCACCTTCTATGAGCGGCTTAACGGAATGCAACATTTCCGAAATATTTTCCGTAGTATCAAAATCAACGTGGCCAGCAACGATAACAGTCAAGTGAAACTCCCAAAATTACTCAATGTGGAGCATATAGAGGTCGTGGATTAGGTACAAATCGATGAGGCAGGTGGTTTACACTGCTGCACCACTGGAGTGAGGTTTTTCTTATGAAGTCTGTAGGTCATTTAATTAACGGAGCGGTTCGTCATTCCGGCGATCGTCATCTAGATATAACCAACCCGTCCACCGGTAAAATTGATGGAAAGGTAAGTCTTGCCTCAGCAGAGGTGACAACTGAAGCGATTGCTGCGGCGCAAGCGGTCTTTCCAGAGTGGCGGGCAACGCCACCGGCTCGCCGAGCGCAAATTATGTTTAGATTCAAGGCCCTGCTGGAGTCCCATACAGATGAATTGGCAGCATTGATCGGTAGTGAGCACGGGAAGATCAGCCACGATGCAGCTGGCGAGGTCGGCAGGGGCATTGAAAATGTTGAATTCGCGTGCTTCGCGCCGGAACTCCTCAAGGGTGAATACTCGCGTAATGTAGGACCAGAGATTGACTCCTGGAGCGAATTTCAACCACTCGGTGTCGTTGCCGGCATTACTCCATTTAACTTCCCAGTTATGGTGCCTCTTTGGATGTACCCGCTCGCTATTGCTTGTGGCAATACATTTGTATTGAAACCATCGGAAAAAGATCCATCGGCGGCCGTGCGAGTCGCTGAACTTGCTCAGGAGGCTGGCTTGCCGCCCGGCGTCCTTAATGTTGTCAATGGTGATAAGGAAGCAGTTGATGTTCTGTTGAGCGATCCGCGGATTCAGGCAGTAAGTTTTGTCGGTTCAACACCGGTCGCAGAGTCGGTTTATCGAACTGCGACGGCTAATGGGAAAAGATGTCAGGCTTTAGGCGGCGCGAAGAATCACGCTATCGTTATGCCGGATGCGGACATTGATAATACAGTGCAGTCCCTCATGGGCGCAGCTTTTGGTTCGAGCGGTGAACGCTGTATGGCAGTCTCCGTTGTCGTGGCCATCGGAGACGAAACGGCCGATGCTCTGATCGAAGCGTTCCGCGCCGAAATGGTTAAGCTAAAGGTAGGAAGTTTTGATAATGCCAACAATGATTTTGGCCCATTGATCTCAGACGAACATCGTGATCGCGTAGTCAGTTTGATTAACAGTGCGGAAAAAGCTGGTGCGAGCATTATTGTAGATGGTCGAAAGCCCGAACTGGCAGCGGGCGACGATGGTTTTTTTGTTGGGGGAACTTTGATCGATCATGTTAAATCAACAATGGCTTGCTACCAGCAGGAAATATTTGGGCCTGTTCTCAGCGTTGTTCGAGTCGCTAACCTGGATGAGGCCATGTCGTTGGTGGATGATCATGAATACGGCAATGGATCTTGTCTTTTTACGAGAGACGGAGAAGCAGCTCGTTATTTTTCTGACCATGTAAAAGCTGGGATGGTTGGAATTAATGTGCCCTTGCCGGTGCCAGTGTCATATCATAGTTTTGGTGGCTGGAAACGTTCGCTTTTTGGTGACTTGTCAGCCTATGGCCCGGACGGTGTGCGCTTTTATACTCGTCGCAAAACTATAACTCAACGATGGCCATCGGCGACACTGCGGGAAGAATCAAACTTCTCGTTCCCGAGTAGTTAATTCTAGATAGTCCTTAAATTATCCTCGGCATATCTACTTGAAATGATGTAGCGATTCATCACGAGCCCGGCTGCCAGGAAAAGAAAGGCAGGTATTGCTGACATCATGAGAGCGATGCCAGTGAGGGCGAAGGGGGTTTGTTGGGCACCGGCTATGTAGCCAAATAGATCCAGTAGTATGCCTACAATAAAGCCAGCGAGGCCCATGCCGAGTTTCTGAAGGAAGGAAAAACTCCCGTAAGATAAACCAGACACCCGAATACCTTGTTGTTTTTCTCCGTAGTCGACTACCTCAGAAATGGCGGCCCAAAAAATAGGAGTATTAATATCGCTGAAAAAACAGAGAAGGAAGTAAAAAGACATTCCTAATAGAACCTCGCCTTTGCCTACTGCAAAGAACATCACAAAACCGGTTATAGCTGCTAAGAAGAGTGAGTATCGAAATACCTTTATTTTGCAGTAACGCTCTGTAAGCCAGCTTGAACTCAGTGTTGCAACAATACCGGCAACGGCCCACAGACTCATGAACAAAGCAAAAGTCAGTCCACCACTATTCAGATCAAGGAAGTAGACCGCGTAATGAATAGCAATTGAACTCCTGATGAGGAAACCCGTCATCAGTAAAACGCAAGCTGTTGCGAGAATCCGCCATTGATCGTTATTGATCAACAATCACCTGAGTTAGCGTGTGTTAATATCAATGTAACTCTGGAGAATGGTTTAGCAGTTATCACAGAGGATGACATTGATAATGGAAGTTATGATAACTGCGGTATTGAGTCTATTGAGTTATCTCATGTAGAGTTTACAGAGGATGATTTAGGATCAAATACAGTTATTATGACAGTAACAGATGTAA
>NZNP01000055.1 GCA_002694945.1 Gammaproteobacteria bacterium
GGCGGTTGGGGTGCCTACCGATCACAGCAGGATATCCGCAATTTTTGGGTCCAACATAACGGACTTGATCAGTCGATTACGGCCAGTTTAGCTGACCTCGATCCCGAAGATGAGAGTTTAGTACGTTTAATGAGTTACTGGTCGACTGGTAGCGACGTGCAAGCGAAGTTTTACATTGTGGAAAATGGCGGTCATGATTGGCCTGGTTTGCGTTATGACTGGTGGAATCCTCTTTACGTCCTGGCCCGCTACCAGATGGGATTCGGTAGAACCAGGGATATTGACAGCAGTAAAATAATCACGGATTTTTTCGTTGAGGTGGCGCGGCGCGGTCGAGCTGAACCGCGATGATTTGACTTTTGACGACTAGAGTTGACTCGATTGTCGGAGTTAAAAAAATGGCTGGATGAAGGGCGAACTGAGAGGGGTAGATATGACGATTTTAGAAATAGGAGATCAGATAGACTTTGACCCAAATGCACTAAGGGACAAATACCGCGAGGAGCGAGATAAGCGACTGCGTGAGGATGGGAATGATCAGTACATTGAAGTTACAGGAGACTTTTCACACTATGTTGATGACCCTTATGTAGAACCTAACTTTCTACGCGAGCCGATTTTGGAAGAGATTGAGGTCGTTGTTATTGGTGGAGGTTTTGGCGGGATGTTAGCTGCTGTTCGGCTAAAGGAAGCTGGCATTGAGGACATAAAAATTATTGAGAAGGGTGGTGGCTTTGGTGGTACATGGTATTGGAATAGGTACCCGGGCGCGTCCTGTGATATCGAGTCTTATGTCTACCTCCCGCTCCTCGAAAAAACAGGATTTGTTCCAAAGAAGAAATATACCGATGCGCCTGAGACGCTCGAGTACTGCCGGGTCTTAGCTGATAAGTATGGCCTTGATGATATTGCGCTCATGCAGACAGAAGTTATAGCGACCGAGTGGGATGAAGCAGCAAGGCGCTGGACTGTGACGACGAATCGCCAGGATTGTCTCAAGGCTCGCTTTGTTGTGCATTCCAATGGTCCTCTGAACCGTCCCAAATTGCCTGCAATCAAAGGAATTAATGATTATAGGGGACACACCTTTCATACAAGCCGGTGGGATTATGCCTTTACCGGGGGAGACGCGTATGGAAATCTTGAAAACTTGCACGACAAACGTGTGGCTATTATAGGNACGGGGGCGACGGCGGTGCAGTGTATCCCCCACCTTGGCGCAGGAGCCAAGCAACTNTATGTTTTCCAGAGGACACCCTCATCGATCAGTGTTCGTAACAATCAGCCGACTGATCCAGATTGGATAGGAACACAGAAACCTGGCTGGCAGAACGACCGTAGAACGAACTTCGAGTCTTTTCTAACAGGTGCACCTGTTAAAGAAGATCTTGTAAGCGATGGTTGGACAGAAGCTTTTCGACTGTTAGTAGGACAACTGCGGGAGGAAGCGCCATCTAAATGGCGGTTGGCGCTTTGGGCACTAAAAGGTATGTTCGATCAGGAAATTTATCAGGTCGGGATCAAGAAGTATTTGACTGATAAAGCGATGACATACATGGACGTCGAGAAGAAAGTGGAACTCGCAGATTTTGCCAATATGGAAAAAGTAAGGGCACGCGCCGACGCCCTAGTTGAGGATAAGAAAACGGCCGAAGCGCTAAAACCATACTACCGACAATTTTGCAAAAGACCCTGTTTCCATGATGAATATCTGTCTACCTTCAACCTACCTAATGTCACTTTAATTGATACAGATGGTCGAGGTGTCGATGAGTTCACCGAGAGAGGAGTGATCTATAACGGGCAGGAATACGAAGTAGACTGCATTATCTTTGCGACCGGATTTGAGGTGGGTACCGATTATTCTCGTCGTGCGGGATACAGTATTGTCGGAGTCGATGGCATAACAGTCTCCGAAAAATGGGCTGACGGCCTCGCAACTTTTCATGGTATGCATTCGCGAGGTTTTCCAAATTGCTTCTTTTTTGGCCCAGCTCAGTCTGCTTTTACCGCGACCTACACATTTTCTCTCGACGAAAACAGTGTGCATCTTGGTTATATTATGAGTGAGTTGGCTAAAGATGGCATTACACGTGTTGAAGCCAGCCAAACAGCAGAAGAAGACTGGGTACAAACTATTGTGGAGAAGGCCCGTTTGACCGCTGACTTTCAGAAAGCTTGCACGCCGGGTTATTACAATAATGAGGGACATGTAAACGTGACTCCTCAGAACAATACCTATGGCGGCGGCCCGTTGGAGTTTTTTGAGCTTATGAGAAAATGGCGCAANCAAGGGAAATTGGCTGGTCTGGAGATCACAGCTTGATGTTAGGACCAAAAAGTTATGGATTATCATCTCGATAGAGACTGGCAGCAGCCGGTTCGTTATCCTGATCCCNCAATAGAGGTAATCGACCCGCGGTTTCGTCAGTATGTACTTGGAAGCGCTTCTTTGGAACGTATCTGGACTGGAGCGCGCTGGGCGGAAGGACCGGTCTGGTTTGGCGACATGCGCAGCCTGATCTGGAGCGANATTCCTAANAACCGCATGTTACGGTGGAGNGAGGAGACTGGTGATGTCAGTATTTTCCGAGAACCGTCCAATAATGCGAATGGNAACACCCGCGATCGTCAAGGACGGCTCATCACCTGCGAGCACCAACGTCGACTAACCCGTACTGAATATGATGGCAATGTGACNGTCCTGATNGATTCGTTCGAAGGCAGACGGCTCAACGCGCCAAACGATGTTGTTGTGCATCCTGATGGCGGAATTTGGTTTACGGATCCAGGTTACGGCATCCATTGGCATTACGAGGGCAATAAAGGTGAGTTTGAACTGCCGACTAGAACCTATCGCTTGGATCCTGATACGTTAGAAGCATCGGTGGTTGATGAACAGTTGGAAAAGCCGAATGGTTTAGCTTTTTCGCCCGATTACTCTAAGCTTTATATTGCGGACACGGGCGCCTCCCACGTGCCGGGTTACCCCCGTCAGATTTTGCAGTTTGATGTTCGTGATAATGAATTGATTAATAAACGTGTTTTTGCGGATTTCGGCCCAGCGTCACCGGATGGTTTTCGCGTTGATATGGAAGGTAANGTTTGGGCAGCAGTCAGCTGGGGAGGGATAGAGCACGATGGCGTCCATATTTTTACATCCGATGGACTCCTTATCGGCGCGATTCATTTGCCAGAGGGTGCGGCCAACCTATGCTTTGGAGGGGTNAAGCGTAATCGCTTGTTCATCACAGGATCTCAGTCAATTTATTCATTGTATGTTGAAACTCAGGGCATGCCATACAGCTGAGTCTGCTTTACGACCAAGTCGTCGCTTAGGGACGCAACTCGCCTATGCGTNTCGGTTCAGGTTCGATCATAGGCGCGGCCGGATTTTCGATCCGACCGTAGGCATTCCATGGAGAAAAGCCTAGCCGCTGGCGTAATTTATCGGATAAATCAGGCCAGAGGGCCGGATCCAAGCCAATGGTCTGATTTTCTTGCTGACGAAACTGGGGTGCGCAAAAAGTTGCCAACGCGCCTAGGCGATCTGTTTCGCCCTTGTTTGCGCCAGTACCATGCCAAAGGCGCCCGTCAAAAACCATCAGTGTGCCGGCCGGAGCCTCCGGCTGCAAGATCGGATAGTCTTCTTGTTGCCCGCTGTGGGGGTGCGCNCCGCTCAGATGCGAGCCAGGTACTACTTCAGTTGACCCGTTAGTGGCTGAGAAGTCACTTAGCATCCACATACTGTTTGCGACAACCGCTGGTGAAATACCTAGAGACGGATCTGGTTCTACAAAGCTGGAGACCGCTGCTCTGGAGATCTCAGATGCCTTCACCCTGACCTCCCCGGGACGAACCGGTTGTGGCATCCACCACTGATCGGTGTGCAGTCCCATTCGCACTCCTCCTGGTTTAGCGATGTTTGCAGACAAGGTCGATAAGATGAAAGACGCACCCAAAATATGGCCAACCAGGTTGTCGACCAAAGGGTGGATGATTAGATCTCTGAAACACTGGCCTTTGTTGGCGAGCATCCAGAGCCTCTGATTGACGCCGCCATTGTGTGCAGAGAAAGCATCTGGTCGCACCTCACCGAAGTCATCAACGAGCTTCTGTTCAGGTCCGCCATCACGAAAGGAAAGGCCTCGTCTTTCCTCTTCGGCTGCCTGTTCCTTCAGCCTTTCCCGTGCGGTTTCCAACTCTTTTGTGGTTAGTGCTTCGGCGATTAGGCAGTAGCCAAATTCGTCGAGATTGTTGCGTGCCTTGGTTAGGTCTTTTGTCAGCTTTGGTTCAGATGTCATTTTTTTGAGACCTCCAATGGGCTTTAAGTCAGTCGAGGTAATACTTCATCATTAAAGAGGTGGAATGATTGATTTGATAGGGGTGAACATAGCAGATAGTTTAATCCATATTCCGCCTCATACTGGAGTAGTGTATCTGCAACGCGCTCTGGACATCCCCATAGAATGACATCATTAACGTATCGGTCCACAGGATTAACATCTTCACTGTTTTTGGATGGTGGTCCTTTCGCATAGCTTCCAGTGGTCCATTCTGCGCCCTTGATGGCAACCTGTTTTGCCTGTTCATCGGTATCTGCGATTGCCACGAGGCGAGCTACTGGGACGTCTCGATGACCAATATGATGACCGTTGGCGATGAGGTTTATTTCATATTTTTGGCGTTTTTCCATTATTCCTGCCATGGAAGTATGAGGGTCCTGCAGAATGTTGAAGCCTTGTTCTCCAGACCAGAGACAGGCTTCTTCAGATGAAGCGGCCATCCAGACGGGCACAGGGCACTGCAGAGGCTTAGGCAAAACCTCGACGTCATCAAATTGATGATATTGTCCCTGATAGCTAAACCGTTCGTTATTCCAGGCGGACAGAACTATATCTACGTTCTCCCTGAAGCGAGGGTGGCGCTCATCGCGGTCGATCCCGAAGACTCTAAATTCGTTCGGGTCAAATCCACTGCCTGCTCCCCAGTTGACTCGACCTTCAGATAATACATCGAGCAGAGCGACTTCCTCTGCCAGACGAATAGGGTTGTAAAAAGCTGCTAGAGAGACACCAGTGCCGATTCGCAAGTTCTTTGTCGCTGCCGCAAAATGCACTCCCATCATGTGGATAGATGGGCAGACGCTATAAGTGGAAAAGTGGTGTTCTGCAATCCAGACAGCATCGTATCCATTTTGGTCCATGATGCGGACACGCTCCAGAGAACGATCGTAGATGTCCTTTAGACTGCCGCGTCTGCCTGGCCAACTGAAAAATTGTAATACCCCGAATTTCATCCTGTCTTCCTTAGGTACGTTTTGGCCAATATCGAGTAATTTTGGTTAAGCTTTCCATTTTTTAGTTTTTAAAAGCAAAAGCTCTTATGGCTTATTCTTACTTCACTCTCCCATTAAGTGTCTCTTAAGGGGATCTGTCAATAATCAAATGTCTCGTGAAACGTTTTGCATGAAGATAACAGCGGAATAATAGGCCGGAGCAGTTCGGGTTTTTATATGCAGTAGGGAGGTTAAGGAAGTATCATGAGCGCGCTGATGAAAAGCCTGGGCGGAGGCGCAATAGTTGACCCCCCCCAAAAGTTGTAATCGTGCTTTGGCCGCTCATCAATGGTGTGCCATAGTGTTTGCAGGCTTAACCAATGTCGAAAACTAATACCTCAAATCTCACCGGCCACGACAATGAATGAACTATCTAAAAACTGGCTGCTTCTACTGTCCGCTTCAATTGGACTGATCTGCAGTTCGATCGTGCTGCCTTTCTATTCGATCGGTGCTCTTGTTGTACCCATCACTAGTGAGTTTGGCTGGTCAAGATCTGAATTTCAGTTAGTCATTCTGTTTAGTACCGGCGCGGGAGTAATCACGGCGCCTATTGTCGGTGCCTTAGTTGATAGGGTTGGGGTTCGACTTATGGCGCTTGCAGGTTTGCTCGGATTGGGCCTCGCTCTGATCCTGGCATCTAGGAGCGGTGGAGAATTGTGGTTGTTCTATCTGACCTACGCCAGCATGGCTGTCCTCGGTGCCGGGACAATACCTGTTACATGGACTCGAGCCGTCACTGCGACTTTTTTTCATCAGAGAGGCTTGGCGCTTGGCATTATGCTGAGTGGCACCGGAATATGTGCGATTCTGATCCCTCAATACACCGTCTGGTTAGTAGAAAATTTCGGTTGGCGAACGGCTTATTTGGGGCTTGCTGCGTTGCCGCTCTGCTTCGCAGCGCCGTTGGTCGCTCTCTTCTTTCACCCGGCGAGGGTTGAACCCGAAGAACCTGAAGAAAGAGCTGAAGCTGAAACGGGATTGACTCTTGTCGAAGCAGCGGCAGGTTATCGGTTTTGGGTTTTGCTGATATCGATATTCCTGGTCTATATCGCTATGTCGGGTATCGTCCCTAATCTCATCCCAGCTCTGACCGACCAAGGCATTCCCGCGCAGAAAGCCGCGACAGTTATCAGTGTCCTAGGACTATCAGTCATCGCAGGTCGTCTTATTGTTGGCTACCTCGTGGATCACTACTGGGCCCCTGGTGTAGCTGCTCTAGCTATTTCTCTCTCGGTGCTGGGATCAGTCATCTTGTTGGGCGAGCCAGTGTTTGTTTTGGCTTGCGTCGCCGGTGGACTACTGGGTTTTGCAGCAGGGGCTGAGTTGGACCTGATGTCGTTTCTTGCAGCAAAGTACTTTGGACTGCTCCACTACGCAAAGATTTATTCCTGGCTCTATGCCGCACTTGCATTGGCATCCGGTATCGCACCGTCGCTCTTTGCATTGATTTTTGACGTGACAGGGAGCTATGCCATTGGCTTCGCTTATTGCATCGTCTGTTTTAGCGCTAGTTGTGTATTGCTATTGTGCTTGGGTCAATACCCAGACAAATTTATCGGGCCGCCAAAGTGAGACTGCGCTTAACCGTAGCATCTATGAAAAATTTGATATTGATTATTGCCGAAGAGCTAAAGAAGGAGGAATACCAATTGGATTTCCTTGGT
Source organism: Gammaproteobacteria bacterium (assembly GCA_002694945.1). Taxonomy (GTDB): domain Bacteria; phylum Pseudomonadota; class Gammaproteobacteria; order Pseudomonadales; family Azotimanducaceae; genus UBA9659. Next base: position 7,006 of record NZNP01000055.1, read on the forward strand.
GTTGTTCTGTTGAAGCGAGAGTGTCAAGTAACTCGATGATCTCAATAATTTTACCATTTCTTGTTTTTGCGAAGAGTACGTATTCTACATCATAGCTATTTCCGCGCTTACTTGTGGCGTGTATGTCGAATCGAACAACGCTGGAGGCCTCATGGCCTATCTCCTCATGAATAGTCACCTGCATGTTAGTGCCGTCATAAATTTTCTTGAACACTGCATCGTTAAAGGACTTGACGGCATCTATGCCTTTATGAGGTCCGGCAATATTTTTCGGAAGCGAATAGTTTAGCCTCCAAACTATATCTTCCGCGTACATAGAAGCGAGAGCCTCACAGTCACCAAACGCTTCGACGACTTTCCTTGCAGGTGTTTTCATTGTCTTTCATCTTTGATTAATGTCTGAGTCAGTCCTTAGGTAGACTTGCGAATTTACTCCGATTTTTTGAGCTTAGCTACTTCAAAAGATCAAATAGTTTTTAAGGTTGAATTTCAATAGATACCTGTCCGAGCCCACTAATTTTTGCACAAATTTGCTGGCCTGCCTGCAGGTCAACCATTGGCCCAAGTGCGCCGGTTAGAATAACCTGTCCGGCCTTAAGCGGTTGGCCTCTATTTATCATGGTTTGTGCTAGCCAGGCGGCAGCGTTTAGTGGATGACCTAAGCATGCAGCGCCTGCACCTAAAGAGGCTATTTCACCATTCACCTCAAGCACCATACCACAAGTGTAAAGGTCCAGATCTTTTAGCGACATCCTTTGCTCTCCAAGAACATAAAATGCCGAAGAGCCATTGTCGGCCACGGTATCTGCAAAGGATATACGCCAATCTGTAATGCGACTGTCGACGATTTCTATCGCAGGGACGACATACTCGATCGCTTTTTTGATATCTTCTGCTGTTACGTCGGG
>NZNP01000056.1 GCA_002694945.1 Gammaproteobacteria bacterium
CTACGTCTTGTTGGGTGACGGTGCGTAATTCACTAACGATTACGTCTACGTCTCCAATGCTCTCGAGCATGTCGACGGTTAGCCGGCCCTTCTGTGGTTCTAGTTTAATGCTCGTAGGTATGTCATGCGCGTTAGCTTCTAAGACCGCGCAAATCATCGTTCCCACAACTGAGACACGTAGCTCTCGGTGAGCGGGGCCGCTGTCCAAGTCTGGATCAAGCGTATACCACTGTTCTTCACCAATCTTCGCTAGGTCTCCGATGCGGTAACCGGAATTGATAAGTCTGCGCAGAATTTTTAGTCGCTCAAGCTGCTGAACAGTGTAGTAGCGTCGACCGTTGTCGGCCCGATCAGGGATTAATAATCCTAGACGTGACTCCCACTTTCGCAACTGATGGGTTGAGAAGCCGGACAATCGCGCAACGGTGCCAATTGGGTATTGAGGGCTTTCTTTCATAACTGTTTCATCCTATTTGCCGTGTATTACGACAGAAGGAAACAAATGGTTCATTGCTATTCTGACGAAAAATATGAGGTGAAAGGATCGTTAATGAGTAACTTGTTGAAATCTTTCATTTCTAAGGGCTTGTCTTTGTTTTTCTCGCGATCGGAGGTCAGATTTATCTCGAAACCCTGCATATATTACCCTGTGGGTGCGCGAAGGGCATTGCACCGAGACAAATGTGAAAAGAGTATGGATTCCATATCAGTTTGAAGGCGAGCTTAGCGATAAGAGCGGTTTTGTTTGCCCCAGTTATTGGTTAAAGGTAAAACGCAATTGATAAAGCTATCATCTCTCCTACATTGGTGGAGGAAGCCTTAGCCATAGAGTTGATCGGCAATAGGTTTATTGAACTTACGAATTTCTAGAGGGGCTAGCGATACATGATTGAGGTAACGACGCCAGAACGACTTGGTCTTTCGTCAGTTAGGCTACTAAAGTTGACTGATTGGCTTGATCAACAGGTAAGTAGGGGTCGACTGGCCGGAGCCAGCGTCCTTGTTGGCCGTCGAGGCAAGGTAGGTTATGTTGGCACTGCGGGCGTTACTGACCTCGAGTCTGGTGATCCTTTCAGCGAGAACGCTGTTGTTCGAGCCTATTCGATGACGAAGCCCATTGTGACGGTGGCAGCGATGATGCTTTACGAAGATGGATGTTTCCAGCTGGATGACCCAGTCAGTAAGTATCTACCGGAATTTTCGGAGACACCCGTCTGGGTGGGTGGCGAAATCAGTAATGTAGTTCCAATTTCGTCGCCGATGCTAGTCTGGCATATCATGAGTCATACCTCCGGATTGACTTACGGCTTCATGCAGCAAAACGTTGTGGATGCGCGATACCGAACTGTAGGCCTTGACCGACGGGGTGCTCATGCAAACTTGGCAGAGTGGACACAAGCCCTGGCAGGAATCCCGCTTATCTGTCAGCCTGGCTCGCAGTGGAATTATAGTGTGTCAACAGATGTGCTGGGTCGTTTGGTGGAGGTTTGGTCGGGCATGTCTCTTGATCAATTTTTGGAAGAGCGTATTTTTGCACCCTTGGGAATGGTTGATACCGGGTTTATGGTTAAGCCTGGGGCGGAAGAGCGCTTAGTTACCCTTTATGAACCCGAGGTTGGAGCTGGACTTGGGGGAATCAATCAAGTTCCTTTGGAGCAGCGTCGCGGCTTGAAGGTTTTGGAGAAGCCCGAGAAAAGCACCTATCTAGCGATGCCAAAAGTATTGTCTGGCGGTGGTGGTTTGGTCAGCACACTAGCGGATTACTCCCGTTTCTGTCAGGCGATGCTCAATGGCGGCGAACTGGATAATTTCAGACTCTTATCTCCTATAACGGTTAGGCACATGCGAACTAACCATTTACCTGATGGAAAAGACATGGCTCAGATGGGGCAGCCTGTCTGGAGTGAAACCAGTTACGACGGTATCGGATTTGGGTTGGGATTTGCTGTTGTCCTTGATCCTATTAAGGCAGCCATTGTAGCCTCGCCCGGGGAGCATCATTGGGGGGGGGCTGCGAGTACTTTTTTCTGGTTAGATCCGCTCGAGGACCTCTGGGTTGTTTTCCTGACTCAACTATTACCGTCGTCTACTTACCCTTTACGCCGTGAACTTCGAGTTCGGGTTTATCAATCGATCATTGATTGATTGTCCTCTCTGGAGAAGAACTGTTGGTTAAATGTCCCTTCATGCATTCGGACAGAAGTCCTTTTGGGTGACCTAAAAGCGAAAGTAATTTTTTTCATTCTTAATAAAGGGCGACTTGATATTCCGTCATCTTTGGTCATAGCAAGGTTGGTGGGAAAAAATTATAGAGTTAAGCTATTCTGGTTCCTCCGATAGTAGGCGAAGATTCATGGGTTCAGCACACTTAATAATTTACTCAGACTACTTGTGACCGTGGTGCTACAACGCCGCCGTGCGCGTGCATTTGCTGAAAGAAGAGTATGGCGGTCAGCTCAAACCGGAGTGGCGATCTTTTCTCCTGCGACCGCACCCTGATGGATCGCGTAATCTAGAGAAGTTTAAGCGTTACACTAAGAATTGGATGCGCATTGCGGAGGATGAGCCAAGTGGTAATTTCCGTGAATGGGCTACTGATGAAAGTCCACCCTCTCATAGTATCCCTCCTCATTTAGTTGCTAAGGCTGCTGCCGAACTAGGAGGAGAAGCGTTTGATGTTATGCATGAAGCGTTGCTGAAAGCTTATTTTGCGGAGAATCGGGATATCTCATCAGAGTCGACACTTCGGTCAATTTGGGACGAATGCAGCTTGCCCCGAGATGATTTTGAGCGATGGACCAATCCTGCTCATATGAAGGCGACCATCGATGAACACAATGAAGCCTTAAACTGCGGTGCAAATGGAGCACCTGCATTCCGCTTGGTTCATATCAATGCAGCTATTGTCGGTGCGCAGCCTGTTCCTGTGCTCAGTCGCTGGATCAAGCGTGCCATTGATGGAGAAATCTAGATGTTTTTTACATGTGTTTTAAATCGAGAGGCCAGCCCAGCATGAGAGATTTTTCAGGAAAGACCGCGGTGATCACGGGAGCAGGTTCGGGTATGGGACGTTACCTAGCAGTATTGCTTGCCAAGGCTGGTGCCAATGTGGCGATTTGTGATGTGAATGAAGAATCGCTTAACGATACCGCTAAAATGGTCAAGGAATACAACGTTGGTTTATCTACTCACGTCGTCGATATGGGAGATATGGATCAGATTGAGACGCTCCCAGACGCGGTATTGTCGCAACATGGCGCGGTAGACCTTGTTTTCAATAATGCGGGCGTGACGATGGGGTCCACTTTCTCGGGGATGTCGGAGGAGGATTGGGATTGGGTTATGAATATCAATCTCAACGGCGTTGTCAAAGCAAGCCGCGTGTTCTTACCCTTGTTGAAGGACCGACCTGAGGCTGTACTAGTAAATACGTCCTCAATCTTTGGAATGATCGCCGTTGCGGGACAAACTGTTTATCACGCGACTAAATTTGGTGTCAGAGGTTTCACCGAAAGTTTAGCAAAAGAGTTCAAAGGGACATCTGTGCAGGTTCATTGCGTCCATCCCGGTCATGTCGGAACTAACATTATAGATAATTCTCGATTTAACATCGACGACGAAAGATTCATGAATCAACAAATCGATAAAGACAAGATGGCCGAGCGATTTAGAACAGGAGGGATGCACCCGTCGCGAGCCGCTGAGATTATCTTGAAAGGAGTTAAACAGAATAAAAGACGTATATTTGTTGGTCTAGACGCGAAGCTTATGGACCTTGCGCAACGCATTACCCCAATGCACTACGAGTGGCTCTTACCAATTATCAACTTGCCCTTATACTTGATTAGAAATAAAAAACCGTTGCGAGGTATGCCTAGAGATCCGGGAGGAATTTCGGGCAATCTTTAAATTTCGATCATCGCTGATAGGAGGCGAAATGGTTTAGCTCTTGAAACCAAAAGCTGTTCTTGCCATAGAGACAATCTGACTTTTGGCGTTTTTTACGAACCATTCTAATTAGACCTAAACCNCCTTGTTGGCTCTCNCAAAAGGGGCATTTANTCCTTTCTGACAAAAAATAGTTAAAAAAATTGAGAAATCCCTAAAGATGCTTCATGAATGACCGACTCTGAGGTCAGCGGAAAAGAATTGCCGCTTTTTTTAGTAATGCTGACCTTAGCGACTTTTTTGGAGGGGTCCTAAAGAGGTGTAAGGATCAGCNNANTCATTTGACCATCGGAGTCAAANTTGAGNTTGGTCGTNAATACAAATANTGCTTCTATGAATGCACAGCGTTCNTTAGCGAATGGTTCTAAAGAGCTCCAAAGCGCTATGGAACGTTTGTCTTCCGGTAAGAAGATTAATTCCGCGGCGGATGATGCAGCAGGGTTTGCTATTGCTGAGCNTATGACGGCCCAGGTTCGAGGTTTGAATGTAGCGATCAAGAACGCCAACGATGGCTTGTCGCTGCTTGCTGTCGTCGAAAATGGTCTTTCTGATGTCACAGATATTCTGCAAAGAGTCCGCGAGTTATCAGTTCAAGCTGCTAATGGTACGAACTCAGCAGGCGACAGAGCTAATTTGGCGACGGAAGCTAGCTCATTAGTCAATGAAATTGATCGCATCGCCTCAGACACAACTTTCAACGGTTTTCATGTTTTGTCCGGCTTTTCGCAGGATGTGAAAGTACAAGTTGGTTACAATGATGGTCAGAACGTNGGTCTTGATTTTTCTGGATCGTATTCATCAATGTTGGGAATCGCTGATGGTTTTGGTAAATCGGCTCCCCTAGGCACGTTAGATACCTCTGACTTGACGGGCAATGGTGGCAATACTGTTGTAGATCTGTCTNCTTATCAGAACTCNCATGAAATTATTGGGCGCGTGTTGAATCACAACAATTGGTACGGGAGCTCATGGGGGTACGGTACGCCAGACGCGAACTATCAAGCTCAAAGCGCGTTCGTTCATTTTGAAGATGGTTCTAGCTTCGAGGTGGCGACCTTCTTCCCCGACACCAGTAACGCGAACGCGGCGGCTACCCTTGAGATCGAGGCTTCTTTGTCGGAGTTAGAAGGGAAAGCTGGCTTGAATTGGAGCGTTTCTGGTGGTGGGGTATCAGCGATAGATCTGGAAGCGGACCCTTCTTCTGCGTTGACGACGATTGACATTGCGTTGAATCAGGTCGCATCCGAAAAAGCGAAACTTGGTGCAGATCAAAATCGTTTTGGTTATGTCGTAACAAATTTNATGAATGTGGCTGAAAACACGACTGCCGCTCAAAGTAGGATTAGAGATGCAGACTTTGCTGTNGAGGCTGCCAGGCTAGCAAAGGCTCAGGTGTTGCAACAAACTGGTACCGCGATGCTAGCACAAGCTAACGCGGCTCCCCAGCTTGTTCTAAGCCTTATACGATGAGCAAAGGTATCGAACTAANCGGATTTTCAAGCTGTGCTTTATNACATATTCGGAGAGTTCTAAAAATGCATCAAGTAAAAGCTTATTTAACAATTTTTAAGGGTTCGTAGCGTGAGCCTGGTTGTCAATACGAATATTGCTTCTATGAATGTGCAGCGCTCTCTCGCCAGCAGTTCCAGAGATTTCCAAACATCAATGGAGCGCCTTTCGAGCGGAAAGAAGATAAATTCTGCATCAGATGATGCTGCGGGGTTTGCTATTGCTGAAAGGATGACAACTCAGATCACAGGCTTGAATCGCGCTGTGGCCAATGTCAATGATGGCTTATCTCTTTTAAATATCGCTCAAGCTACGGGCAGGGAAGCAATAGATGTTTTGCAGCGCATGCGAGAACTGACTGTTCAAGGACTTTCAGGTACTAACTCGTCTATTGATAAAGAAAACCTTCAACTTGAATTTGAGACTTTGGTTGCAGAGCTTGAGAATATTGGTGCGAACACGAAGTTCAATGGCAGAGCTATCCATAGCGAAACATCTTTTTCAATTCAAACCGGCTTTGATGATGGAGATCAAATACACCTAAACACGGANTATATATCTCCAGCGATTATGGGAACGGCAACGGCTGGCGTTACTTCCTATACCAACAATTCGGACAGTGGTGGCGTTCTAAGCATCAANGTTGATTCAAGTGATTGGGAATTCGGGGCTCATAAATTTGCCGCGGGGGATATCGTGTTGGTAGGTTCGTTAGAACCTGGAAACAACTCAAGGGGGAGCGGTTTATATGTCGCGGCCGTGGCAGATGAGGCAGATGGTTCTCAAACACTAACGATAGGCTTTTCCCCAGGAAGTTCTTTACAGGCTTCCGACGAGCTCATACTAGATTCAGGATACGCGTATCTGGTATCTGTGGCTGAATGGGTTAACGGAGCAGCGATATCACACGGTAAAAGCCTGGCAAGTGCTGATATAACCGTTGATTCAAAAGCAAATGATGTCCTCGTATCAATAGACGCAGCACTCAGGCAGCGGGTAAAGGGCGTATCTCAAGCAGGTAGCATAGAGACACGTTTAGAATTTACGTTATCGAACCTGCTAAGAATGGCCGAGACAACAGAAGCTGCTCGGTCGAATATAAGGGACGCTGATTTTGCTNTTGAAGCGGCGAGACTGGCCAAGGCTCAAGTATTACAGCAGTCTGGGGTTGCAATGTTGGCCCAAGCTAACGCTCAACCTCAGATGATCCTTTCACTTATCCGGCAGTGAACCNCTAGTTTTGGGTGTGNAACCCCGATCTAACGATCAGTAACCGCCTCACTATACGCTACACGAAGGTTCCAACGGTGGAACCCTGTCATCAATGCCATTAGATTTGGGTTTATCTTATATCTAGCGTCAATTTCGGCTGAGTCGGAAAATGAGATAATCTCGACCTCGTTAGCTTTTGCTTGCTTCGCTAATTCGATGACGTCCGATAAGTAACTTTCGTATACCTCGACCCGCTCATTTGAAGTTATTTCGCCATGGCCAGGAACGATGAGCAGCGGATTCAATTTATTCCTTAGAGCCGTGATTGTTTTCTTGTATTGGTTTATGTTGCCAGATCGTGCCCATGGAATACTGCCCTCGCCGAAGACTAAATTAGCTGTCCAAGCAATGCGCTCTTTAGGCAAGAAGACGACTGAATCGTTCGGTGACATGCCAGTTCCAAGCCAATGCACTTGTACGATTTTGCCACCAAGATCTACTGACCAAGATTGCTCAAAGCCTTGGTCAGGGATCCTTAATTCGACCCCGTCAAAAACTGAGAGATCTCCATCGACGGTTCTTGCCATTGTTTTAGCTATACCTTCAACGGTCGAGGCTTTCAGCGCATCGATTGTTCCGCTAAAAGCGACAATTTTCGTTTCCTGAGGAAATATATAATTGCCAAACGTGTGGTCGCCAAAAGCATTGGTGTTAACTAGGTATTTGATCGGTAAAGCCGTCGTATCTCTGACTATGTCTATGATCTGCTGTGCCATTTCTCCGTTAAAGTGGGAATCTATGACAAGAACAGCCTCGTCTCCGACTATGAAACCGNAATTATCCGCGAAGTCAGTATTGGACATTAATGCGTAGACGCCTTCTCCTANCTTTCTTCTCTCAAGTGTTATACCCCTCGGGTTTAAAGGTGGCGGCAAAAAACCGGCNGGTCTCTTAGGAGGGTTAGCAATAAGTGCGTTCGGCATTACCCGATCAGCCGTCGCTGGGAAATACAACCCAATGAGACAAAGGAGGAGGGATCTTGCAAAGAATTTACTCATCTATTTTCTCTTTCAATGTCCTGATCTCAGGGCAGTTTTTCATATTTGCTGAGCCATTCCAAAGATTACGTGTTTTTTGGTCGGGTGGGCTTTATCTCCGAAAGGCAGGCTATAACGTCTGACTTTGTCAATGTTAGTTGATANTTAGATATAGCAGTTCTCTAATTCGTAAATTGAAATTTAAGATCTTGAGCGCAGCATTCAAGTGAATATTATCTGCATCTGTTCGATCTCGATTAATTCAGATGTTGAGTTAAAGATTTAGTAGACAATATTGTTATGAGCTAAATGATTTGGTAGAAAATTGTTGCACCAGTTTGCAATTAGGAAACAACATGACAGAGATATACGAAGCGATCACTAAAGTTAATGAGAAGTTCAGCGAGACCTTTAAAAATGGTGATGCCAAAGGTGTCGCAGATTTATATACCGAGGAGGGGCAACTTTTGCCCGCTAACAGCGACTTTTTGACGGGGCGTACCGCCGTACAGGGTTTCTTTCAAGGGTTGATGGACGCAGGTATTCACTCAATCCAGTTAATTACTAAAGAAGTTGAAGAGTTTGGTGAGACGGCTTTAGAAATAGGTAGGTTTGTACTCAGGGACGCCAACGAGCAGATTGCCGATGAAGGCAAGTTTATTGTTGTGTGGAANTTTGAAGAAGAAAGCTGGAAGCTGCATAGAGATATTATTAACTCTAGTTTNCCTGCTTGAGAAGTTACACGATGTATAAATTTCTACGGTTGTTTGGCCTAACATCCCGGATCTAAAGACATTGGCTTTTTCTCATGGTACCGAGGGCCGGAATCGAACCGGCACTCCCGTAAAGGAACCGGATTTTGAATCCGGCGCGTCTACCAGTTCCGCCACCCCGGCACGTGAGAGGCGCGATTATAGCAGGCACTTTATTTATCTGTAACCTTGAGGGATTTCATTGCGCCNTNGTGGGCTCTTCTCCNANGGATTNATGGCTTTTNCCGTCACTTTCGACTACGCTCGCNGGCTCCNTAGGGGTCTTGNAAAGCGACTCGCCAACACATTTGATATCAGCCGATAGAATCCTTTGAAAGTTTCTGACTTTGAATACCATTTGCCTTCTCACCTGATCGCCCGCTACCCAACGAAAGATCGCACGGGNAGTCGTCTGCTTCATTTAAATGCCAGTACGGGTGATATTCGACATATGCATTTTCGCGACATCATTGATTTGATTGAGCCCAAAGATCTCATGGTCTTTAACAACACGCAGGTGATTCCGGCGCGATTTTTTGGTCGAAAAGANTCNGGTGGTAAGGTTGAAATTCTGCTGGAGAGAGTTATNGATCAGACCACAGCGCTTGCTCAGGTGCGCGCTAGTAAGGGTCCGAAGCCGGGTGGTGTCATACTGCTCGATGATGGAGCCGAATTGAGTGTGCTAGACCGATCAGGAGAATTNTTCCGGCTTGCTTTTCCCTCGGGAGTTCTTGCCACAGCGAAGAAATTAGGACGTATGCCTTTACCTCCGTATTTGGAAAGGCAAGAAGAAACATCCGATCTCGAGCGTTACCAAACCGTTTATGCTAGCCAGCCNGGGGCTGTCGCAGCACCGACTGCCGGGCTGCACTTTGATCAGTCCTTGCTGGACCGGATTAGCAAAAAAGGAGTGNCCCGCGCTGAACTAACATTNCACGTGGGCGCGGGCACCTTCCAGCCCGTCCGAGTAGAAAAGGTCACTGACCATCATATGCATCATGAGACTATTGAGGTAAGTGAGGGTGTATGCCTAGCGGTTGATGAGGCTAAGATGAGGCGGGGGCGAGTTATTGCGGTTGGCACTACCTCGGTTAGGAGTCTGGAAGCCGTATCGACATCAGGGAAGCCTCAGCCACACTCCGGAGATACTGACATTTTCATTTATCCGGGTTATGAATTTCGTTCAGTGGATGCCATGGTGACGAATTTTCATCTGCCAGGATCGACGCTCATGATGCTGGTCTCGGCTTTTGCAGGTCACGATAACATCATGAAGGCTTATGCTTGTGCTATCGAAGAATCTTATCGATTTTTCAGCTATGGTGATTCCATGCTGATCACGAGGTAAATAGATTTGGCGCTGCAGTTTAATATTCATGCCACAGATGGCGAGAGCCGAAGAGGGACGTTGCAATTTACCCGTGCAGATGGCAGCTGCTGCGAGGTTGATACGCCGATCTTCATGCCGTGTGGAACCTATGGGTCGGTAAAAGGGTTATCTCCGGCCCGCCTTGAAGAATGTGGCGTGCAGATTCTGTTGGGAAATACTTTTCACCTAATGCTCCGTCCAGGGATGGAGATTATGGAGACACACGGCGGTCTGCACGCTTTTATGGGTTGGCAAAAGCCGATACTGACGGACTCAGGAGGTTTTCAGGTTTTCAGTCTTGGGGATCTTCGGAAAATCAGTGAAGCAGGAGTTAACTTTCGTTCACCTGTAAATGGCGACGAAATTTTTCTGTCTCCNGAAATATCNATGGGTATTCAACGATCACTGAATTCCGATGTAGTAATGTGTTTTGANGAATGCACGCCTCTGCCGGCGGAGAAAGATGCGGTAGCNTCTTCAATGGAGTTGTCTATGCGTTGGGCTTCCCGCAGCCGTGAGGCCTTTGAAGGCAATCCCAATAGCCTGTTTGGTATTATCCAAGGAGGGGTGCACGAAGATCTCCGCGATGCATCATTAAAAGCACTTGTTGATATCGGCTTTGACGGTTATGCAATCGGCGGGCTTTCGGTAGGTGAACCCAAGGCCGATATGATGCGGATTATCTCGCACATCGCTCCAGTAATGCCCGAGGATAAACCGCGCTATTTAATGGGCGTCGGCACGCCTCAGGATCTTGTGGAAAGTGTTCGCCGCGGCGTTGATATGTTGGATTGCGTCATGCCAACGAGAAACGCGCGAAACGGTCACTTGTTTACTTCACACGGTGTCGTTCGTATTAGAAATAGCCCGCACAAATATGACACCAACCCGGTTGATCCTGATTGCTGCTGNTACACTTGCCAGAATTTTTCTAGAGCTTACCTGCATCATCTTGACAAGTGCGGCGAGATTTTGGGCGCTGAGCTAAACTCCATTCATAATATTCATTACTACATGAATGTGATGGATGGGTTACGCACTGCTATTGAAAACAATCGCTTGGATGACCATATAGATGAGATCTACGAAGGATGGCGAATTGTGCAATAATACGGCGTCCTCTAAAGAGGATTAGTGGAATGGGGAGTAACTATGATGGATTTTCTAATACCGTCTGCAATGGCAGCTGATGCAGGCGCTGGCTCTGGTGGCCCTATACCAATAGACCTTTTGATAATCGTCGCGTTTGCGCTCGTTTTTTATTTCATCGTCTGGCGGCCCCAGTCGAAGCGTGCCAAGGAGCACCGTGAACTCGTTGCAGGGCTCAATAAAGGTGATGAGATCATCACAAATGGTGGCTTAGTAGGGAAAATTACACAGGTCGAAGATCAGTTTATCGTATTTGAAGCAGCTGATGGCGTAGAACTTCGGCTACAGAANAGTGCGGTGATGCAGGCGCTGCCAAAAGGTACGATCAAGGGCATCTGAACTTGATTAACCGCTATCCGCTATGGAAGAACCTGCTAGTTCTTATGGTAATCACTTTGGGCGTCATTTACGCATTGCCCAATGTGTACCCACCNGACTTCGCTGTCCAGATATCCAATGAGGACGCGGACAGGTCTGTCAATGAACGTACCCTAAGGCGGGCGCTGNGAGGTTTAGACGGCGCAGGTGTCGAATACTTTGGAGAAACTATTGATGAGGGCAAAGCCGTAATTCGATTCAGTAATGAGGATGACCGGTTACGCGCCGTCGATCTCATAGAACTGGCGTTACACGATGATGCAGGTGCCAACCGCTATATTGTCTCGTTGAACGCGGCCGCTACTACGNNAGGTTGGCTGCGGTCTATCGGCGGTGAGCCCATGAAGTATGGCCTTGATCTGCGCGGTGGTGTGCATTTCCTAATGGAAGTAGATACCGAAGCAGCTATCAGTGAGCGAACAGCCGGTCTCGAGCAGGAAATCAAGCGTGCTTTCCGTTCTCGCGACGACCGAATACGATATCGGTCATTTGAGAATCCGNAAACGGGAGTCTTGCAGATTGGATTTGCAGATACTGACACTCGTGACAGAGCACGAAGCAAACTGCAGGACCAGTATCCGCAATATGTCATAGAAGGTTTAACCGGTCGCCCGGAAATTCGGTTAGAAGTNGATGAACGNTCTATAAGGGAAATAGAGGATTTCGCGATTTCNCAAAACATCCAGTCCATNAGAAATCGAATCAATGAATTGGGCGTTGCAGAACCNTTGGTCCAGCGCCTTGGCCGTAATCGAATCGTGGTTGACCTTCCCGGAGTCGAAGATCCCGCTGTCGCTGAAATCATTCTTGGCAAGGTGGCCACGTTGGAGTTTCGGATGGAGGCAATGCCGGATGCCTCACGAGGTTCGACCATTGAATACGATTATGAGGGTTTCACTACTAGGTTAGAGAAAGACATTATCCTTCGGGGTGATCGNGTTCTCGATGCTCAGGTAGGCTTCGACCCGGANTCTGGTTTACCGCAGGTTAATATTACGCTAGATGGAGATGGCGGCGAGTTGATGCATAGGGCGACTCGTAACAGTGTCGGTCGTCGCATGGCGGTAATATTCATCGAAACCAAGACTCGTGACAGAAAGATCCTACAAGAAGGGGTGGAAACATTGGTCCCCGAGCGCTATGTNGAAAGGCGTGTAATTAGTCTCGCGACGGTCCAATCAGCTCTCGCGGTACAATTCCGGATTACTGGTCTTCAAGCTGGCGAAGCCCGCGAGCTAGCTTTGTTGCTCAGAGCGGGTGCACTTGCCGCGGATATGTTCATCGCAGAGGAACGCACCGTTGGAGCCAGTCTGGGTGCGGAGAATATAGAATTGGGAGCGACAGCAGTGTCGGTGGGTCTTGGCTTAGTCGTGATCTTTATGCTCGTTTACTACAAGATCTTTGGTATTGCCGCGAATATTGCTCTGGCTGCGAATCTGGTTTTATTAATCGCTATCATGTCTAGTCTTGGCGCGACGCTAACTCTGCCGGGCATCGCGGGGATTGTTCTGACGGTGGGGATGGCAGTGGACGCCAATGTTCTTATTTTTTCTCGGATCAAAGAAGAGGTTAAGAATGGTCTGCCGCCCCAGCAGGCAATAAATGCCGGGTTTGAGCGAGCCTTTGTAACTATCTTGGATGCTAACCTGACGACGCTGATTGTAGCGGTCATTCTTTATAGTATTGGTACGGGACCGATCAAAGGCTTCGCTGTGACCTTATCGATCGGCATTATGACTTCTATGTTCACGGCAATAATGGGNACTCGCNCTATTGTTAACNTTGNCTATGGTGGTCGAAGTGTCAAGAGGCTCGCNATCTGATGTCAAAGATTGTTTTCGATTTTGATTTCATGCGGTTTCGCAAGGCCGCAGGAGTAACGTCAATCACCCTTGTTATGGCTGCGCTTCTAAGTCTGAGCATCAATCAAGTTGAATGGGGCCTAGATTTTACAGGTGGAAGTATTGTCGAGGTCTCTTACGAAAAACCGGTGTCGCCGGAAGCTATTCGCGATCAGTTGACGGTTGCCGGTTATGAAGGCCATGTGGTCCAGTATTTTGGCTCTGATCGTGAAATTTTGGCACGTATACCACCGCAGAAGAGGCTGGAAGATAAAGCCAACGCTAAGCTGGGGGAGCAGGTGCTCGAATCTCTCCGAGCGGAAACGGAACAGGCAGTCACTATGCGGCGCTCTGAGTTCGTTGGCCCCGCCGTAGGGGAAGAGCTTACCAATCAAGGGGGTATCGGCCTTATGACNGCCCTAGGCGTGGTGCTGCTTTACGTGGCATTTCGTTTTCAACTGAAATTCGCAGTGGGTGCNGTCGTTGCGCTTTTCCATGANGTGGTGATTACTCTAGGTATNTTTTCGGTTACCCGATGGAATTTTGATCTCACTGTGCTTGCGGCATTGCTCGCTGTTATCGGTTACTCGTTGAACGATACCATCGTNGTCTCCGATAGGATTCGGGAAAACTTCAGAAAGATNAGGCGATCGACTCCGGTAGAAGTNATCAANACCTCGTTAAATCAGACTCTGGGTCGAACGTTGGTGACGTCTTTAACGACCCTGCTTGTGCTTTTCACCCTACTCCTGCTAGGTGGTGAATTGATNCNAGGTTTCGCTCTTGGATTGATTATCGGTGTGCTAATAGGTACCTATTCTTCAATTTATGTGGCAAGTAATATGCTTCTGGTGCTCGGTATATCCCAGGAAGATCTTGCAGTNCCCGAAAAAGAAGGAGCTGATCAGCAGAACATCGACCAGTCTTATTGAGATCAGGTTAGGTAACGTTTAATGATCTGGCTGAGTTGTTTAAAGCACCGGGGTGACCCTGCGACAATGTTACCGTTTTTCATATGACTAGCGCCGCCATCGAAATCTCCAACGAGCCCACCGGCTTCTGATACGAGGAGGACACCAGCACCCATGTCCCATGCGCTTAAATTGCGCATCCACATACCGTCGATCCGGCCTGCTGCAATATAGGCNAGCTCAAGAGCAGCACTGCCAGGTTGACGGGTAAAAGCCTTNAGTTCTAGNAGGCTTCGGTAAACTGCTGTTTCCGCCTCGGCGTGCAAGTGTCTTTCCCTGCCACCATGGGCGATCACGGCACCGTCAAGCTGCTCGAGGTTGCTAACTCTGATGCGCTTGCCGTTCAAGGTAGCCCCTTGGCCNCGGCTCGCGACGAATTCCTCTTCTCTGATAGGGTCAACAATAACTCCATGCTCGATGCGACCTTTATGGAGGCACGCTATGGAGATACAGAAATGAGGAATCTGGCGAGTAAAATTGGCGGTACCATCAAGAGGGTCTATGACCCACTCATAGTCAGATTGTGGATCCCCTGTGGTTCCTGATTCTTCACCGGTAATGCGATGATCTCGATATTTTTCGCGCAAAGTNTCAATGACTATTTGTTCTGATTCGCGGTCGATATTGGTCACGAAGTCGTTGTGTCCTTTGGTACTAATGTCCACAAGGTCNGGACGATCGAAACCTCGCAGAATCTGTCGACCCGCAAGTCGAGCAGCGCGAAGTGCGATGTTGGTCATCCCTTCCACAGTNAGTCACCGTTTATTCGAGGTCGCGGATTCTATCAGAAAGCCTGTAAGATGCATTGTCCTATGAGTAATAGCAGCAATCTTTTCCCGGGANTAAGGGTCATCCTGGTTGAAACTACCCACCCGGGCAACATCGGGGCTGCCGCTCGTGCTATGAAAAATATGGGGATGACAGAGTTAGTCCTGGTAAATCCTTATGACTTTCCCAACAAAAAGGCTATTTATCGATCCGCTAGTGCTGAGGATGTTGTTAAGTCCGCGCGGGTGGTGGCAACGCTTGAAGAAGCCCTTGCTGATTGCCAGTTGGTAATTGGTACTTCCGCGCGAGATCGACGAATTCCCTGGCCGATGTTGACGCCCCGTGAATGCGGAGAGCTTGTCTCTGTCGCAGAATCGTCAGGTAAGCTAGTAGGTCTACTTTTTGGTCGTGAATCGCGCGGCCTGAAGAATGATGAACTGCAAAAGTGCCACTACCATGTAAATATTCCCACTGGTNAAGCTTATAGTTCGTTGAATCTCGCCATGGCAGTCCAGGTGCTCACATATGAGATACTGCAAGCTCGATTAGGGGAGGACATTCCGAAATNGAAGTGGGATCGGCCGCTNGCNAGCTCTGAAGCGATGGAGCGCCTNTTCGAGCATTTGGAATCGACACTTATCCAGGTAAAGTTCCATGATCAAGACAATCCCAGACAGCTGATGACCCGTATAAANAGGATGTTTAGTCGCATTCAGCCGGANGAGATGGAGGTTAATATTCTCCGGGGGTTTCTAAGTGNGATNAATAAGTTAGGTAAAACTGATNAATCCTGAGAGCNNTTCCTCANGAGGGGCCAAGTGTCTAAAACTTGACTAAANTGGTCGGATATTTAATTGACCAAAATAGTCGGGTATTGCATACTCTGCGATTGTGAAATGGTCTTAGTTTCGAGCACACTTTTTGCCGGTTTAGTCAGGAAACCGAGTTAAAACGGATTGCAAGCGGCTAGAGAATAAGAAACTTGAGAGATGCTTATGCGATTGACTGCGAAAGGAAGATACGCCGTGACAGCTATGCTGGATCTCGCTGTGCATCAGGATGAAGGTCCGATCACATTGGCAGACATCTCACAACGGCAGGGTATCAGCTTGTCGTATNTGGAACAGTTGTTTGCGAAGTTGCGGCGCCGAAACCTTGTGGNCAGTGTGCGNGGACCTGGAGGGGGTTACACCCTTCGGCGCGAACCCAGNGAAATATTTGTTGCTGAGATCGTTGATTCCGTCGATGAAAATGTAGATGCCACCCGATGCTCCGGTCGCGCTGACTGTCATCATGGTGAGATGTGTTTGTCTCATCAGTTGTGGTCGGAACTGAGTGATGAGATCCATCACTTTCTGGCAGGTATTAACCTNGCCAGTATTATAGAAAAGAGAGAGGTGAAGAGAATTGCTGCTAGACAGGCCAGCATTACCGATGAACTGGTGCGCATGCCAAAAACGGCAGAGGCGTAAGTAACAGGAAAGAGATGAAGACACCTATTTATTTTGATTATGCAGCAACCACTCCCGTTGATCCTAGGGTTGCGCAGAAAATGAGCGAATGCCTTTTAGCAGAAGGCAAATTTGGCAATCCTGCCAGTCGCTCGCACAAATTTGGTTGGGAGGCAGAAGAAGCGGTTGAAATTGCTAGACGGCAGATCGCTGACCTCATCAATTGTGATCCAAGAGAAATTGTATGGACCTCAGGTGCGACAGAATCTGACAACCTGGCCATTAAGGGCGTGGCGCACTTCTATCGAAGCAAGGGTCTTCATATCATAACATCTAAAATCGAACATAAGGCGGTACTNGATACCTGCAGGCACCTAGAGCGAGAGGGTTTTGAAGTAACCTACCTCGAGCCTGGAGAGGACGGTCTAATATCTCCTGATAGTGTTCAGCGGGCGATCCGCGAGGACACGACCATCGTCAGTATCATGCATGTAAACAACGAAATTGGCGTTGTTAATGACATTGCTGCAATTGGAGAGATCACTCGAGCGCGCAAAGTGCTTTTCCATGTGGATGCTGCCCAGAGCGCTGGCAAGCTGGACATAGACCTAGAAGAAATGAAAGTAGATTTAATGTCATTTTCTGCGCATAAGGTATATGGACCCAAGGGCGTTGGTGCACTTTACGTCAGGCGAAAACCAAGAGTTAGACTTGAGGCCCAGATACATGGCGGTGGTCATGAACGAGGTATGCGCTCCGGAACTCTTGCAACTCATCAGTTGGTAGGAATGGGCGAAGCGTTTCGTATTGCTAAGGAAGAAATGCATTCGGAGAGCAAGCGAATCATGGATTTACGGCAGCGTCTNTGGGATGGTCTAAAAGATATGGAGGAAGTTTACGTATCAGGTGATTGGGACCAAAGGATCCCTGGCATCATGAACATGAGTTTCAACTATGTTGAAGGTGAGTCGCTGATTATGTCGTTACCGGATATAGCTGTATCATCTGGCTCTGCGTGNACATCGGCGAGTCTAGAGCCTTCGTATGTCTTGCGTGCCCTCGGTATGAACGACGAGCTAGCTCACAGTTCGCTGCGGTTTTCTATCGGCAGGTTCACGTCTGAAGAGGACGTCGACCAAGCGGTGGCTAGTGTGCGCACTGCGGTTGAAAAGTTGAGAGAATTGTCTCCGCTCTGGGATATGTTCAAAGACGGCGTAGACATGGACAAAATTGAATGGGCGGCTCACTAGTAGCCAAGTAGGAAATAATCATGGCATATAGCGATAAAGTATTAGACCATTATGAGAACCCTCGTAACGTTGGCAAATTAAATGCCGATGACGGCGACGTGGGCACTGGCATGGTTGGTGCGCCAGCCTGTGGTGACGTTATGCGGTTGCAGATCAAAGTAGGGGACGATGGCGTCATTGAGGACGCCAGGTTCAAGACCTATGGCTGCGGCAGTGCTATCGCATCAAGTTCGTTGCTGACCGAGTGGGTTAAGGGTCGGACTCTTGATGAAGCGGAAAGTATTAAGAATACCGAAATTGCGGAAGAGTTGGCTTTGCCGCCTGTAAAAATTCATTGCTCTGTGTTGGCTGAAGATGCTATCAAAGCTGCGATTAGCGATTATCGTACAAAGCACGAGTTAGACGATGAATCATCCGCTGTAGGCTAACAGCATGGGAGTCCGCCTCACAGAAAAAGCCGCTGAGCACGTCTTCGACTACCTCGATAACCGTGGTGGCGGGATTGGTATTCGCCTTGCTGTTAAAACAACCGGCTGCTCGGGTCTTATGTATGTCTTGGAACCTGTTGATCATGAGCAAACGGAAGATTTGAAATTCACCTCCCAGGGTGTCGACGTCTATGTCGACCCTAAGAGCCTCGTTTATGTTGACGGTACTGAAATGGATTATGTCAAACAAGGACTCAACGAGGGTTTCGAATTTAAGAACCCTAATGTACAGGGTGAGTGTGGCTGCGGGGAGTCTTTCACCGTATAAGACCTTTCCAGACCCATGGACTTTAATCAGAATTACTTCGAGATCTTTAGGTTACCCGTCGATTTCAATATTGACATATCTGAACTATCCGAGCGGCACCGGGAATTACAAAAAGAGGTGCATCCTGACAGGTTTGCGAGCGGTACAGACCAGGAAAAGAGGTTGTCGATGCAGTGGTCTGCTTTAGTAAACACTGCACATGAAACACTTCGATCGCCGTTGCTTAGAGGGATCTATATGTTGGAGTTGCGTGGACTCCGTCTTGACCATAATCCACAGTTGCCCGCTGAGCTTCTTATGCGACAGATCCAGCTGCGAGAGGAACTGGAAGAGTTCGAGGAGAGTACATCTGCTCTTGATCGGTTAGACGGATTTAAAACACGCCTGAATAGAAAGCTTGAGGAGCTGGGTCAGCTTTTCGCTTTGACCGAATACGATGAGGCAGCACTGGAGCTGGTTTATGAAATGCAATTCCTGACAAAGTTGCTGGTTGCTGCTGATCAGCTCGAAGAGAAACTGCTGG
>NZNP01000057.1 GCA_002694945.1 Gammaproteobacteria bacterium
CCTAACAATTCGTCTTCGACACTCCCAGATGCATCTTTGCCAGAGGCTCCGGTGAGCAAACAGATTTGATAATAATCATATAGATCAGCTGGATGGTAAGGCCTGATTTTAATAGTCATAAATTGTGTTTCATAACCGTTGTAAGTATGAACTTTAGTTTTCGCAACAGACCACTCAGATAGCGGTTACAGTCTCTCACCAACGCCCCTTCGCTGATTGATGTGCGATAGAGTACCGAACCCAAATCACAGAGCAAAGGAGAATGCGCTTTGACCTGAGCATATCGCTCACTTCCGCACTAGGAAAGATAACCGTCTTCAAGTGCGATATTTCGGGTCAATGCCTTTCACCTCACGCGCTGAAAGAGCTAGTCCAAGCTTCGCTCAAATACCAAAAAGTATTGTTGTGGCAGAATTTGCGCGTTAACTCTGAGGCCCATGCCAATGCGCGCCATCTCCTCTACAGCCTGCACTTCACTCATTTTATGAAGGTTCTCGGGAACACTAGGATCTTCATCGCGATACTCAATTATTACGAGCTTGCCGCCTGGTCTAAGTGCCGCCACCATAGCCTTACCCATCTCATACGGATGCGAAAATTCGTGATAGGCATCGACGATAAAAATTACATCAATGCTTGCGGCAGGAAGGCGAGGATCCGTTATTGAGCCCTTAACAGTTACGACATTATTAACATTTGTAGCCTCAATTCGTTGGTCTATGATATCGACCATTTTCTGTTGAGTATCCACGGCAAATATATATTTGACGTACTCCGCCACCTGGAAAGTGAAATAACCTGTCCCCGCACCTATGTCAGCAACTACACTCGTCTTATCCAAAGGCAAATTGGCAATTAACAGATCTGTTCGTTCCTCAAGCTCTCTCGCAGGTCGCCGCTCCAGCAAGCCTGCCCGAAGATGTCCAATAACCCTGGCACCACCATTCGGTAATTCCGCCTTCAAAAGATTAGGGTCCTCTACGTCGACACTTTCGCCCCCTTGTCTNATAACCCTTGCGCCACCATTNGGCAATTCNGCCTTCAGNANATTAGAGTCATCTACTTTGGTGATTTCACCGACCCGGCTGACGAAAGACTTATCCAGTTTCATCTNGATTCGATTTCGGCTTGCACGCATTCGGATGTANCCTTTNACCAGNACGCCGACTANGATCANCGATACTAGAACCAACAACCATTGTTNTAAGTCAAAGCCCATAGNATGTTCCTTGTTCCAATCGTGTCGACACTTTTCTNTTTATCCGCATGCCACANCCAAGACCTAATGATAAGGATAACTGCGCTGTTCAAAAACTGAATCAGCGCATAGTCACTACGAATATTCCTCACGAATAATCCTCGCCCCTTATAGGTTTTCCCTATCTTATCCTTCCCNNCCCACTTACTTCNAGACGACTCAACTTCGTCGGTTCGCGAAACAAAACACAAAGCCAAAATCATAAAAACTGCAACTCTTCTCATACCACCATTGGACGACATTCAATGACTGAGTGCATCGAATAATCCATTGGCCGCTAGTCGAGACCAAGGAATAGTGCAAAGCAAACTCATCATTTACACGAGCCNTCAATCGGCTGTAAATTACCCAGCTCTTTTACTAGGAAAGCAAAAGCGAAAAGAAACACTCTAATGGAGAACCTTAACCTAATGACTCGACAGGAACTGACCGACTCGCAGCAATATGTCTCAGGCGCAGCCTTTCANGAACTGGCGTTATTGATNAAGAGCAAGCCCGAGGTTTCTGGTATTGAGCCTCCGCTCGACCTNTTTTTAATCTCCTTTTCTGCGGACATCATCAGCGACATTAGCTACGCACTTGAATCGGTGACTTGGGATATGGCGGAGGTCTATGCCGGAAAACTCGAAGCTGGCCAAAACACCTCAGAAGATGACCAACGGTATCAATATTGGCAGACACTTCAAGAAAAGTGGGGCTATCTAGAAATGGCAGTAGACTAGACTGATTTATTATTTCAAGCGCTCATNAGGTGCTCTGGGCGACGAAGCTCAGGTGCCAACCCATCGCCCATCATGTTAATAAAGTTGTCCGCGTAAAAAGCATCCTGTATCGCCGGAGACAGGCCAGCAAGATNNTCGNCAAAGCGCTTAAGCGGATTGCGACCGCCTTCGACGTGCGGGTAGTCAGTCGAAAACATACATATATCTTCGTGGGAGTTACCGATTATCCATGCGGAATCTTCGTGTGGATATGGCGTCACACGCAACTGACGAGACGCGATTTCTGAAGGTTTGGCAGAAAGCTTTTGCAGACGTTCCTCGTTCTTGATAAAGGCATGCGCAGCTGAATCGATATTCCGCAACCAGCCTGGCAACCAGGAGGCGCCTAATTCAATAGCACCCCATTTCAATTGCGGAAACTGATCGAAAACCCCATCGATAATCAGAGTGGCTAAGGTCTGCTGAACGGATGTTGAAATAGGNAAATAGGTCACCGAAGTGAAGTTGGCATCACCGCCATGAAAATCCGGCACAGGTGGTCGGCCATTTTCCTTGTAAGTCAAATTGAGCTTTTCCTCGCCGCCAACGTGGAACAATATGGGCAGCCCCGCTTCTTCGGCCATAGCCCAGACAGGAAAAAGGCCCACATGGCTAGGCCCATGATTCTGCGGACACCAGCTCGGCACCATAAGCGCTTTCGCTCCCATGTTGATAGCCGCTTTCGCCGTCTGTTCAGCTCGATCAAAATCCTCCAATGGCACATATGCGGTTGCGAGCAGCCGTTTATCAATCGAGCAAAACTCTGTCATCATCCTATTGTGAGCATCAGCCGCGCCAAAGCAAAGNTCAAGATCATTACCCTGATCAAAACCAAAATTACCGAGACAGAAAGTCGTAAAAACCAACTGACTGGCGACACCGATGTGATCAATAGCAGCAGGTCGATCGGCCTGAAGAAAAGCGCCATGGGCATCATAATTTTTCCGCAACATGATATTTTCTCCGGCACNAGCCCGAAAGGTCTTATCCTGCTGTCGCTTTTGCGCGTCTTCGATTGCCAGTCGATTACCCACTCGTACACCCAGATTAGGATGGTCAAGGAATCGCCTAAGTAGATTTTTTTCAAAGTANGGATTCAGACAATCTGACATTTCCATCAAATGACTGTCAGCATCATGCACNAGACGTCCGTCGATATAGGGCATCGTTACTCTCAAGTGATACATCTAGTTAGCACTATACTGCAGAGTTAGCCTTCTCAGCCAGAGCTGCCGAATCAGANCCTCGGCANTCATTTAAGNAGAACGATAACNAGCNANCTTTTGAACTAANTCAACTCTTTCTGGATACATCTACCTAAGAAATTTATCNCCGCTGAAAGATACAGAGATAACAAGAGGAATAATATTTTCTATTCAGAGGCCTGCTGTAAGCTCCTGCATCTGTTCTCCAAGNGATATCAAAGAGCTGCGATAAATAAACCTGTCCCAGCCGAGGCAGAAGTGTCGAACCCCNAGATCTATGTACCGCTTTGCCTGATGAGGCTCGGCGATTTCTATGCGCGGGTGAATTCCGTATTCCAAGGACTTTGCGATTACACTTTCCTCATANTTTCGGATTTGAGNCATNCCCATCAAGCCTGGCTCACCCTTGGAAAAACCGAAGTCAGCCGGACCCCACTGCGTCATATCAATGTTACGTAGCCGCGCCCGTTCCAGAATAGCGTCTATATCATCGAAAGCCACTGACTTTTCAATCATGATGCAGGTAACAACCGATCTCAAGTCTTCCAAGTAGGCCACAGTATCATAACTCGCCAGTGCCGGTCGGCGAAGTTTGACTCCCATTCGAGCGTTCTCTCCCGGCGTATCGGGCCTGATACAAGCATGACACTCGTCGACATCATCAGGAGTACGGATATCCGTGAAGAGTACGGCTTTGAATCCAGCACCCAAAGCAGCTTGNGCTATGAAAGCCTGATTATCTTGATCCGGCTTNATCATCAANGGAAGATTGCCGCACTGAGCNGCCCTCGCCAAATGATAAAGCGTCGGCATATCAAAAGCCGAATACTCAGCAGTAAACTCACCATAATCAAAAAGCCCAGTGTCGCCTATAATTTCAGGAACATCAGGATCAACGAACATGAAATGTGTGCCGACAGTTGCAGCGCCTGACTCAAGTTTCTGTCGTAAAGTATTAGGCATAATCATTCATGTATTCTCGACAGGCATACTAGAGACAAATGCTTCTCGCATAAGCCGCTTGTTAATTTTGCCGGAAGCTATTCTTGGCAAAGGTTCCGACGAAAAATTGATATAACGTGGAATCTTGAATCGAGCCATGACATCGCCTAAAAATTCCCGCAGCGCANCCACATCGTCGAAGCCTTCACAATAAATTGTTGCCCCCACCTCTTCACCTAACCTATCGTCAGGAACAGCATAAACTGAGGCCTCAAGAACATGAGGGTGCTCCAGCAAACCTGCCTCAACTTCCGCGCAGCCAATATTCTCGCCACCACGAATCACCAGGTCCTTAATGCGATCAACAATNTATAGATAACCCTCCTCGTCAAGNTAAGCCACGTCACCAGTACGTAACCATTCTCCATCGAAGGTTTCAGCGTTAGCGTCGGGCCTGTCCCAATACCCCTGGATAACCGAGACACCTCGCACCTGCAGTTCTCCTCTTTCACCAGACTTGAGCTCCGTACCATTCTCGTCAAGAACTCTGAGATCCAACAAAGCTGAAACTCGGCCTGAGCTCGAAGGATGCTGAACATAATCGAGCCCACCAATACCAGTACCAATGGCGTTGGTCTCAGTCATCCCCCAACCGGTACTGGGTAATGCGTTGATGAACTTAGCGGCAATATTTTTCACCTGCTCAGGAGCCCGCGGCGCGCCACCACCCCCTACTACTAGAAGAGAACTAAGGTCATGGTCGCTTGCTGCTGCTGCGTTAACCAAATCCCCAGTCATTGCTGCAGGTGCAACGAAAGAAGAAATCTGCTCCTCTTCAATCAGACGCATTGCTTCCGCGACATCCCAACGGTACATAGAAACGATCTTCCGTTGATTACGGTAAGACATCAGCATCACCGCGTGCGAGCCGGTTGCATGGAAGAGTGGCACTGCCAACAATGTCGCCGATTGATAGGGCAAGTCGGGCGGGGTTTCACCGCTCATATACAAGCTAATCTTTGCCTCGAGTTCCCAGGACATGAGCGCACTAAGAATATTTAAGTGAGAAGATACCGCGCCTTTTGGATGCCCCGTAGATCCGGATGTATACAGAATCGTTGCAGGGTCTCCTGGTGCGATTTCGATATCGGGCAGGCTCTCCCCTAACTCGTCGCTCAGCAGATCATCCAAATGACGAAAATTTCCCGAAGGAAGTTCTTCAACTCGGACAGCAATGACCTCAATATCAAGGTTCGCATTAATTGGAGTTAGGCGTCTAATTCTTTCGTCGTCGGCGAAAAGTACTTTTGATCCGGAATCCCGTAGCCCAAATTCCATTTCTTCCGACTGCCAAAGCGAATTCATCGCTACAGCGATCGAGCCAATTGATGTAATAGCGTTAAACGCCATGATCCACTCTGGATAGTTGCGCATAGAAATCGCGACCCGATCACCTTTCTTTACGCCATATTGCGTCACTAGAATGTTTGCTATCCGTGCCACCTTCCTTTGTGTTTCATCAAAAGTAAGACGCTCGTCCTCATAGACGATAAATGTCTCATCTGACCGCGAGGATTCGAAGAGCTCGCGGAGATTGTTTGGAGCATTCTTAAACAGCCGACAGGGCCGACCCCAAGATTCCCCAGCAACAACCTCATATTCCTGATCCGCAGCGGTTAGCACTGCAATAGCCTCAGCTCTTGTTTTCACTTTCACCCCATATAACGATGCAGATAGATCTAATTTTTTTAATGTACGACGACAAAATGTATCTGCATTATCTCTTTATAGCGTAGATGCCATTTCAATTTCAAAAATCGTCTATAACGTAGACTACTTTTTATACCAATCAAAGTTTCCAACTAAAAAGAGATTAAACACCTTAGATCGGCTGTGTCTGAGCATTTCCCCAAAAAAAGGAAAAATTCCTCCTGACTTACTTGGCGAGTATCAACTCAGATACGGCTATTAATTACAGCCCCTGAATTGCCCGGAGGGGAATTGATCAAATAAACTATAGTTAACCGCTATGCTTATTTCCTTTTCATCAACTTGGGCTATATTTCCTAAACTCTCATAGGCTCCGCAAGCCTCGAACGGTCCGCATATCAGGCCATCTCCGTTGGTGTCAGAGCCTGCCAAAACGAAGTAGTCGCCCGATTCCACATCTTCGAAGGACAAGTTATATTCTCCATCTACACCTGTCAGCAAAGCACAGTCCTTTTGTTGCAAACTCGTCGCATCAAGAAGAATAACGCTTAACTGGCCAACGTCACCCCCAGTTCCTATTTCTCTTACAACTGCTCTTGCATCAACACTGATATTGTTGGCGTTACTATCAAAGCTGATTTCAAAATTGTTGGAGCCCTCTGTTAAATTATCTCGATCAAGAGTAACGGTATAAACACCTAAACCTTGCTGACCAACATCTGCCTCCACAACACGTAAAGCAGAAGAATTAGTCGAGAAATCTTCTACCGTTAAAGTGCTTCCGAAATCACCTGAATTACGAAGTTCTAGATTAAGGCTTATCAATCCAGAGCCAAAGTTCAAAACTGTAGGTGATGCTGAAAGGATTGCCACAGGCTCTGCCGGCTCAGGCAATGGGTCCGGCTGCGGAGTAGGCGAGATTCCCGCTAGTTGTTCCGCAATTCTCACTGCATTAAAGGAATCAATAAGACCGGTACCAAAGAGGTCGTCTCTTCCTGCATCTCCAACATCAATAACAATGGTGCGCGAATTCAAAGCCTCATCGAATTCGTCGGGAGTAAGTCCTTCATGCACCGATTCCATTAGAGCCGCAACCCCTGCCACATGGGGCGCAGCCATTGAAGTTCCGTTGAATTGGGAATAGCCAGATGCGTCTAAGGTAAGCCCGACTGTGCTCAAAACACCATCGGCGAATCCATCGCCATTAGCATCGGCAAAGGTTCTACCTCCTGGCGCTGCCACGTCAACGGTTGAACCAAAATTTGAATATTCGGCCAAGATAACATCTGCGGGGGTCCCACCTTCACCATGTCCCACTGCCGAGACAGATACGATCCCTTCGTAGGATGCAGGGTAACTAGGTTCATCCGTTGATTCATTGCCCGCTGCAGCAATTATTATTACTCCTTGGGCTCGAACATCTTCGTAGACATCCTGAGCTACCTGACTAAAGCCACCCCCACCAAGGCTCATGTTAATAATATCCGCCCTTTCATTAGGGATAATTCCTGAATTATTTGGCAATTGAGCCGCGTAGAGATTTCCTTGCAAAATATCAAAGGTTGAGCCACAACCACAATCACCCAAAACTCGAAGGGGCATAATCGCGACGGAGCGCCCAACTCCAGCCACTCCAATGCCATTATCAGTTGGTGCGGCAACCGTTCCGGCAACATGTGTACCATGGAACGCGGTGTTCTCTGCAGGACCGATATCAGTAGCATCGGAATCAATCCCAGGCACGTTATCA
>NZNP01000058.1 GCA_002694945.1 Gammaproteobacteria bacterium
AAATTATTTCATTGGCCGACCTAAGCGAAAAGCGCCGCCCTGACCTACAATAAATAAAACCTGTCGCTTTAATAAGTGTGTACTTACTTATCTGCTATCTCCTTGTTTAATATACGGTAGGTAATTGAGGACAAACCTACTGCCGCGGTTTTTTGAGACTGTTTTCAAAATCGAGCGGGATCGCTAATAGCATGCAGATGAGGAAACAGAAGCTTTTTTCCATTTGGTCGATAATTAGCAAATGACCAAACTAATAATCAGCGCCTCTTAACTCTAACCAAATTGCTTTACCCCATCCGAGACATTACGACTTCTGCAATGCTATCCGGAACCTCTGAATAAGTGCAGAATTCCATCGAAAAAGTAGCTCGCCCCTGAGTTGCAGATCTGACATCCGTCGCATAACCAAACATCTCNGCAAGTGGCACCTCTGCTCTAACTGCCTTGCCGGCTGGCACATCTTCCATACCCTGCACAACACCTCGACGTCGGTTTAAATCACCCACGACATCGCCATAATAATCTTCGGGTGTTACCACCTCAACATTCATGACAGGCTCCAAGAGCACAGGGCTTGCATCAAGCGCACCGGCTTTCANAGCCATCGACCCCGCGACTTTAAATGCAACTTCACTGGAATCAACATCGTGGTATGAACCGTCGAATAAAATAGCCCTCACTCCTTGTAGGGGATACCCCGCGAGCACGCCATTCGCCAACTGATCCTGTATACCTTTGTCGACTGCACTAATATATTCACGTGGCACGGCTCCGCCCACAATTTCATCAACGAATTCATACCCTTCCCCCTCGATGGGTTCGATATGCAGCCAGACATGCCCATATTGTCCACGNCCACCAGTCTGTCGAACAAACTTGCCCTCAGCTTTTACCNTTTTACGGATAGTCTCGCGATAGGCAACCTGAGGTTTACCGATATTTGCTTCTACGCTAAATTCGCGCTTCATTCGATCAACTATGATATCAAGNTGAAGNTCTCCCATACCCCCTATAATAGTCTGGCCAGACTCTTCATCCGTTCGAACACTGAAGGAGGGATCTTCCGCTGCTAGTTTACCAAGCGCTANCCCCATCTTTTCCTGATCCGCCTGTGAGCGAGGCTCCACAGCAACATGAATGACGGGCTCAGGAAATTCCATACGTTCCAAGGTTATCGATTCGCTCTCAACACAAAGGGTATCGCCCGTCGTAGCCTGTTTAAGTCCAATTGCCGCTGCAATATCACCAGCCCTAACTTCCTTGATTTCTTTTCGGTCGTTCGAATGCATCTGCACCATTCGGCCGATTCGCTCCTTTCTCCCTTTGACAGGATTCCAAACTTGGTCACCCGATTCCAANACTCCTGAGTAAACTCGAAAAAATGTCAGTGCACCGACGAATGGGTCGGTCGCAATTTTAAAAGCTAGAGCCGCGAAGGGTTCAGCAT
This sequence comes from Gammaproteobacteria bacterium, assembly GCA_002694945.1. Taxonomy (GTDB): domain Bacteria; phylum Pseudomonadota; class Gammaproteobacteria; order Pseudomonadales; family Azotimanducaceae; genus UBA9659. The sequence continues at coordinate 1,448 of NZNP01000058.1, forward strand.
CGTCAGCATGACGTTCNGCTTCTGTTTCGCCATCATCGAGGAACCCTCTAATTGCTTTAACCTCATCAGGCGCAGGCAAGTATTCNACCACCGCATCCAGCATCGTCTGCACGCCCTTGTTCTTGAAAGCGCTACCACATAGAGCAGGTACGATTTCGTTTGCTAGCGTACGAGCACGAATACCTGCTTTAATATCTTCGTCATCAAGCTCNCCTTCCTCTAGATATTTTTCCATCANCTCATCATTAGCTTCAGCAGCGGCTTCTAGAAGCCGNTCCCTATATTCTTGNGCCAATTCTTGCAGGTCCTCAGGAATCTCTTCTTCTTCGAAAGTAATCCCTTGATCTTCGCCACTCCAAAAGANCGCTTTCATTTTTAAAAGATCGACAACACCCTTAAAATTTTCTTCTGCTCCGACCGCTAACTGAAGACAAACAGGAGTTGAGCCGAGACGCTTCTCAATCTGATCAACAACGCGCAAGAAATCAGCTCCTGCTCGATCCATTTTATTAACAAATACCATTCTAGGTACTTCGTATTTATTAGCCTGACGCCATACAGTTTCTGATTGTGGTTCGACCCCTGACGTGCCACAGAATACAACAACGGCCCCGTCCAAAACTCTTAACGATCTCTCCACCTCNATNGTGAAGTCAACATGACCCGGCGTATCAATAATGTTGATTCGATGCTCGTCGTACTGTCCTGAAGTGCCTCTCCAAAAAGTCGTAGTTGCGGCAGAGGTAATAGTGATTCCGCGCTCCTGTTCCTGCTCCATCCAATCCATGACAGCAGCACCATCATGAACTTCACCAATCTTATGGGATACACCAGTGTAAAAAAGAACTCGTTCAGTAGTCGTTGTTTTACCAGCATCAACGTGCGCAACAATACCGATNTTACGATATCGTTTTATCGGTATTTCTCTAGNCACTATTCTGTCTTCTCGGATTANTCATCTAANCCCANNCGCTGATTTAGNGGGGACTAGAAGCGATAATGNGCGAACGCTCTATTTGCCTCNGCCATGCGATGCGTATCTTCGCGCTTCCGAACCGCTGCTCCACGGCCTTCCGCGGCATCAGCTATCTCTCCGGCAAGCCGCAGGGCCATAGACTTTTCCCCACGCTGGCGNGCNGAATCNACAAGCCAACGCATGGCCAATGCNGTCCGCCGCGATGGACGAACTTCCACNGGCACTTGGTAAGTCGCACCGCCTACNCGTCTCGACTTAACCTCAACGGAGGGCGCAATCGCCTCCAGCGCAGTGTCGAAAACTTCGATGGGATCAGCTACACCTCTTTCCTGGATTTTATCCAAAGCTCCGTAGACGATTCTTTCTGCTACTGACTTCTTGCCGGAAACCATAACATGGTTCATAAACTTGGCGAGGGTTTTGTTACCGTATTTGGGGTCCGGCAATACGTCCCGCTTGGCCGGGACTCTTCTTCTTGACATACTCTTTCCTCTTCAGGCTATTCGAACATTCTGTCCGGCCTTACTTATAAATTAATCGGTGGTGGCCCGCCCAAGGCTTAGCTCTTTGGTTTCTTGGCACCGTATTTTGACCGGCCCTGCATGCGGTCGCTAACGCCCGTGGTNTCNAGCGTACCCCGAACAGTGTGGTATCGAACACCGGGGAGGTCTTTAACTCGACCTCCTCTAATCAACACCACTGAGTGCTCCTGNAGATTATGGCCTTCNCCACCAATNTATGAAGTCACCTCATAGCCATTAGTCAAGCGAACACGGCATACCTTACGAAGCGCCGAGTTTGGCTTCTTTGGTGTCGTTGTATACACNCGTGTGCAGACTCCACGTTTCTGTGGGCAGGACTGCAGAGCTGGCACGTCGCTTTTCGCGATTTTGCGCTTTCTCGGCTTACGGACCAGTTGGTTGATTCTTGCCATTTACCAGTCTTCTCCTTAAATTACAATAAAACNACTCACANTNACGTGAGGGNGCGCATTCTAGGGGGTCNAAANCCCAATATCAAGTTGAAGCGGNNCTACGAAACCATGCTTCANTCATTCCGAACTACTAAGCGCTTCCGATGATGCTAATGCTTCAGACAGCGCGGCTTCTAAATCAATCGTACTTATCATNTCTTCACCCTGTCGCTTCTTACGTCGTTCCTCGTGATAAGCCAANCCAGTACCCGCNGGAATCAATCGACCCACAATGACATTCTCCTTCAAGCCTCGAAGGTAATCACGTTTGCCAGTAACCGCCGCTTCTGTCAGGACGCGCGTTGTTTCTTGGAATGANGCAGCTGAGATAAAAGACTCGGTCGCCAAAGCTGCTTTAGTAATGCCAAGCAACACGCGTTCGCCTTTGACAGCGATCTTACCCTCCGATTTAAGACGATCATTCTCTTCCAGGAAGCGGTTGAATTCGACTTGCTCGCCCTTGATCATGCTAGAGTCGCCCGTTTCTGTGACTTCAACCTTACGCAGCATCTGGCAAACTATCACTTCGATATGTTTNTCATTAATACCTACGCCCTGCAGTCGATATACGTCTTGGATTTCCTTGACGATATACCTTGCCANCTCCTCAACGCCTTTCAAACGCAGTATNTCGTGCGGATTATCCGGCCCATCAGACACAACTTCTCCCTTCTCAACATGCTCTCCCTCAAAGACAGTCATATGGCGCCACTTAGGTATCAATACCTCATAGTGATCTGAACCATCAGGCAGAATACTTGGGTCCATAGGGGTTAGTACCAATCGACGCTTACCCTTGGTTTCCTTTCCGAAGCTAACCGTCCCGCTTATTTCTGCAAGTACAGCAGCATCTTTTGGTTTGCGAGCTTCAAATAAGTCAGCTACTCGAGGCAAACCACCGGTAATATCTCGAGTCTTTGAGCCCTCTTGGGGAATCCGAGCGATAACGTCACCAGCACCTATCGGGTCTCCGTCTTCTAGTGACAAAATCGCATTGGCTTCAAGGAAATAATGCGCCGGCACATCGGTCCCTGCTAACATCAGAGGTTGGCCCTTGTTATCAACTAATTGAACAGCCGGTCTTATATCCTTGCCTGCACTTGGACGATCTTTCGGATCAATCACGGAGATACTGGACAGACCAGTCAGTTCATCCGTTTGACGACGGACCGTGATACCCTCCTCCATACCTTCAAAAACGACCTGACCTGCAACTTCGGAGACAATCGGGTGCGTGTGAGGGTCCCAGTTGGCNACGACACCACCTGCTTCCACATGCTCATCCTCNCCATTTTTCAGCACNGCGCCATAAGGCAACTTGTATCTTTCGCGTTCACGACCGGTTTCATTATCAGCAATAGCTATTTCGCCCGATCTAGACACAGCTACCAGTTCACCATTTTCCTTGGTGATAGTCTTAAGGTTGTGGAGTCGGATCCGGCCTGCATGCTTNACCTGAACATTGTCAACTGCCGTTGCTCTCGATGCAGCACCACCNATATGGAANGTCCGCATGGTCAATTGGGTTCCAGGCTCACCAATAGATTGTGCTGCTATAACACCTATCGCTTCACCAATGTTAACAATGTGCCCCCGGCCTAGATCACGGCCATAACAATTGGAACATATACCATACCGAGTCTCGCAAGTAATCGGGCTGCGTACTAAAATTTCATCAATACCAGCTTCATCGATAACTTCGACAAGTCTCTCATCGATCATAGTGCCGCGCTCAAGAATCACGCTCTGGCCATCTGTGCTCAAAACATCAGACGCGACAACCCGACCAAGGACGCGATTACCAAGCGGCTCAACGACGTCACCGCCTTCAATGACAGCTGTCATCAGCATACCCTGATCAGTTCCGCAATCAATCTCTGTAATAACAAGATCTTGCGCAACATCGACAAGACGCCTCGTCAAGTAGCCTGAGTTCGCGGTCTTTAGTGCCGTGTCAGCAAGACCTTTACGCGCACCGTGGGTTGAAATGAAGTACTGCATCACTGACAGCCCTTCGCGAAAGTTTGCTGTAATCGGTGTTTCAATAATCGACCCGTCAGGCTTGGTCATTAAACCCCGCATACCAGAAAGTTGTCGGATCTGCGCAGGGCTACCTCGAGCACCAGAGTCTGAGTACATCCAGACACTGTTGAAAGATGTTTGTTCCTCGTCTTCGCCCTCGCGATTTTTGACCGTTTCCTTCGAAAGTGTATCCATCATGGCAGCGCCAACCATATCGTTGGCACGGGTCCAGATATCAATCACTTTGTTGTACTTTTCACCCTGAGTTACTAACCCAGATGCAAATTGTGACTCGATTTCTCTGATTTCATCTTCTGCTTCCGCGATGATCGATGCCTTTTCTTTCGGAATAACGAAATCTTCTACGCCGATGGAGGCCCCTGAACGAGTTGAGTACTCGTAACCCATGTACATCAACTGGTCGCAGAATATGACCGTTTCTTTTAGGCCAACCTTTCGGTAGCAATGATTGATCAATCGAGAAATATCTTTATTCCCCATCGTTTTGTTGATCTGATCATACGCAATTCCATTCGGCACTATCTCGTAAATCAGAGCCCTACCAACAGTTGTATCCACAATGACGCGCTGCTCTTCAAGCTCACCCACATCGTTGAATACTTTCTGATTAACTCGAGCTTTGACACGGGCCTGCAAACCGACTTGGTCACTGCGGTAAGCCCGAGAAATTTCTTCGACATCTGAGAAGAACATACCTTCCCCATCGTCGTTAACCCGCTCACGGGTCATCCAGTAAACACCAAGAACCACATCCTGAGACGGCACAATAATAGGCTCACCATCAGCAGGCAGCAGAACGTTGTTCGTTGACATCATCAGAGCTCGCGCTTCGAGCTGAGCTTCAAGCGTCAGAGGGACATGGACCGCCATTTGGTCGCCATCAAAGTCAGCGTTATAAGCAGTACAAACAAGAGGGTGCAACTGAATCGCCTTACCTTCGATCAGCACAGGCTCGAACGCCTGGATACCTAATCTATGCAATGTGGGCGCCCTGTTAAGTAGAACCGGATGTTCTCGTATAACTTCGGCCAGAATATCCCATACCTCAGCCGTTTCTTTTTCCACCATTTTTTTAGCTGCTTTGATAGTGGTCGCTAAACCTCTCCCTTCCAGCTTTCCGAAAATAAATGGTTTGAATAACTCTAATGCCATCTTTTTGGGCAGGCCACACTGATGGAGGCGCAGTGTCGGACCTACAACAATAACGGAGCGGCCTGAGTAATCCACTCTTTTACCAAGCAGATTCTGCCTGAAGCGGCCTTGCTTGCCCTTGATCATATCTGCAAGCGATTTGAGGGGACGTTTATTTGTGCCTGTAATCGCACGACCACGACGGCCGTTATCGAGCAAAGCATCGACTGCTTCTTGAAGCATGCGTTTTTCGTTTCGCACAATAATGTCGGGCGCTGAAAGGTCTAACAGGCGCTTAAGCCTGTTATTTCTGTTGATAACACGACGATATAGGTCATTCAGATCAGAAGTCGCGAAGCGGCCCCCTTCGAGTGGAACCAGCGGTCGAAGGTCAGGCGGGAGGACAGGCAAGACATTCATAATCATCCATTGAGGCTTATTACCGGACTTTTGAAATGCTTCCATTAACTTGAGCCGCTTTGTAAGCTTTTTAATCTTAGTATCAGAATTTGTTTGAGGTAGCTCTTCACGAATGGTCTGGATTTCATCATCCAAATCCATATCAATCATTAGCTCCTGAATGGCTTCAGCACCCATTTTGGCTTCAAAGTCGTCGCCAAACTCTTCCAGAGCTTCATAGTACTGTTCGTCTGTAAGTAACTGCCGCTTCTCTAGTGAAGTAAGGCCTGGGTCAATGACTACGAAAGACTCAAAATACAGGACACGTTCAATATCACGCAGAGTCATATCCATCAGCAAACCGATACGAGAAGGTAACGACTTCAGGAACCAAATATGGGCAACTGGGCTTGCTAATTCGATATGGCCCATTCGTTCTCTTCTGACTTTCGCAAGAGCCACTTCCACGCCACACTTTTCACAAATTACGCCTCGATGCTTGAGCCTCTTGTACTTGCCGCACAAACATTCGTAATCCTTGTTGGGCCCAAAAATCTTCGCGCAGAATAGGCCATCTCTTTCGGGTTTAAAGGTCCTATAGTTGATTGTCTCGGGTTTTTTGACCTCGCCATATGACCAACTTTTGATCAAATCAGGCGAAGCAAGTCCAATTCGCAACGAATCAAACTCTTCTGACTGTCCTTGCGCTTTCAAAATGTTAAGCAAATCTTTCAAGGCTTTTCTCCTAAATTTCTGTCGGTCGATGTCAAGTAGCGTTTACGGAGCACTAATTTCGCTCAGAACGCATACGCCAACGACGTCAGTCATTCTCCAATTCAATATCGATGCCCAACGATCGGATTTCTTTTACCAGAACATTGAATGATTCCGGCATACCCGGCTCCATGCGGTGATCACCATCTACTATATTCTTGTACATACGCGTACGGCCATGAACGTCGTCAGACTTTACTGTCAGCATTTCCTGCAGCGTGTAAGCCGCCCCATATGCTTCCAATGCCCAAACTTCCATCTCGCCAAAACGTTGACCACCAAATTGAGCTTTACCACCAAGAGGCTGCTGCGTGACCAGACTATATGAGCCAGTTGAACGAGCATGCATTTTGTCATCAACCAAGTGATTCAGCTTCAACATATACATATAGCCCACGGTCACTGGTCGATCAAACTGTTCTCCTGTACAACCGTCATACAATATACACTGGCCGTCACTCGGTAGGTCGGCCAATTCCAGCATCATCTTAATTTCTTCTTCATTTGCACCATCAAACACGCCTGTGGCCATAGGCACCCCGCCCCGCAAGTTGCCGGCCATTTCGAGCAGCTCCTCCTCGGAGAATTCATCTAAGTCTTCCATCCGACCACTGCGGTTATAAATCTTATCAAGAAAGTTTTTGATATCTGCTGCATCACGCTGCTGATCAAGCATCTCACCAATCTTGATGCCGAGACCATGCGCTGCCCAACCGAGGTGCGTTTCAAGTATCTGACCAACATTCATACGCTTTGGAACACCGAGAGGGTTCAAGACAATGTCGATTGGTTCACCATTCTCATCAAAGGGCATGTCTTCTACAGGCTTGATGACTGAAATCACTCCCTTATTGCCGTGCCGGCCTGCCATCTTATCGCCCGGCTGTATTCTACGCTTTATCGCCAAGTAGACTTTGACGATCTTCAGTACACCTGGCGCCAGGTCATCACCTGATTCGAGCTTGCCTCTTTGTTCTTCAAATCTTTCGTCAAGTTCTTGTCGCCTTTCTTTAAGACGGACTTCGGCAGACTCAAGTAGAGAGTTAAGGTCATCTTTTTCCATCCGAAGTTTGAAGAAATCTCCCGCTTCAAGGCCTTTTAAATAGTCACGGGATGCTTTTTCGCCCTTCTTCAAGCCTGGGCCAGTAATAACAACTTTATTTGCCAACGAATCCGTCAAGCGTTCATAAGTAGCAGTTTCTACAATGCGATATTCTTCTTCAATATTCTTACGAACTTCATCAAGTGCTGCACGCTCTATATCAAGTGCTCGCTGATCCTTTGGGATACCATCACGGGTAAATACCTGCACGTCTATAACCGTTCCATTGTATGAAGACGGCACTCTGAGCGAAGTATCTTTAACATCAGAAGCTTTCTCCCCGAAAATCGCTCGAAGTAACTTCTCTTCCGGGGTCAGCTGTGTTTCGCCTTTTGGCGTAACCTTACCTACAAGAATGTCGCCTGCTTCTACTTCGGCACCGATATAAACGACACCTGACTCATCGAGCTTACCGAGTGCTCCTTCACCAACATTCGGTATGTCGCAAGTAATCTCCTCTGATCCTAGCTTCGTGTCACGCGCGATGCAGGTCAGCTCTTGAATATGAATTGTGGTGAAGCGATCTTCCTTTACAAGCTTTTCGGATATCAGTATCGAGTCTTCAAAGTTGTACCCATTCCAAGTCATAAAAGCGATACGGATATTCTGTCCAAGAGCCAACTCACCCGTGTCTATAGAGGGACCATCAGCGAGGATATCTCCGAGCGCAATCACATCGCCTTCTCGAACTAAAGGCTTTTGGTTAATACAAGTATTCTGATTAGAACGGGTATATTTAGTCAGGTTATAGATGTCGACGCCTGCCTCACCGCTTTCTGTTTCAGCATTGTTGACACGAACAACAATACGGCCCGCATCTACAGTCTCAACAACACCCCCGCGATGTGCAACCACACAAACACCGGAATCGCGTGCGACCGTTCGCTCCATACCTGTACCTACCAGTGGTTTCTCAGCACGAAGTGTAGGAACGGCCTGTTTCTGCATGTTAGACCCCATCAAGGCGCGGTTGGCATCATCGTGTTCCAAGAAGGGAATAAGCGAGGCTGCCACCGACACGACTTGCTGTGGTGACACATCCATGAAATTGACAGAATCTCGAGGCATCTTGGTGAATTCACCTTGATGTCGAACATCCACCAGATCGTCCGTTATGTTACCTTTGTCATCCAGTTCGATACTAGCCTGACCAATTACATAATCGGCCTCAACTATAGCAGACAGATATTGGATTTCATCAGTGACCTTACCATCAACAACCCGCCGGTAAGGACTTTCCAGGAAACCATAGGAATTAGTTCTTGCATACGTCGCAAGTGAGTTTATCAGGCCTATGTTTGGACCTTCCGGCGTTTCGATCGGACAACCCCGGCCATAGTGTGTAGGGTGTACGTCGCGAACTTCAAAACCTGCTCGCTCTCGAGTCAAACCGCCAGGCCCAAGAGCAGAAACTCGACGCTTATGAGTTACTTCAGATAACGGATTGTTTTGGTCCATAAACTGACTCAGTTGCGCACTACCAAAGTATTCCTTTACCGCAGCCGCTACCGGCTTAGCATTAATAAGGTCTTGAGGCATTAATCCCTCTGATTCCGCCAAAGACAACCTTTCTTTAACCGCTCGCTCGACACGGATAAGGCCCAATCGGAAAGCATTCTCTGCCATCTCACCCACAGATCGAACACGCCTATTACCAAGATGGTCAATATCATCAACGGTGTCTTTACCGTTTCGTATATCAATGAGGCACCGCATCACATCAATGATGTCGTCATTTGACAGCGTTCCTTCACCCTCTTCTTCTTCACGACCAAGGCGACGGTTGAACTTCATTCGTCCAACTGCAGTTAGATCGTAGCGGTCCGACGTGAAGAAAAGATTAGTAAAAAGATTTTCAGCAGCTTCTTTGGTGGGCGGTTCACCCGGCCGCATCATTCGGTAAATTTCTACCAATGCCTCTAGCTTGTTAGTTGTGGAGTCTACATTCAATGTGTCGGAAATAAAGGGTCCGCAATCAAGATCGTTGGTGTAAATCGTTGAGAATTTAGTCACACCTGCTTCTGCCAATTGATCAAGCGTTTCTTCTGTAATAGATGTATTGCAGGGGATAACGATCTCACCGGTTTCTTTGTCGACGATATCCTCTGCGAGCACATGGCCGCAGACATATTCAGATGGGCATGACAAATGAGTTAACCCGACTTTGTCCATCTCACGAATTTGGCGAGCTGTAATTCGACTACCTTCTTCAACAATGATATTGCCTTTTTGATCGGTAATGTCGAACCGCGCGGTTTCACCACGAAGGCGATTAGCGATAAGTTCGAGCATGTAGGCCTCTTCGGTCACTTCGAAAGTGTCAGTGTCAAAAAAGAGCTCCAAAATATCTTGTGAGGTGTATTCAAGGGCGCGCAACAGAATCGTTGCCGGTAATTTTCTGCGGCGATCAATTCTGACAAAAAGACTGTCTTTCGGATCGAACTCAAAATCGAGCCAAGATCCGCGCATTGGAATAACTCTGGCGCTATAAAGCAACTTACCGGATGAATGGGTTTTACCCTTATCGTGATCAAAAAACACACCAGGAGATCGATGCAGCTGAGAAACAATGACCCGCTCAATACCATTGATCACAAAAGTCCCATTGCCGGTCATGACCGGAATCTCCCCCATGTAGACTTCTTGCTCTTTAATGTCCTTGATCGCCTTGTTGCTTGAATCTTTGTCGTAGATTACTAGTCGGACTTTAACCCTCAAGGGAACAGCATAAGTAACACTACGAAGCTTGCTTTCTTTGACGTCAAAGACAGGTTTGCCTAATCGATAACTAACATATTCAAGCGACGCATTCCCGGAATAGCTAACAATGGGGAACACAGACTGAAATGCCGCGTGCAAACCCTTTTGAATACGCTCGGCAGGAGCAACTTTGTCCTGCATAAACTCCTTATAGGACTCAACCTGTATAGCGAGCAGGTAGGGGATATCCATAACTTGCGGCAATTTACCAAAGTCTTTTCGGATCCTTTTTTTCTCGGTGTACGAATAGGCCATTATGTCTCCACACTTGTGAAAGTTATTTTTTTAGGCGCGACAAAACCGACACCTTTTATCAGTGTCAGTTCTGCCATACCTACTTCCAAGATCTTTCAATCCGGGATTACTTGAGCTCAACAGAGGCGCCTGCTTCCTCAAGTTGGTTTTTGATGTCTTCCGCTTCGTCTTTTGACACACCTTCTTTGACCGAAGAAGGCGCTTCATCAACGAGCGCCTTCGCTTCCTTAAGGCCCAAGCCAGTTACAGCACGCACAACCTTAATTGCGTTAACCTTTTTGTCACCGGCAGAAGTAATAACGACTTCAAATTCATCTTTCTCTTCAGCGGCACCACCGCTATCACCGGCACCAGCACCCGCGACAGGTGCTGCGGCAACGGCTGCAGCTGCAGAAACACCAAATTTTTCCTCCATTGCTTCAACGAGTTCAACAACGTCCATGACGCTCATCTCGGCAATCGCATTTAAAATATCATCTTTAGATAACGACATAAGTCCTATCTCCTAGTAGTAATAAAATTAAGCAGCAGCTTCTTGCTTCTGATCTCGAACAGCTGCAACGACACGAGTCACCTTGCCTGGAACGTCATTCAACGTTCTGACAAATTTAGTGACTGGCGCCTGCATTACCGCCATCAACATTGCTAGCGCTTCATCACGGGTAGGCAATTTCGCCAAAGCATCTATCTGATCAGCCGACAGTAGTTTGCCACCAACAGAAAGCGCCTTTATTTCAAAGGCTTCGTTTTCTTTCGCAAAATTCTTAAAAAGCCTAGCGCCTGCACCAGGATCCTCCAACGAGAAAGCTAAAATATTTGGACCAAGCATCACTTCATTCATACACTCAAAATCAGTGCCTTCAAAAGCTCGTTTCGCTAGGGTGTTGCGGATAACACGAACCTGGACACCAGCTTCTCGTGCTGTTTTCCTAAGCTCAGTCATACCGGACACAGAAACCCCTCGGTAATCAGCCATAACAGCAGAGAGCGCCTGGCTAGCTGTTTCGTTCACTTCAGAAACAATCGCCTGCTTTTCTTTAAGTCCTATTGGCATAAGCAATCAACTCCTTAGACCTTCTAAAAAGACTCGTTCACATTTCCTCAATGTCTGTCACTCATCGAGGCCTACTTACGGCGATAGATTCATCGAATCGGGTCACCGCCTGCGCAGGTTCTTACGAATTAACTCATGGGCAATAAATCTCCATGCCCTCGAGACCTGCGGTCTTTGACGAATCGGAACCGGGGTTCAAAAAAACAAGAAACCCGAACCTCCAACCCTCAAATTATGTCATACGTCCAAAGACGCCTGGTCAATCTGAATGCCAGCTCCCATCGTAGTCGAGATCGTTACTTTCTGGAGATAAGTACCTTTGGCGGTCGCAGGCTTTGCTTTTTTAAGGTCCGCAATCAACGCCTCAACATTTTCTCTGATGGCAGCGGGTTCAAAACCTACTTTTCCAACACCACCGTGGATTATGCCATTCTTATCAGCGCGGAAACGAACCTGCCCTGCCTTGGCATTTTTAATCGCATCTCCAACATCCGCTGTTACTGTTCCAAGGCGTGGGTTAGGCATAAGACCCCTTGGGCCGAGCACTTGGCCCAGCTGTCCAACAACTCGCATCGAGTCAGGCGTGGCGATAACGACATCGAAATTAAGATCGCCGCCTTTTACTGACTCCGCCAAATCTTCCATACCGACAACGTCTGCACCCGCAGCACTCGCTTCTTCAGCTTTGTCACCTTGAGCAAAGACTGCGACTCGCACGTCTTTGCCCGTACCATTAGGCAAAACTGTAGAGCCTCGTACCACCTGATCTGATTTCCGGGGATCAACACCCAGATTGATGCTAACATCTATCGATTCTTTGAACTTTACAGTAGACAGTTCATTTAAGATCGATACCGCTTCATCAATCGGGTAAAGCCTTCCTTCTTCAATTTTTTCGGCGAACGCCCGCTGCCTTCTTGTGAGCTTAGCCATCAGACCACCCCTTCAGTTTCAATACCTGCTGCTCGTGCACTGCCAGCTATAGTGCGAACTGCCGCATCCATATCTTTAGCTGTCAGATCGGGCATCTTGGTCGTCGCGATCTCTTCTAGCTGAGCACGAGTAACTTTACCTACCTTATTTATATGTGGTTCCGGGCTACCTTTCGCCAACCCTGCTGCTTTCTTTAACAGAATAGATGCTGGAGGAGTCTTCTTGATGAAGGTGAAGCTTTTATCATTATAAACAGTTATAACAACAGGCACCGGCATGCCGGATTCCAGAGATTGTGTTTCTGCATTAAAAGCTTTGCAAAATTCCATGATGTTCACTCCGTGTTGACCCAAAGCTGGGCCAACAGGTGGACTAGGGTTTGCCTGCCCTGCAGGAACTTGCAACTTGATGTAAGCATCAATTTTCTTAGCCATTTAAAACACTCCTTGGGTGTTGACGAGCTACTTAATTCACTCTCCCCTTAAATAGAACTGACCGGCTAAAGTCAGTCTAGATTATCTCGCCAAAATCGCTTTTGCGTTATCTCGCCTCAAAGACACTCGACTTAAACATTGCTAAAAAACATTTTTCGATAAACCAACTATTTAGCCCTTTACCCCTTCTCTACTTGTCCGAAATCCAACTCCACAGGAGTTGATCGTCCGAATATCGTCACCGCCACCTGTAATCGATTCTTTTCATAATTTACCTCCTCCACGACACCGTTAAAGTCGTTAAAAGGTCCATCTACTACTCTGACCAATTCACCTGGCTCAAATACTGTCTTTGGCGCGGCACTCTCACTGCCGGCCTGAACCCTTTGAAGGATCGCTTGAGCCTCGCCTTCGCTTATAGAAGCAGGTTTGTCGGCCTTACCTCCGATAAAACCAAGAACTCGAGGGGTCTCTTTAACCAAGTGCCAGCTATCGTCATCCAAATCCATTTCTACCAGCACATACCCTGGAAAGAACTTCCGCTCACTACGTCTTTTTTTACCGGCTCGCATCTCAACGACTTCTTCTGCGGGAACGATGACTTCGCCGAACTTTTCTGAAAAATCTGAAAGCTCTATCCTCTCTTGTAATGCACGCATAACCTGCTTTTCGAAACCCGAATAGGCATGCACAACATACCAGCGTTTGCTCACGTTGACCCTCCCTAACCCAGTAAGCCCTGAACGCCCCAACTCAAAGTCGAATCGAGGGCCCAAAGGATCAAGGCGACGAATAGCACAGCGACGACAACAATAAGGGTGGTCTGGCTAGTTTCCTGTGGGGTTGGCCAAACAACTTTTCTTACCTCGATCCGAGCTTCTTTTGCTAGATCCCAGACTGCAGCACCTTTTTCGGTTTGCAGAGCTACCGCAAGGGCTACGGACGCAATGAGCACCCCAGCCATTGCGCGGTAAAGCGCTTCCACCGCGATATAGTAAGAGTTGGCGTATATACCAGCTGCTACAATCGTAACCACCGCAAACCACTTGACTATGTCTAGTCGATGTTCCGCTCTTTCTGCCTTACTCATTTCGTCTTGTCCAGATCCTTTTGTCTAAACTTTTTGACGTCTCGTCAACCATTCAGGTTTCAACTAATATCGATTAATCTGCTCGTTTTCGTGGCTGCTTTCCATCGAGCCTAGGCTTATTTGCCTTACCTTTTTAGCTAAGCCGTTGGCAGGCCAGGAGGGAATCGAACCCCCAACCTGCGGTTTTGGAGACCGCCGCTCTACCAGTTGAGCTACTGGCCTATAAGTTATTCAATTATCTTTGTAACTACGCCCGA
>NZNP01000059.1 GCA_002694945.1 Gammaproteobacteria bacterium
TATGGCGGGCTGGAGCTACCAGCACTAGACAGCATCAAAGTTCTAGAACAACTGGCATATGCCGATGCTAGCGTTGGCTGGTGTGGCATGATTTTCTGCACGACGGCTCATCTGGGATCATTTCTCCCAGAGGCATGGGGAGAAAAAATATTCGGTGTAACCGGGCAAGCTGGTACATACGATTGTCCACTCGCCGTCGGTGCAGCAGCGCCCATGGGTAGAGGACAAGTCGTCGATGGAGGTATTCGCGTTTCGGGTCGCTGGCCCTGGGGTTCAGGATCACATCACGCCAACTGGATCTGCGGCGGTACGGTCGTCGAAGAAAAAGGAGAGCTAATTAGGAACCCTGGGGGAGATCCGACGGTACATGTTATGTTCTTCGAAAAGTCACAGGTGACGCTGCACGATAATTGGAATCCATCCGGTTTAAGGGGAACGGGTAGTGTAGATTTCGAAGTCAAGGATCAACTGGTACCCGAGGGACGGTGGACAATGCTAGGCACCTCAAGGCGACAGATAGATTCACCACTGTTCCGCTTTCCGTTTTTCGGCTATTTTGCTGCCGCTGTGGCAGCCATACCACTTGGTATCGCTAGAAGAGCAGTTGACGACTTTGACGCGCTAGCGCGGGGAAAGATCCCCTCCGCCAAGCAAAACACCCTTAGCAAATCTTCAATCACTCAACTTGAATTCGGACGTGCGGAGTCACTGGTCGAAGCAGCCCATACCTATTTATATTGCAAAGTCGATGAGGTCTGGAAGATGGTCTCAAATGGAGAGAAGATTTCTCTGGAAGAGAAACGCCAGCTACGGCTAGCTGCCGCCCAGTCGACTATCATGTGCGCCGACGCTGTTGACCTACTGTACAAGGCTGCCGGTGGAACTGCACTTCAGGGTGACTGCTCACTGCAGAAGCATTTCAGAGACATTCATGCAGCGACACAACATCGAATGGTAAGTCCTGAGCTACTTAGACTGTCTGCTGCCGCTCGGCTAACTGATGACGCTACAGTGGCCCAACTATGATGAGACAAAAGGCGAGTCCGGCAACGTGATATAATAAAAACTCAATAAAGAGATAGATCGGCGAAGTGAATGTAGTATCAGTCAATGACTTTGTTCTTAAATTTGACGGTGATACCCCTATATTAAAAGGAGGCCGCTGCAAGGATTGCGGCAACTATACTTTTCCTTTTCTATCCGGCTGCGCGAAATGCGCGGGCACCAATATGGAATCTGTAACTCTTGGTAAAAAAGGCACTCTTTGGGGCTGGACTGTGCAGGGTTTCCCACCAAAGTCACCACCATATATGGGCGATAGCGACCCGGATACATTCCAACCCTTCGGCGTGGGTTATATAGAACTGCCAGAATTGATTATCGAAGCTAGACTCACCGAATCCGAACCAGCAAAATTGAGCGAGGGCATGGCCATGCATCTGGTCGCCGAACCGCTTTTTAAAGATGACGAAGGTAATACCGTCATGACTTATGCCTTCGCACCCCTCTAAGGAGCAGCATTCATGAGTGACGTAGCAATAGTAGGCATTGGGATGCATCCCTTTGGTCGACATTCTATTACCGGTATGGAGCAAGGGGCTCATGCCGTTCGAGAGGCCTGTCAGGACGCAGGTATTAGCTGGCATGATCTGCAATTCGCCGTGGGTGGCAGCCACTCTGCTGGCAATCCCGATCGCATGGTTTCGATGCTTGGTCTGACTGGACTTCAATTTGTTAACGTCGCCAATGGCTGCGCAACTGGTGGAACGGCTTTGGGGACCGCTTACAACATGATCACTGCCGGTATCTACGATCTCGGCATTGCAATCGGCTACGATAAACATGATCGCGGTGCTTTTGCCAGTGACGAGCCCGTGCATCCGGTTAATGGTGGATTGGACTGGTACGGCGGCAGCGGAATGGCGATTAACCCGCAGTTCTTCGCGATCAAAATCAATCGATACATGCAGAAATACGGAATCAGTAATCAAGCACTGGCAAAAGTAGCAGCGAAGGCTACCAGAAACGGCGCCATGAACCCGATGGCTTGGCGACAACAGGCATTTTCAGAAGACGAGGTGCTGCAATCGCGTATGCTGGCTTACCCTCTGACCCAGTATATGTTCTGCTCACCAGGTGAAGGCGGAGTCGCCTTGATTCTCTGCAGAGCAAATCAGGCCCACAAATACACGTCAAAACCGATCTATCTCAAGTCTGCTGTGATGCGATCTCGCCGTTTCGGTAGTTTCGAAGTAAAAGCCAGCTGGTTACCCAAAGAGGAAAATGTTGGCCCCACAGTAGACGCTGCAGAGGCAGCCTTTGAACAAGCGGGGATAGGTCCCAACGATATTGATCTCGCACAACTTCAGGATACAGAATCAGGAGCCGAAATCATGCACATGGCTGAAAACGGTTTCTGCAAGGACGGCGAACAGGAACAGATGCTAGCTGATGGAGACACCGAAATAAATGGACGCTTTCCTATCAATACCGACGGCGGCTGCATCGCAAATGGCGAACCTATTGGGGCCTCTGGTTTACGCCAGGTCTATGAAAACGTTCTGCAGCTACGCGGAGATGCCGGACCACGTCAAGTCCAGGACGACCCAAAAGTCGCTTATACGCATGTCTACGGTGCTCCTGGTATCAGCGGCGTGACCATACTTAGTCGCTAGGCTTTCTCCGTTCTGAATTAAAATAAAGAATTCCTGCGTGATTGTAAGCGAAGGAAATGTCATGGTAATACTTCGACAAATACGCTTAGTGCAATTAGGGTATGCGAATATAACCCATTAAGCTAAAGTCCGAGTCAAACCATAAACCAACGACGCATGAACAAAATTAAGCAAAAACCTGCGTACCCGGTCGCAAAGTATCTAGAGGGTTCTTTCGCACCAATTTTCGATGAACAAGTTGTCGAAATGAGCAACATGACGGTAATAGGCGAAGTTCCTTTTGATTTGAACGGCATCTATGTCAGAAACGGCCCTAACCAGAGACACGAACCGGTTAGCCAATATCATCGCTACGACGGCGATGGAATGCTGCATGCTCTCGAGTTCCGCCAAGGTCAAGTAACCTATCGCAATCGCTGGATAAGGACCTCAAGCTTTTGCGAAGAAGAAAATGTAGGCCACGGTATTTATCATGGGATGTTGGGCGATGGCAGAAACCTTCACCCGCAGATGCCCGTTAAAGACACATCCAACACGGATGTCGTTCTACATGCGGGGAAAATCCTGACGATGTGGTACCTTTCCGGCGAAGTGTACCAGGTTGACCCAAAGAGCTTGGAAACGCTCGCCAATTTTGATTTCAACGGACAGCGGTGTTCTAAGGTCTCGGCTCACGGTAAAACCGACGAGAACACTGATGAATTTGTGTTCTTTGATTACAACCGGGAAGCGCCCTACATGCACTGCGGCGTGGTCAATTCAAAAGGTGACATGACCAACTTTATCCCTGTAGAACTTCCTGGACCCAGGATGCCCCACGATATGTGGATGTCGGCCAAATATACAGTGCTGCATGATCTGCCATTGATATGGGATGAGGAAGCATACAAGGCTGGTCGAACTAAATTGAAGTTCGAGTCGGACTGGGCAACCCGATTTGCCGTCGTTCCCAGACACGGTAAACCCGAAGATATTCGCTGGGTTGAGTTCGAACCATGTTATATCCTCCACACAATAAACGCCTGGGAAGAAGGCCATTGGTTGCACATGACAGGCCATCGTATCGAGCCCTTCAAAGACAAATCAGGTAACCCCGAACTCTCCAGTATCACCACTATTATGGGTCGCCATAAGCTGAATGCCAGGCTGTACCGTTGGTCAGTAAACCTGACTACAGGCGATACCCGGGAAGAAAAGCTGGACGACCAGTGGAACGCTGAGTTTCCGACCTGGAACAACTCAAAAATGGGTTGTCCCATGAAGCACGCCTACTGCACGCACATCGTCACTGAGCCGCTTATGCACTTCGCCGGCTTAATCAAGTTCGACCTGGAAACCGGCAGCAGCGAGTACTACACAGAAGGCGACCATTTCACCTACTCAGAATCACCCTTTGCCCCAGCCGACAACGCTGCAAGCGAAGATCACGGCTACCTGGTCAGCTTTGTTCGCAATAAGCAAGTTGATCGGTCGGAAGTTCATATTTTCGATGCCCAGGCTTTACAGACGGGGCCNATCTGCAAACTGATCCTACCTTGCAGAGTGCCTGAAGGCTTCCACGCAACCTGGGCTCGCGGTGACCTGCTTGGCCTATCGGCCTGATTTCAAATGGCCATGACTAGGAAGCCATGTTTAAAGGAAGACAACGGAGACTACGATGCAGTTTGATCTAATGACTGGTAACCTTACCTGGGATCGCAGCGCTGAATTAGCTAAGGGTCTCGAAACAGCAGGTTTTTCCGGAATGCTGTTCACAGAAGCAGGCAGTGTACCCTGGATGCAAATCAGTTCCGCTGCTCAGGTAGCATCAAAGCTCGATTTTTCTACCGGTATTGCTGTCGCGTTTCCTCGCAGCCCAATGATTTCGGCTCAAATCGCNTGGGAACTGGCTGAAAACACGGAAGGTAGGTTTCGCATGGGTCTGGGCAGCCAGGTCAAAGGACACATCCAGCGGCGCTACAGNGCCGAGTGGGATAAACCTGCGCCGCAAATGCGAGACTATGTCAGTGCTTTCAAAGCCTGTATACGCGCATTTCGTCGCGAAGAGAAACTAAACTACGAAGGGAAGTATTATTCGATGAATCTGCTTCCNGCTCAATGGCAACCAACGCGACACGATTTCGAAAACATCAAGATCGACATATCTGCGGTCGGCCCCTTGATGTGCAGGGTCGCTGGCGAACTTTGCGACGGCGTTCATGTTCACCCTATGCACTCTATGCACTACATTACAAATCGCCTCCTGCCTCAGGTCGCGAAAGNAGCATCGGATGCTAATAGAAATNCCAGCGAAATTGACCTGATGATTCCTGTCTTCGCGGTTGCTGGCGATTCAGAGGAAGAACGTGACGCTATGAAAGCGCGGGCCAAAACTCAGATNGCTTTTTATGGTTCAACGCCAAATTACGCATTCCAGTTTGATGATCTGGGGTTCGAGAATATCGGACCAACGTTAAATAAGCTGATGCGAGAAGGAGACCTCAACGCGTTACAGGCAACGATCTCTGACGAGATCCTCGAGGAGTTCGCTATAGTGGCCAACTGGGATGATATGGCAGATAAGCTAATAGCACGTTATCAAGGCGTTGCCAGCCGAATAATCTCCTATCTTACGGCCGAGGATATCGGCAGGAATCCTAAAAACCTNCCACGGTGGGGTGAAATNGCCCGCGCTGTCNCTTCTTAANNATTTTTCTGCAATAACTATTATGCTNAATGAAACTCAGGCAATCAGCTTGACGGGCATACGAGTGTANCCATTGACAAAATTACTAGGGACTCTCTCTATTGGTCCAACGATGTCGACGCGCTGCCATCTTTTCAAGATCTCCGTCCAAAGTATCTTCAACTGCATTTCGGCNAGGCGCATTCCTAGACAACGATGAATCCCAAAACCAAAAGCCAAGTGTTGCCTAGCATTTCTTCTTNCTATATCAAACTGATTAGGATTAGCAAAAATAGTTTCATCACGATTACCCGCGAGATACCACATCACCACCTTGTCNCCAGCTTTAATNTTATAACCAGAAACATCAACATCTTCTNACGCTGTACGCCTCATATGNGCTAANGGCGTCTGCCAGCGGATAATTTCTGAAACTGCATTGTCAATCAGTTCAGGATTAGCCTTCAGTCTCTCGAGTTGATTGGGAAACTGAGAAAACGCATTTACGCTCCCACTCATAGAATTACGTGTCGTNTCATTACCACCAACGATCAACAACAANAGATTGCCCAAAAACTCATGAGGAGGCTGATCTTTTGTAACAGTATCCCTAGCCATCATCGTTAGCAGATCAAGATTTTCCGGACCTTGATCACGTCCCTGCTTTAAGTGCGTGAAATACTCCAAGCACTCCATCAGTTCAGCGACCCGTTGTTCCTGACTACCGACTATGGGTGAGCCGGNTTCTGCCGCAGCCANATCAGACNAACGTGTCAATTTAGCCCGATCCTCAAGCGGGAAATCGAACAAGGTAGCCAACATCAGCGTCGTCAACTCAATCGACACATCTGACACCCANTCGAAACTCTCTCCAGTCGGCAATCCNTCAAGCAAGCTCTGAGTGCGCTCCGTTATAAGCTCTCTGAAATTAGCGAGCGAAGGTTGACTAACAATTTGGTTGACGGCCTTACGCTGAGGTCCNTGTTGAGGCGGATCCATACTGATAAAATTCTGTAGNAAAAAACCAGCGTCNTCGTCTTTAAAAATCGCATCGTCGATAATGATGCCGCCAAGACCTGCATCTGACGAGAATTGCTCATGGTTTTTATCAATCGCCATAATCTCAGGGTAGTTCAGAACAGACCAGTAAGGACCATAACTACTCGTCTCACAATAATGTAGCGGACCTTGTGAACGCATCGCTTCGAACAGCGGCAAAATAGTTTCATTTTGNAAATGACTAGCATCNCCTGGATTNAATTCANTCATNATCAGCCCTCTTATATTTCTTCTAAGTCNCGATTAATCTGACACCAGCTNNNCGCCGAACCGATAAGATGATTATGACTGGGCTGAAAGTGGTCNAGGTCATCTAGGCAGCGGCCATTGACACTTGCGACACCTGAATCAAGTTCCGCCCAGAGCCTGGAACCACAGCTGGAACAGAACCGGCGAGAATTTCGCCGACCGCTGTCAGCGACCACATCATAACGCGCAGGTTCCCCCTGCTGCAGAGAAACAGTGTCGAGAGGAACCAGATAAGCACAATAGTACGCAGCACCACTGATTATCTGGCAATCCGTACAGTGACAAAGTACTTGCATCAAAGGCAAGTCGGCAACGCTAAACCTGATCTCGCCACATAAACATCCAGCCATTACTGAGCCCGACATTCACCCCTCCGTTTCATCTCAGTTGCTCTGTATAGTAAGCACTATAGACTTGGAAAAACATAAATGCATCTAGTTATCGGCGCTAATGGCCGTGTCGGCAGGCACGTGACAGAGCAACTTATCAGCGCAGGAGAGAAACCCAGAATCCTANTTCGCGACGCTAAAAAGGCAATCAATAGATTTGGCGATCAGGTGACTATCCTGGTCGGCGATCTAGACAACAGGACCTCANTAGACCTAGCGATGCGCAATGTCCAAAGCGTATTCCTATGTACTCCCGTAAACCCGGGNCAGGTGAAACAGCATAACCTNGTCGCGGATTCTGTTGCCGAGGCAAACGCTTATCTCGTAAAGGTTTCGGGACTCGCCACNTTTCCAGNCTCATTTGTAGACAGTGGGCGCTGGCACGCCGAAACAGAGGCCTACNTTCGNAGCAAAGAAATCGCTAGCGCCTTTCTTCACCCTTTCTTTTTTATGCAAAACATGGACCGACAGATTGCCGACATTCGGTCGAATGGCATTTTGAGGAGCCCTGTAACCAAAGCCGCTATTGCAATGGTCGACATCATTGATATTGCGGCTGTTGCCACTAATTTAATGCTCTGCCCAAATGACGTGATCGGAAAGACGCTGCCGCTGACTACCAATCAAGCACTAACATATGAAGAAATGGCCGAAGAAATGACACTCGTGTTTGGTCGATCTGTAAGCTTTCAAGAGCAAGTTGATGATGAAGTCACGATGACTNTAAGAAATTCAGGCATGCCCGAATGGCANGCCCGGATCATCCTCCAATTTAATCGAGCCTTCAATGAAGGCTACGGCAGCGAGGTCCATTCGTCNGTCGAAGATATTCTTAACCGACCACCCAAATCTTTCCGGGACTATCTTAAAACTGCTTCAGCATCTTTAAGAGACAACCNCCTTTTCCCTAACTAGGAAGTAGATAGAACTCTTCTATATACTCAGAGTGNCGGACAATCATCAAGATTGCACGACGNANTCTGTATAGAACCGAAAAAGATATGCAAACAAAAAGAGGGAGACATATGAGCGAGCAAGTTCAGGAAGAAGCATTCTGGCTAAAAGATAATTTCGCCCCAGTTTTTGATGAGATAACGGAGACTGACTTGAAGGTCACTGGTGAGATTCCAAAGGAACTCAATGGTCGCTTACTGCGAAATGGTGCGAACCCGCAAAGCGGCTGGTCCGCTCACTGGTTTCTTGGCAACGGCATGCTGCATGGTGTTGAGATTCAGGAAGGGCAAGCGAATTGGTATCGAAATCGCTACGTCAAAACACCTCTTTATCTAAACCCTGATGCCGATGTAATGGACTCTCTGGGAGACATGACAAAATCTGCGGCCAATACTCATGTGATCCATCATGCTGGAAAGATCCTGGCTTTAGAAGAAGGTCATTGGCCCTTCGAAATCTCCGATGAGCTCGAGACTATCGGACCACACAATTTCAACGACAAGTTGACCACACCAATGACCGCACATCCTAAAACNTGCGGGGAGACCGGCGAGCTTATCTCATTTGCATACGGAATGGCCGAACCCTACGTAACTTACCATCGAACATCACCGACAGGTGAAATGCTGCAGGTGGAACCAATCACTGTG
The DNA here is from genome assembly GCA_002694945.1 of Gammaproteobacteria bacterium. GTDB lineage: Bacteria > Pseudomonadota > Gammaproteobacteria > Pseudomonadales > Azotimanducaceae > UBA9659. The sequence continues at coordinate 8,642 of NZNP01000059.1, forward strand.
AAAGGCGCGACCATGGTGCATGATTTCAATATCACGCGTAACTATGTTGTCTTTATGGATTTACCTGTCGTGTGGAACCTTGAGGGGATAGCGACTAGCGGACTTCCAGTAGTTTGGGACGAAAATTATGGCGCCCGACTTGGTGTCATGCCACGCAACGGAACAGATGCCGATGTGAAATGGTTCGACATAGANCCCTGTTATGTTTTCCATCCGATGAATGCTTTTGANGATGGAAAAAAGATTGTCGTCGATGTCTGCCGAATGGCTACTGCCATGAAACCGGGAACCAGTTCACCACCGATGCTCTATCGCTGGTCGATAGATCTAGATACAGGAAGCGTCACGGANACTCAGCTTGACGATCGGTCCGTTGAATTCCCCCGAATTTGTGACACTAAAGTCGGCGTGAAAAATCGATACGGTTATGCAGCAGCTTTCGCAGATGGATTACCTGCTGCGGGTGGATACGTCAAATATGATATGGATAACGGTNCCAGTGCCCTTCATGATCTAAAAGGCGGAATGGGCAGTGAACCNGTTTTNGTTAAAGACCCTAACGGAAAGGAAGAGGATGATGGCTGGGTGTTGAGTTACGTCTATCAACCCGAATTTGACAAGAGCGAAGTGTCGATTATTGACTCCAGAGCATTCGACGATGGGCCCATTGCGCGAATTCACTTGCCTGTCCGAGTCCCCTATGGTTTCCACGGCAACTGGATACCGGATGGCTATTGATGGATTACGAGGATTTACTGTANGAANNCAGAGAANATATTGCCGTTATAACTCTGAATCGCCCGGAACGGCTTAATGCTCTGACCCCGGCGATGCGCGAAGGTATCCTGCAAGCTATCTTAGCNGCCGACAGCGATCCCGAAGTTCGTGTCATTGTTTTAACAGGGGCGGGCCGAGGCTTCTGCTCGGGAGGCGATGTCAAAGCAATGAACGAGGCACGGAGCTCCGGTGCCGTCAATATNTTGGAAGACAAAATTTCACCCGTCAGGGACAAGGCCGTAATGGCTATGCGCAATGCGAANAAACCGTTGATAGCCGCGATCAACGGGCCAGCCGCTGGCGCAGGCATGAACATCGCGCTTGCCTGCGACATCCGNATCATGTCCAAAGCAGCCAAGATGGGTCAAACTTTCTCTCGGCGTGGCCTTCATCCGGATTGGGGCGGAACCTACTTTTTACCAAGAATGATCGGAATCGCAAGAGCTGCTGAGATGATTTGGTCAGGTCGCATGGTCTCAGCAGAAGAGTGCCTTGAACTCGGTATCGTATCGAAATTAAGTGAACCTGAAGATTTGATGAATGATGTTCTTGCCATGGCGAAAACTTTTGCTGAAGGCCCTCCAATCGCGATAAGACTAGCGAANAGAGCAATGTACCGAAATGTGGATTCCAGCTTACAGGAGGCCCTCGAGTTTGAAACATTCGCACAGAATGTCGCTGCCGCAACCNGGGACGCCAAAGAAGGCATAGCNGCTTTCGTTGAAAAAAGGGATCCTAAATTTAAAGGAGAGTAACCATGACCTGGGAAGATGAACTCTCAGAGCTCAAACTACGCAGCCAATTAGCAGAGAAAATGGGCGGCGAGGAAAAAGTCGCGCGCCAGCACGAATTCGGCAAGCTCACGATCCGCGAGAGAATAGATACTTTCGTTGATTCAGAGAGTTTCCACGAGATCGGCAAGCTTGCGGGCGTTGCGCAGTACGACGATGATGGTCTACTACAGGAATTCACTCCGTCAAACTTTGTCTTTGGTACCGCAGAGGTGGAAGGCCAACCCATTATCGTCTCAGGNGATGATTTCACTGTACGCGGTGGATCAGCCGACGCCTCTATCGCTGGTAAACGCCACCAAGCCGAAGGACTAGCAGTTGAGTTGAAGCTGCCACATGTTCGTTTGATTGATGGCATGGGTGGTGGAGGCAGCGTCAAGACTATTGAGATGGCAGGCCGCACCTATATCCCCGCAGTCGCCGGCTGGGAAACTGTGGTAAATCAACTGGCAACCGCTCCATCCGTAGCACTTGCACTTGGTAGTGTCGCNGGTATAGGTGCAGCCAGGGTCGCTACAGCCCACTATTCTGTCATTGTTAAGGATACCGCCCAGATGATGATTGCAGGCCCCGCACTCGTAGACTGGGCTAGCCAAGGCGACGTTTCGAANGAAGAACTGGGCGCCAGTAANATACATACCCGAAATGGCGCAATTGACGANGAGGCAGCCACAGAACATGAGGCCTTCGATATGGCGAAAAAATTCTTATCTTATATGCCTGAAAACGTCGATCAATTACCAACGCGGCATTCCTGCGATGACCCTCAAAATAGGCGTGAGGATTTTCTCATGCAAGCTGTGCCTAAAGATCCTCGCAAAGTCTACAAAATGCGACCGGTCATAGAAGCAGTCATGGATAAGGGGTCATTTTTTGAAATTGGCCGTAAGTGGGGCCGTTCTATCATNACCGGCCTCGCACGACTGGACGGTGTCCCTGTCGCAGTTTTTGCTGAAGATCCTATGATCTATGGAGGAGCTTGGACAAGCGATTCTTGTCGAAAGCTTATTCGTCATTGCGATCTGGCATCGACATTTCATCTGCCCTTGGTACACCTGGTCGATTGCCCAGGATTCCTGATTGGCAAACAATCAGAAGAAAATGCCACCATCCGATATGGTGCTCAGGCGCTAGCTGCGTTCGGCCAGGCCTCGGTGCCTTTCTGCAGCGTTGTGGTAAGAAAGGCGTTTGGCGTTGCCGGCGCCGCCAACACAAAACCAGGTAATCATCATTTTCGTTTCGCCTGGCCCTCCGGAGACTGGGGTTCCTTGCCCATAGAAGGAGGCATCGAAGTAGCCTATAAAGCCGAATTAGCTGAATCAGACGACTACGATGGAGACCTTGCAAAAATCAAAGAGAGACTTAACCGTGTTCGCTCGCCTTTCAGGTCGGCGGAATACTTTGAAATAGAAGAAATCATCGATCCCAGAGACACCCGCCCGAACCTCTGTCGTTGGGCTAATCTGGCCTACGGCGCATTGAAGCCTGTTCCTGCCAGTTTTACATATCGCCCCTGAAAGGCCTATTTTTTGGCATAACTTTTTCAATGATTTTTTCAAAGATTTACGGTCACCAATAGCGGGCAGGTAGATCAGGGACCAAATAGTTATACTCAGGCAGCTTGCTCTGCTGTGTACTTCGCTCGCAACTCTGTTAATTGAGCAAGAATAGCAATGGCGATTTCGGCCGGCGTCTTACTGCCAATGGATAGTCCCACAGGACCGTGTAATCTGTCGATTTCTTGGTCACTGAGTTCTAACAATTTGAGACGTTCACGGCGTTTGGCCGATGTACGAGTAGAGCCCATCGCACCGACGAAATACGCCTCAGTCTTGAGAGCCTCCATTAAACCCATATCATCTATCCTTGGATCGTGAGTAAGAGCGACAATCGCGGTTGCGGGATCATTAGCATGAACTCTCACAGCATCATCTGGCATATCATTTATCAACTGTACACCTTCAACGCTCCATTGCTCGATCATTTCTTCCCTGGGGTCACATACCATTACTTGATAATCAAGCATCTGCGCCATTTGCGCCAAATAAAGTGAGACATTGCCAGCGCCTATCAAGAAAAGCTGGAATCTCGGCCCATAGGTCTGCGTTAGCGTTTTTCCCTCTGTCTGCAAATCTTCAAATTCTCCGTCGAACTCTAAATGCCGATAGCGATCAACAGGTTTGATCACAAATTCTCCAGTGCTCAAATCCAGTCTTCGTTCAACACAGTTTCGACTAGCCAATCTATCTGTCATCCCTTGTAAGTTAGCTAGATTATGCTTGTCCAACATGGGTTCAATGACCACATGTAATTGTCCGCCACATGGTAATTGGAATCTTTCGACTTCTTCCTGCGTCGCACCATAAATTAGCAACTCTGGCGCATGACTAGCCAATTTGCCCTCATGTAAACGTTCCAACAGATCTTCTTCGATGCATCCACCCGACAATGAACCAACAACCTCACCTGACGAATTGCAGCAAAGCAAGGAGCCGATTGGCCTTGGGGAAGAACCCCAAGTCTTTACGACTGTACATAGCCAGGATTTTTCGCCTGCCGCTATCCATCTAGTGAGGTGTGAAAGCACCTCCAGATCCGCGTATTCCATAGTTACTCTTTACTTTTTTGAACCAAAGCCAGCGATGCGATCATGCATATCCGGACCAACACCTACACCGTTATAAACTTCAAAAGCAAGGCCCTCATCAAGGCTCATACCGTCGGTCTTCGATAACAACATCTTGTAACCGCGNAGCGAATGCCAAGAGTTCGCAAGAATTTCGTTACAGTAATCTGCCACCGCAGATTCAAACTCATCGTCGGGAAAAACTCGGCATACCAGATCCATGTAAAGAGCCTCAGATGCAGTATAAGTTCTTCCGGTCAGCATCATCTCGGTCGCGCGCGCCCTACCAACCTTTCGCGGCAGCCTCTGACTGATCCCCCAGACTGGNTGCAATGCCCACTTACCGTGAGTATCAGCAAATCGTCCGTTCTCGCTGGCAACAATCAAATCACCTGCTAAAGCTAATTCAAGAGCACCAGTATAACAATGGCTATGGACNGCTGAAATTACTGGCTGCGGTAATTCCGCAAGACCCTCGATTACTTTCGCCTGAAAATTCGGCCGCGGCAATTTTTCTCCTGTTGATATATCACTGAGGTCATGCCCCGCTGAAAAGCATCGACCCGAACCTTTCAAAACAACGCAGCCTATGGAGTCAATCTGGTGGGCAATGTCCTTTACATGGGCATCTAATTCGCTGAAAAGCGGGACATTAAGTGCGTTTAATTTATCGGGACGATTCAACGTTAACCAGGCAACACCATCCCTATCTTCACGTAAAACTANATCGGTCACATTAATTGCTCTANATACTAAACGGAACGAAAGTTTATCAGATCTTTACCCNGTNCTTTGAAAAGACTTTGGCAACAGGCTAATGCCCCAGGGCAGCCTGGCTACTAGAGAGCNACAAACTAAATATGATTTAATCCTACGAAAGTCTAGAGAGCAAAATTATGCCACGCATTAAATTCGGCGGTTTTGTCGCACCACATCATCCCATCGGCGAAAACCCAACACTACAACTCCAGCGCGACCTCGAACTNGCGGCACATCTAGACCGACTTGGTTTTGACGAATTCTGGGTAGGGGAACACCATTCCACCGGCTGGGAGATTATTGCGAGNCCGGAGTTGTTTCTTGCAGCAGCAGCTGAACGAACGCATAACATTAAACTCGGCACAGGCGTCATTTCCTTACCCTATCACCACCCCTTCAATGTCGCGCAACGCCTAGTGCAACTTGATCATATGACGCGTGGTCGAGTGATCTTTGGTTCCGGCCCTGGCGCACTGCCCTCTGACGCCTATACACTGGGCATTGACCCTATGCTCCAACGGGATAGGCAGGATGAAGCTATCGGTATCATCCGTCGGTTGCTTCGCGGCGAAGACCGTTTTACTCATGAGAGTGATTGGTTCACATTAAAAGATGCCCGACTGCAACTCTTGCCCCTACAAGAGAATTTACCCTTCGCTGTCGCGTCAATGGTGAGTCCTTCTGGTATGACACTCGCAGGCAAATACGAAACTGGCGTTCTATCTATCGGCTCTATGTCAACTGCAGGTCTTCAAGCACTACCTACCCAATGGCAATTTGCAGAGGACAGCGCTAAGCAACACGGTAACAAAGTTGATCGAAAAAACTGGCGTGTCCTACTCAACTGGCACATTGCTGAATCACGCGAACAGGCAATTCAAGAGGCCAAAGATGGCCTATTACACTGGCACAATGAGTACACTGTAGGCACACTTATGCGGCCTGGTGCTGAAGCGTACAAGACATCCGAGGCCGCCGTCGAGGCGATGGCTGCAGACGGCGCAGGGGCTGCTATTATCGGCACTCCTGACGATCTTATTAAGGCAATCCGCGAAATGCAGACTCTCACAGGAGGGTTCGGAACAGTTATCGGTTTTGCCAACGACTGGGCCAATCGCGACGCCCAGCTACGCAGCTGGGACCTTGTCGCCAGGTACGTCATCCCTGAGCTAAACGGAATGCTGGATGGTTATCGGGAGTCTCAACAATATGTGATCGAAAACCGTGAAGTTTTCGATCGCGCAGGAGACGCAATCATGGCCAAGATAATGGAAAACGAGAAAGCAGTAGCCGCAATGAGCGACGAGGCTGATAGCCAGACAGCCATACCGGCTCATCATGCCCCAGACCTTTCAGAGAGTCGCTAATAAACTGGAGTAATATATGAATGTATCTGAGGCCGTTGCGGCCAGAACGACTATCCGACGCTTCACTGACCAGAAAGTCGAAGATGCGCTTGTGAAAAAACTGCTCGAGAAGTCTGCTCGCGCTCCTTCGGGAGGCAACCTGCAACCTTGGCGAATTTTCGTAATAACAAGTGATACGATGCCGGTCTTTCTCAAACACGTTGATCAATCTGAGTTTCAGAGCGAGCCTGAGTACAACATCTATCCCGCAGACCTCAAGTCTCCTTATCGTGACTCTCGATTTAAAGTCGGTGAGGACATGTATGGACTCCTTGGCATCCCACGCGATGACAAGGCAGGTAGATTGGGAAATCTAGCTAAGAACTTCGAATTTTTCGGCGCACCAACTGGATTTTTCTGCTTTGTTGATCGGTGCATGGGGCCACCACAGTGGTCGGACTTGGGAATGTTCCTGCAGACCTTCATGCTACTTGCCCAGGAAGCTGGGCTCTCNACCTGCCCNCAAGAAGCCTGGGCAGCGCGCTCAAACTCGGTAAAGAGTTTTATTAACCCTGACGATAATCTTATGCTGTTCTGCGGCATGGCTATCGGNTACAAGGATAACAATGAAGCCGTAAATAATCTCTACTCAGACCGNGAGCCTCTTAATGTCTGGGCGACTTTCCTTTAATTTGNGGTTCGCTATCANCTAATTACTATCAAAAGAAAAGGAAATGGTAATGNATCCTAGAGCAGACGAGACGGATAACAAGATGGGAGAAAGATCGCAGGCTGTAAGGGCTAAACTCATAAGCAGAACCCCTAAAAGCGGTGAAATGGCTCGCAGAGGTCATCCTTCCTTAGCGATGGAGGTTGTTCAAACTGTTGATATGCCTCATCAAATTTATATTGACTCGGCGGAAGGTCCGTACCTAACCGATTTAGATGGAAATCAATACATTGATCTTACGTGTGGCTTTGGACCAAATGTTGTTGGCAACAGGGCACAACCCGTTGAGGAGGCTCTTGCTGCACAAATCAAGAAAGGCTGGCATTACGGTATTCCTGGCGCGGAACAGGCTCGACTTGCTGAATTAATCAAGGAGTCTTCTTCAGCAGTTGATGAGGTGATGTTTTGCAATTCTGGTAGTGAAGCGACCATGTTTGCTTTTAGAGCAGCGAGGGCGTTGACCGGTAAAAGAGTGATCGCATTATTTGATGGCTCGTACCATGGTATTCACGACTACGCGCTGGTAAAGGCCTCGCGAAAAAGCNAACGTTCAGAACCTTCCAGCGTTCCACTTGGAGCGGGTGTTCCTGACGAAGTTTCAAAGAATTTGATGATGATGCTTCCGTACNGAGACGAGAATGCCTATGAACTTATTAGAAAGCACAAAGATGATCTAGCATTGGTGGTAATTGAACCCGTGCAAAGCTCTAACCCTCGACTTGATAATCAACAGTTTCTAGATGGTTTGAGAGACGTATGCACAGATTGTGGGGTTCTTCTTATGTTTGATGAAGTCATCACGGGTTTTAGGATCGAGTACGGAGGCTGCCAGCAGTATTACNATATCATGCCTGATCTTGTGACCTATGGAAAAGCAGCNGGCGGTGGTATGCCTATTGGTATAGTTGCTGGCTCAAAGCGCGTAATGAATACGTTTTCCGGTGCCGATGACACACCTGCAATCTTCGCAGGCGGAACGTTTAACGGACATCCTCTCACAATGGTGGCGGGCATCGCGATTCTGGAATACCTCAAGAACAACCAAGAAGAAATATATCCCTATTTGCATGAGCAAGGGAGCCGGATTGCTTCTGAGATCAATGCATTTTGCACCTCCAATAATATTCCAGCTCAAATGATGAACGCTGGCTCTATGATGCACCTGATTTTTAGTGGCGAAACGATTGAGTCTTCTAGAGATATTGACCACAGTTTGTATAAGTTAGAAAAGGAGTTTTATCTCCATTTACTAGGTCACAATGTGATCGTGCCGGGAATCCATCTGGCCTTTATTTCATATGCGCATAAGCCCGAGATAGTTGACCAGGTAATAGACGCATTCAAGAGATCCTTTGAAGATCTTAGAGAAGATGGGTATCTGTAGTCTGAGTTGAGTGTTCCTGCTTTTAGGGAATAAAGAAAATGAGGGCTATTCGATAATGACCGAACAATGAACACTGAACCTTCCGGCATCAATCCTTCGCGCGACCGACGGCGCTCTTTATCGACCGACTTCCATGATTCAAGTAAACGTCTTAACTCGCCTTTCTAGAAGTCTCGAAATAAGTCAAAATAAACTTTTAGCAGTGACCGAAAACAGCAAATTTTGCCACGATAATTAAGCGGAGGTTCCCATGCTGAAATGGCAGATTGGCGATGTCACCGTCACTCAGATTGTCGAACTGACTACAGCCAGCCTCGGTCCGCACCTCCTGCCTCAAGCGACTCCCGATGAAATGCGGGCGATTCCCTGGATGACCCCATTTGTGGACGATAACGCAAAGCTCATCCTGAGCATGCACTCGTTGATCATCGAATCATCTGGCCAAACAATTATGGTAGACACCTGTATCGGCAACGACAAAGAAAGGGCTTATCCACGGTGGAATAAGATGCAGGGAGATTATCTCGAGAAACTGACCACCGCAGGCTTCAGCACTGAGCAGTTCGATACTGTCCTCTGCACACACATGCATGTTGATCACGTTGGTTGGAACACCCGCCTTATCAATAACCAGTGGGTACCAACTTTCAGCAGGGCTAGCTACCTCTATGCTGAAGAAGAATGGAATCACTGGCGCGAGGAAGAACAGGAGTATGGTCCAGTCATCGAAGACTCTGTCCAGCCAATTTTCGATGCTGGTCTCGCAAGCCTTGTGGAGTCGACACACCGCGTAAATGATGAAGTGGTCCTAGAACCAACACCAGGCCACACACCTGGTCACGTCAGCATTCATATCTCCTCCAGAGGCGAAGAAGCTATTATAACTGGAGACATGATTCATCATCCTTGCCAAATTAAGCATCCTGATTGGTCGAGTACAGCAGATGTGGATACTGTTCAGTCAGCCGACACGCGCCACAAATTTCTAAAAAAATATGCGAATCAGCCCATACTAATTATCGGCACGCATTTCGCCGGCCCTACGGCAGGTAAAGTTGTTAAGGATGGCGATTCCTATCGCCTCGACTACTAGAAGCCCTTCGTTGAGCCGAATCGCCAAGCAAGTATCTTAAATTAGCTTTTTAAAAAACACCTGCTAACCTCCAAAGAACTAGTTTTCCTGCGTAGCAGCCTGATTCCGGGTCTGAGCTAAGAAACATCAAACCCGTCGTATCCTTTCAGTCTGCATTCCTCGCAGTGCCGAAGATAAGATTGAACACCAGAGTGGTGAAGCAGTTGTCGAGTTTTACCAGGTATATTGGCGCCCATGTACCAAGAATCGGCTTGCGGCAACAAGGTGGATGCCGCCAGTTCTTCCATATGGTCATTCCAGCTTTCTGCTGCTGAGTGACTAGCTTCAATTCGGGTTAAGCGTTTCTTCCGCATCCAGCAAAGCAAGTCTACGATCCAATCACCCTGGACCTCGGCTGAAGTTGGGCCATTCCAGAACGCGGTGGGACTTTGCGGACCATACAACATCAAAAGATTGGGGAAATCCGGCACACCTATGCCCAACCAGGTTCGTACCCCTTGTTGCCAGTTTTCACCAATCGAGCTCCCTTTCACACTCCGGAGATCTATACGGGTCAATCCACCTGAGCTTCCATCAAAACCTGTTGCAAGTACGAGAATATCAAGATCGATGTGGCGGTCTGTAAGCATAACGCCATCGGGTGTTATCGTTTCAATCCGCGTTTGCTTCAGGTCAACCAACTCTACATTATTCTGATTAAAACACTCATAGTAATGCTGTTCGAGAGAAGGTCGTTTGGCACCGAAAGGGTGCAGCGGCTCGTATGGAGCTAACTTTTCATGAAGGACCGGATCTTCAAGACGAGCCCTTGTCTTATCCCGCCAAAATTCATACGCGAGGCGATTGGAATCAGGGTGACTTAAAATATCACTGTATGTCCCGGACCAAAATTGAAATCCACCTTCCCTCCAAGCTGCCTCAAATTTGGCTGAGCGCTCTTCCTCGGGAACGCTCCAAGCTGCCTGCCGATCCGGGTTGATATCGTGCAATCCTCCACCCGATGCATCACGCAGTTGAAATATTTTTGGAAATTCCGCTTTCCATGCTTGGTATTGTGCTTCGGAGTAGTGCCGCTGCTGCATCGGTAACGCAATCATCGGCGTCCGTTGGAATACTGTAACCGAAGCCGCATCTTCACTTGCTTCTTGTATCACCTGCACACCACTCGCACCTGTGCCAATGATCCCNACTCGCTTATCGGAAAAGCTTAGTCCGTGCTGCGGCCATCTGGCAGTGTGGTGACATGGACCTTTGAATGAACCCAGACCAGNAAATTCAGGTATGTAAGCNTTTGACGCAAATCCAACGCAAGACATCAGGAAACGGGTGTTTGTTTGATGTCCATCCTGACAAGTTACTGACCAATATCGCCCAGATTCATCAAACTCAGCTCTGATAATACGACTATTGAATATGACGTCCTTTGACAGATCAAGTCGCTTATCCACATGCTCAAAATAAGCCCGCAGCTCCTCCCAGCCAGGAAAACGTTCAGACCAACACCAATCACGCCATACTTCAGGCATGGAAAATTCATAATTAGGAACATGAGAATCGACCCGGGCGCCCGGGTAACAGTTCCAATGCCAGACTCCACCCAGTGACGTTCCGGCATCATAAAGTTTGACTTTGAAGCCACTCTGTCTGAGCCTGTAAAGCTGATAGCAGCCACTAAAACCAGCGCCAATAATCAGAGCGTCGACCGTGTCGGCCATAGC
>NZNP01000060.1 GCA_002694945.1 Gammaproteobacteria bacterium
GCGACAATGACGTCGGCGCTTATCGGTTGTGCACCTGCCAGATCATTGTTATCCCCAACTTCGCTCGCTAAATCTTCATCAACAGCCAGAAAATCGGGTGCAGTGACGTTGACCGCCAAAGTGCCAATATCTCGCTCACTATCGCTAAAACTTAAAGAATTAGTCTCGACAGCCACTTCAACTTCTACTGGCACCTCGACTTGCTGCGTGCGAACCGTTTTATCTGAGCATCCAAAAACCAGCAACATAATCAGAAATAGGGACAGATTTGAAACGATCTCGCGCCTTTTGAAGTATTTCAAGTTTTGCTTTCCATTGAGTAATTTATACTTAACGTACACCAATTAGATTAAGATTTGTTAGCCATTCATCAGAAATTTAGAATCAAAGTCAGAGACTTCGTCTACGAAGCATTTTTATGCTGCTCTGAATGAAGAAATAATCAACATTCAACCCACTTGCTCCTCAATGCTCAGGGTCACTCTACTTTGTAATTAAAAGGTAGATTTCAACCGCGCAGGTCGTGTTAGTATTGACCCATAAAATTTGTGGTTTTTCTAGAACCTGAGTCAAGGGGTTGATTTGTCCAGCTATAAGATCGCAGTACTAGGGGCCGGCCCTGGCGGGATGAGCGCCGCTGCTCGCGCAGCGGAATCCGGCGTATCCCACGTACTCCTTGAAAGTTCCGATAAAGTCGCAAACACCATTCAGAAGTACCAGAAGGGTAAACACGTGATGGCAGAGCCAGGGATTCTTCCTCTAAGGAGTCCTATCGGTTTTGACGCAGGGAAAAGGGAAGAAATTTTAAACACCTGGGAAGAAGGCCTGGCAGAACATAAAGTTAATATTCAATACGACGCTGAAGTGTCTGCCATCGATGGCAGCAAGGGTAACTTCACTATCAAGCTGTCACGCGGAGAGCCCGTCAGAGCCGAAAATATCATTCTCGGGATAGGGATGCAGGGCAACCCAAGGCAACTCGGTGTAGAAGGCGACAACGCTCCCTTCGTCCAATATCAATTGGATGATCCAGACGAGTACAACGGCGAGACAATAGTAGTTGTTGGCGCTGGTGACGCCGCCATTGAAAACGCAGTAGCATTAGCAACCAATAACAAAGTTTACATCGTTAATCGAAAAGATGAATTCGCGAGAGCAAAAGAAGGCAATCTAAATCTAATTCTTGCAAACATCGATTCAGGCGATGTCGAGTGCTTCTATGGCACTACCCCAGCTATGGTCGAGTTGACTCCCGACGCCGAAAAGCCTGGTATTTTTCACCTGAACACTCCAAATGGCGAGGCATCGGTGCCAGTAGACAGAATTATCGCCAGATTGGGTGCGATTGCCCCACGCGGCTTGGTGGAATCATTCGGCATCGAATTCCCTAATAAAGATCCGAATGCTATACCGGCACTTAGTAGTCAATATGAGAGCAATGTTCCCGGCATATACGTAATCGGCGCACTTGGTGGTTATCCGCTGATCAAGCAGGCGATGAATCAAGGCTATGAGGTAGTTGAATATATAGAAGGACGAGACGTTAAACCCGCCGATCACGATTTGATTGCAGAAAAGCTGCAGGAAATTCCTTCCGAAATGGACGTGGACGAGATACTAGCCGAGATGCAGGCCAGAATTCCGGTCTTTGCTGGTGTTAACGCTCTCCAGTTCCGTGAGCTAATGCTCGATAGCGACGTTCACAAATTTCCAATGGGCGATGTGATCTTTACGAAAAACGATTACACCAACTCCTTTTACACGATTTTTAATGGGTCNGTTGAAGTCGAGGTTGATTCGAGCCTGAGTATCACGTCAGNNCAAGGCAATTTTTTCGGCGAAATGAGTCTAATTTCAGGCAGGCGCCGNTCAGCAACNGTGCGTGCAGGNGCAGANTGTATTGTCATTGAGACGCCTAGACGAACAATGAACAAGTTAATTTCATCAGTCGATGACGTCAAAAAAGTCCTTGATCAGACTTTCATTTTNAGAACCATACAACAAAAGTTTGCCCCGAATACTCCATTAGAAGTTCTGCGACCAGTCGCAGAAAACACNTCGATTAATCAGTTTGCNCCNGGGGAAGTNATATTCTCGCAAGGGGATGAGGGCGACAGCTTACATTTTATNNGAAGTGGATCNGTNACTGTTTCTAGCAACGTCGAAGGGCGAGAAATGGTTATGAGCTATGTCCCCGCCAACCAGTCGGTCGGCGAAATGGCTCTTTTGGGCGACACAACGAGGTCCGCAACAGTCAAGGCCACTGTCAAGACCGAAACTCTTTCGATAAACAGAGAGTCTTTCGAAGTATTACTGAGCAACGTGCAAGGCCTCCGAGAGAGAATGCAACAACTGGCTGAAGACAGAAATCGTCAGAATATCGCCCTACAGAGATCTGCTGGGGAANGCGGAGATATTCTTTCATTCTTAATGGGACAAGGCTTGGGTGAAGCCACCGACGTCCTGCTGATTGATCAGGAACTTTGTGTATCGTGCGATTTTTGCGAACAGGCTTGTGCAGCAACACACAACGGCACATCAAGACTAAATCGTAAAGCAGGTCCAACCTACGCTCACATACACGTACCCACGTCGTGCAGACATTGCGAAGACCCCAGCTGTATGAAGGATTGCCCACCAGACGCCATTCAAAGGGGCGGCGTCGGTGGAGAGGTATTTATCGGCGATAACTGCATTGGTTGTGGTAACTGCGAACAAAATTGTCCCTATGGTGTGATACAGATGTCATATCAAACCGAAGCCTCCGATAATTTTTGGAGGTGGCTCATATTTGGTTTTGGCGGGAAGCCTGGAACAGCTAAACAGGCGGCCGCAAACGAAGATGCCATAAAGAGAGCCGTAAAATGCGACATGTGTATCGACCAAAAAGGGGGCCCTGCTTGCGTTAGGGCTTGTCCGACAGGTGCCGCGGCCAGGGTGAGTCCTGAGGAATTCGTAAACTTGATGATCTAATTATGGCTTTACACACCTCGTTTTTAACTCACGCAAGAGGCCGCTATCTCTGGGTCGCTCTGTTAGTTGCACTAGGATCAGGCATTGCTTACGTAGTAAATGATCCAGTGGAACCAGCTAACGGCGGCACTCCACTGGGTTATACGCTAGGGACTATTGGGGCATTGCTGATTCTTTGGTTAGCTTACCTTGGAAAAAGAAAACGAAACTTTGTAAGAGGATGGGGGACTGTTCGCGGCTGGGTCTCTGCGCATGTCTACTTAGGAACTGCTCTTCTTATCGTTGCGACACTGCATACAGGTTTTCAATTCGGCATGAACATCCACACGCTAGCCTATGTGTTGATGGTCCTAGTTATTTTTAGCGGGATATTTGGTGTTTTCGCATATCGCGCTTACCCGTCTGCTAGAAACGATCTAAAAAAGCAAAATTCTCTAGACGACCTCTTCCACCAGATCGAAGAATTAGAGGCTCAACTCACAAGAATGGCAGTGAACAGTCCCGAAGACATCAGAAGCATTATTAAAAGCTCTATTGACCGAACCGAAGTCGGCGGCGGCTTTTTCGATCAATTGCTAGCACGAGACAACTCTGTTGTAGAACTTGAGGGTGCAGTCCGCAAAAATATCAATCAAGAACTTGCACTAGATTACCTCTTGAGCAGAGGCAAAGACTTGAAGGGTGAAGAGCTTACAGCGTTGAACGAACTCATCAGAGTCTTTAACTCACGAAAAGGATTGTTAGATGCAGTAAGGAACGATATCAAAATGCTAGCTGTCTTGCAGGTTTGGTTATATATCCATGTCCCGATGACCTTCGCACTTATCAGTGCACTCTTAGCTCATATTTTTTCTGTTTTTGTTTACTGGTAGCCATAAATGAAGCACTCCGTTCGGTTAATCGAGACAAAAGGAAGCAAACGGGAGATACGTAAACTCGGTGTTGCTTCAGACAGACTCACTCTGGGAAGAGGGACCGATCAAAGTATTCAAATTGCCGATAAGAGGCTACCGCTAGCTCACTCAACGCTCATTCTGAAAGATGANTCCGTCGANATTAGGGGCAACAGNTCNGTAANCTTTACAGTAAATGGTCAAGCATCCAGAAGAGCANAGTTAGNACCAGGAGATATTGCTGAAATCGCAGGCCACACNTTGGAAGTTCTCGCGGAGGACGGNACNCTAGTCCTACAAATAGAAATTGGCGACACCCAATTCGAGCCACTTCGTGACAGATTCACTACCCGACTTCGTGAACTAGATATTAAAACAAGGAGCTTAAGCTGGGCTCTATTTTTGGTAATACTCGCGGCTGGAGCAATCATACCCTCTGCAGGTTTTTTTGTTGGTATGGAAACCCTTAGAGAAGCACCATTACCCGACGACGGGATATGGCTTTCAGGAGACTTACACCCCACCCACGCTTTCCTGGGCGACAANTGTGAGGCTTGTCACACAACNCCNTTTGTCTCAACNAGGCAAGAAGACTGCTTGGCTTGCCATTCTANNGTGCAACACCATTTCGCGACGGACCTCTTTGGACACGATTATTTCGTCGGGGACACGTGTCAGGATTGCCATCGGGAACACAATGGTCCTGAAGCTATCACACGATCTGATCAGGCGACTTGCACTGGCTGTCATACTGATCTGGAAAGGTCTGGCTACCCTAGCCTTTTACTATCCGCCACCGATTTCGAGAGTAATCACCCTGACTTCAAGATATCTACGCTTCGCATGCANGAAGACAAAAGCTGGCAATCTATTCGCTTTAATTTGTCGGACGAAGGTCTAACTGAAGTCTCTAACCTCAAGTTTCCTCACGATGTTCATATGGACTCAGAGGGGCTGATGGGACCAGATGGCAACGTGAACATGGCTTGCGGCGATTGCCACACCCCCGAGAAAGGCGGCATGCGCATGCAAACAGTCACAATGGAAAATCATTGTGCCAGCTGCCACGAGCTAACCTTCGATCCTGACGTGCCGGACAGAGTNGTNCCTCATGGCAATCCCACTGACCTCATCAACATGCTGAGAGGGTATTATGCTTATCAGTATTTCCAGCAAAATGACTCAGACGAAGCCTATCAAGCAATAAGAGTGGCCCCTGAACCGACTCGACAGGCTCGACGGCCTGGCGCACGGCGACAAAGTATCGCCGGCTTTNAACGGGAACTTCCCGCTCAGGCAGGAGCACAAGAAGCGAAAAGTTTTGTTGATGATCGAGTCGACGAAGCNGCATCAACGTTGTTCGAGAAACGTACNTGTGTGATTTGCCACGAACTAGCTGAGACTAGCAGAGATGGCANNTGGGAGGTANTACCAGTCAAACTTACNGCTGACTGGATGCCTCTGGCAGAGTTTACGCATGACCCTCATAAAACCATGGCCTGCGAAGATTGCCATGAAGCAAGTACTTCCAATGTGGCCGCTGACGTACTAATGCCAGATATCGATTCTTGCCGCACCTGTCACGGTGGGGAACATACCGAAAACAAGCTTCAAAGTACCTGCATCGCGTGCCACGGATTTCATCTCGATAATCAAGCTCCTATGAGTGTACTGCTGTCGGTTGATCAGTCAGGTAACCTAATTGATCAGTCAGGTCGTTTTGTCGATAAGCTCGGAAACATTCTTGATGGCTCAAACAAGATTTCCGAATCCTCAGAGCTGTAAAATGAAGCATAGTCACAAGACCAATCAAATCTTTCGTAGCGTCGCCGCGACGCTCCTCCTAACAGGCTTGGCCTCTTGTGGAGGGGGCGGTGGCGGATCGACGCTCGACGCAGAGGAACAATCAGTCAACCGCCCAATTGCCAATGAAACTTGCTCGCCCAATTGTTTTTTGGAAACCTCTGATGTAGAGAAAGTCCTCGCGCAAGCGGTCGCGGAGGCAACAAAAAGAGACGAAGCCGCAACCATCGCCGTAGTTGATCGAGTAGGAAACGTCCTGGCAGTTTATCAAATGCGAGGAGCAGACAATTTTGTAACGATAACGTCAACATTTGAAACGGGAGGACAAGTTGTCGGAGGGCTCGAAAACATAAACTTCATACCAGCTACTCTTGCCGCTATTTCAAAGGCAGTTACCGGTGCTTACCTCTCAACAAGCGGCAACGCATTTACAACGCGTACTGCTGGCCAAATAATTCAAGAAAACTTTAATCCCGGCGAACAAAATGTTCCGTCAGGCCCACTCTTTGGCGTTCAGTTCAGTCAGTTGCCCTGTTCCGACTTTTCTAACCGTGCTGGCGATATCGTCTCAGTTGGCCCCTTTCGGTCACCTCTAGGCTTATCAGCAGACCCAGGCGGCTTTCCTTTATATAAAGAGGGAATTGCTGTAGGTGGGGTCGGCGTTATTGCTGACGGCATTTATGGCTTGGACAAAAATCTAAATAATTTCGATACCGACATCGATGAGTTGATTGCAGTAGCGGCCATGCAAGGTTACGCCGCTCCAACCGAGATCCGCGCCGATCAAATCACTATCGTCGGTAAGACAGCAAGATTCAGCGACTCTTTCGCTGATGAACTTCTTTCTTCGAGTTCTGATCTGCAATCTTTCGACAGTTTAAACAACGGCGATGTCGGGTCTCTAACGCGTGTTATAGGCTATTTCGATGGCACAAGCACCAGATCCGGCACAGTTTTCGGTAACTCTGAATCAGGAATAAGGCCTGCTGATCCCTCAGTTTTTGTTGATGGAGAGGGAAACAGCTTAGATGCATTTGTTTTTGTAGATAGCGATGACAACAATCGTTACCCCGCGAGGGCTGCGTCTGATGCACCTGGTGGTTCAGCTGAAAACGCGATGACCGAGGAAGAAGTTCAAGCTCTGCTTAACGAAGCAATAAATATCGCTAACTTATCGAGAGCTCAGATACGAGTTCCGGTAGGAACNCAAGCACGAGTAACTATTTCNGTGGTCGACTCGAATGGCGANATACTTGGCATGGCGAGAACTCGCGATGGCCCCGTGTTTGGCGCAGATGTTTCACTTCAAAAAGCTCGTACAGCAACTTTTTTTTCCGGGACTGGACGCTTAAACGGTTCTTCTCCCGCAGATCTNCTAAGAGGTTTACCAGCGCCAAAGTATCTAGCCTCCGTGCCAGAACCAGCAGATGGTGCGACCTTTCCCAATGATTTGTCCGCCCTTGACTCGCCGTCTCCGCAGATAAGCGCGTATGTGGGGGCTTTACAAAACTTCCTAGGGGTAAGAGACGCTCTTGAGGCTACTGGGGAAGTAGTAGCCTTCGCGGACAGATCAGGAGGGAATTTATCCAGGCCAAATTACCCCGATGGTCCGTCAAGCGGTCCTCCAGGACCATTAAGCAAACCGCCTGGAGAATGGAGTGTGTTCTCAGTAGGACTCCAGTTGGATTTGGTCTATAACTCGTTAATTAACCATGTAGCTTTCGTGCTCCTAGATGGTGGTGTATCCGACACACCTCAAAATTGCACTGGCAACACCGGTTTCACAGAACCTCTGTTNGGCCAAATAGGCTCCTTTGNAAANCTAGCTAATGGTATGCAAATTTTTCCTGGAAGCGTGCCTATATTTCGAGGGGATATTTTAATCGGAGGAATCGGCGTCTCTGGCGATGGTGTCGATCAAGACGATATGATTTCTTTCCTAGGTGTNCATCGCGCAGGCGAACGACTGAATACGGGTTTGGGTAATGCNCCGGCAGAGCTTAGAGCAGATAAGATCAGCATACCGAACCAAACCTCGAGGCTACGTTATATCAGCTGTCCTCAGCTACCATTTATCGATTCTTCCGAAACGGCGGTGTGCGATGGCTTATAGGTCGGCTATAACAGCCATTTTGCTATTAAGCAGTGTTGCGAATAACGCTCATTCCAATGGCGTTCCGCAGGTCGAAGACATGTGCGTCCAACCCGGAGAGCAATCTGCGGANCGTCGAAGACCCGGGGTGCCGATTGAAAGGTACCAATTACCTACCTGCTCTGCGGATGTAAACGAGGAGAAAAAAGCTACACCTTGGGAAGCACCAATCGAACTAGGCCCACCTGTCCCCGATCGATGGCGTATTGTTAGAGCTGTAGGGGTTGAAGCAAACTTATGGGACCCCTACAACGGGCAAAATATTCTAAAAGGTGATTTGCCTGTTTGGAAAGACGATTGGTTTTACAGCATTATCGCTATCTCAGACACCATAATCGAACCTAGAAGATTTGCCATTCCTGTNGGTGTCTCAACCACCTCTCGAACGGGANGCTTAGACACNATNGGACGAGGTGAGACAACTATCTTCGCNGAGACTTTGATTATCGAGAACGTCTTCTANAAAGGAAACACCGTCTTTAAGCCACCCGACTGGGAATTCCGCTTCACTCCAGCCTTTCAGGTCAATCAAGTNCACGCCGATGAAATTGGAGTACTTCGTGTAAACCCTGAACAAGGAGGACGTTCCTCTCGTCGACGTAAAGATACATTTACTGGCGTTCAAGCACTGTTTGTGGACAAACACCTCAGAAACGTGGGTGAGCGTTATGATTTCGACAGCATTAGAGTTGGTATTCAACCGTTCTCCTCTGACTGGCGCGGCTTTTTATTTCAAGATAACCAGCTCGGTGTTCGTCTTTTCGGCACCAGGGACAACAACCGATTCCAATACAACTTGGCATGGTTCAGGAGACTCGAAAAAGATACTAACTCCGGGTTAAACGATGTCACTCAGTCNTTGAGAGACGATGACGTATTTGCTGCAAATATTTATTGGCAAGATTTCCCACGACTGGGGATATTCAGTCAAGCAACTGTGATTCACAATAGAAATAGAGAGAAAGGTCAGTTTGAATATGATAAGAACGGATTCATACAGCGCCCCTCCTCGTTATTCGAAGAACGCTTTTCTCGNGATTATGACGTTACTTATTTCGGTTACAGTACCGACGGGCACTACGACCGTCTCAATGTAACCGGATCAGCGTATTACGCNTACGGCGAACAATCTAGCACCCGTATTAAGAGCTCTGAGGAAGAGATTAGGGCCTGGTTCATAGCGTCAGAATTTTCGTTCGATATGGACTGGTTTAGGCCTAGATTCTCTTTTCTCTATGCTTCAGGTGATGACGATCCTTTTGACCNCAAAGCAGAGGGGTTCGATGCTATTTTCGAAAACCCGCAATTCGCCGGCGCAGACACGAGCTTTTGGATACGACAAAATATTCCNCTAATTGGNGGCGGCGGGGTGACCCTTGCCGGGAGGAANGGGGTANTGCCATCTTTGCGTGCAAGCAAAGAACAAGGCCAATCAAATTTTATNAACCCCGGCTTACTGCTCTTCGGAATGGGTTTCGACGCTGATCTGCTTCCTGAGCTGCGTTTATCTGGAAATATAAATCATGTCATGTTCGATAAAACAGAGGTGCTCGAAAGATTAAGGCAACAAGCACCAATCGACGATGAGCTNGGGCAGGACATTTCCCTATCATTAATCTATCGACCTTTTATGTCCCAAAATATCGTATTAAGACTTTCCGCGGCTGGGCTTATACCCGGAAAAGGTCACGANGACCTCTACGGGAAAGAAGCAAAAAAACCTTATTCCGTATTATTTAATCTTACCCTCACTTATTGAACAGCCGAATGAAAAAAATCTCTATACTCACTGGAATTCTTTTTATTGCCATCGCCTTCACTCCAGTTACTTGGTCGGCCGAAAAAAGTCTTTATGTTGAAAGAGATTATTCTGAAATTCCCCCTGCGCCTAAGCACCAATCAGTGGCCGAAGCGGACGCAAAAAGTATAGGGTGCATGTCTTGCCATNCATCCACTGACAGCAAGTCAATGCATGAAAGCCCTGGTGTTGTCTTGGGCTGTGTGGATTGTCATGGAGGCGATGCAAGTGTTTTCGGTTCTGCTGAGAGCATGAATGACATAAGCCTAATCGAAAAAGCACATGTTTTGCCAAGCTATCCCGAAGACTGGCACTTCCCAGATAGTCGAAATCCTAAACAAAGCTATACCTTACTTAACAGAGAGGCTAAAGAGTACGTCAGATTTATCAATCCGTCAGATCTNAGAGTCGCGGAAGAGGCCTGTGGAGCATGTCATTTACCTATTGTGCAAGCCGCAAAACGCAGCATTATGGCCACTGGCGCNATGCTCTTNGGAGGCGCGACATACGCGAACAATATACTTCCTTATAAAAACTACGTCCTAGGTGAAGCATACACTCCTGATGGGAAACCAAGCGCTATCAAAGGCCCGCCTTTAAAGGATGCGGCTAGACTGCAGAAAGAATACGGTATCTTGCCAGAATTAAGTCCCATACCAAGCTGGGAAACTACTCCACCTGGGGATATTTTTCGCGTCTTCGAAAGAGGTGGACGCAACATAACGAACCTATTCCCTGAGACTGGACTTCCAAATGCACTTGGATTAATTCAAAGAATNGAAGAGCCTGGCCGACCAGATTTTAAACAATCAAATAGAGGCCCAGGCACTGGCGGACGGATTTCTGTCCCTGTCCTAAATGTTCATAAAACTCGATTGAACGACCCTCTAATGTGGTTTTTAGGTACAAATGATAACCCGGGTGATTTTAGNACTTCTGGCTGCGGTTCATGTCATGTTGTTTANGCTAATGACAGAGATCCCAGGCACTCNGGACCCTATGGTAAATACGGACATACCGGTTTAACTCAAACCGTTGACCCCACCATCAAAAAAGATGAGGAAGGGCACCCGCTCAAACACGCCTTTACACGGTCAATACCCACGTCAAACTGCATGTCTTGTCACATGCATCAGCCAAACATGTTCGTTAACTCCTACTTAGGTTACACAATGTGGGACTATGAGTCGGACGCAGACAAGATGTTCCCTAAAAAGCAAAAATACCCTACGTCGGAGGAAATAAGGAAGGCAAATAAATACAACCCCGAGGGTGCAGCTGAGAGAGGGCTCTGGTCGGACCAGGAGTTTTTGAGGGGCGTATCGGAAATGAACCCCGAGCTAGACAATACGCAATTCGCTGACTACCACGGCCATGGCTGGAACTTTAGAGCTATCTTCAAAAAAGATAGGAAGGGATATCTTCTTGACGAAGAAAACAATGTTGTTAGTCACGATGACCCTGAGAAATTCGATAAAGCAGTACACATGTCATCAATCCATTTGGATGCAGGGATGCATTGTGTTGATTGTCACTTCGCCCANGACAACCATGGCAATGGTCACATATATGGGGAGGTTGCTAACGCGGTAGAAATAGATTGCGTCGATTGCCACGGTACCGCAGACGANCTACCTACTCTNAGGACAAGCGGNCCCGCAGCTCCACCGGGCGGNACAGATCTGAGTCTTATCAGAAACCCAGATGGTAAATTGCGATTCGAATGGCGNGAAAACAAGCTNTATCANCGTAGTCTTTTGTGGCCGGATCGAGAATGGGAAGTAAGTCTCGTAAAAACTTCGCTTAAAAAAGGACATGACGATTACAACGAAAAAGCTGCCCGCGCAAAATTAATGTCGCAAAACACAAAGACCCAGGAATGGGGAGAAGAGATAGATGCAGCTTACCGAGCCCATAAAGAGGAGGAAATGGAGTGCTATGCATGCCATCAGTCCTGGACCACGAGCTGCGGNGGTTGTCACTTGCCGATAGAGGCAAATTGGAAAACAAAGCGGAACCATTATGAAGGTGGTATCACCAGAAACTATGCAACTTACAATCCGCAAGTGGTACGCGACCAGATTTTCATGCTTGGCAGAAGAGGCGACATAAATGGAGGCCGCATAGCCCCTTTANGGTCAACATCCGCACTTGTGCTTTCTTCTACAAATGCAAATCGCGAGAAAATTTATATACAGCAACCCCCTATCTCCGCGAGTGGTTACAGCTCACAAGTGATCAATCCTCACTTTGCTCATACAGTGCGTAAAGAGGAAACAAGAGTTTGTTCNGATTGTCACCTNTCGGAGACAGGCGACAATAANGCCATCATGGCGCAAACACTTGGNTATGGTACAGATTTTATAGATTTNATTGGATACAACGCCTGGGTTGGCACCTCCGAGGCAGTAGAGGCTGTACAAGTTACTGAATGGACAGAGCCACAGGCAGTAATCGGTAGTTATCTTCACAAAGTGGTTTATCCCGATTTCTACGAAGATCACAAAGGAAACGAAAGCGAGCTTAAAACTGGTCATCGGCATACGAGCGGGACGGTTGGGTGCTTGCAGTTAAGAGGCGAGTATCTTTTTGCTGCGGCTGGCAGCAAGGGCACTGTGGTATACGATGTGGCTAGCATCGCTAATAAAGGTGTAAGTCAGCGTATCATTACCGCACCTTTTTCACCGCTTGGTCATGATACGGCAATAGAATCTGAGAACGCCACTTGTCTATCCCTAAACACGACTCAACCAGTAGCCCCTTATAGAAATGAAGGAGAGCTGATGCGTGTAGTCAACCAAGAAAAGCCTTTCCACCCCATCTATAACTATATGATTATCACTGACTCGGAAGAGGGCGTGATATTAAGCGACATTAATACGCTTTCTGATGGCGAGCCACGAAACAATTATTTATCGCGTGCCTTAACTTGGAATGAAAATGGCTTACTCAACGGTGCAAAAGACATCGAAATGGGCGGCCAGTACGCCTACATCATCGCAGATGCCGGGCTCGTTATAATAGACTTCGATGAACCTCTTAGTCCAAAGCACGTTACCACTATTCCCTTGAACGATGGCAGAGATGTCTTCCAGCAATTTAGATATCTATTTGTAACAGACTCCGAAGGACTGAAAACAGTAGACATAACCGATCCTCGAACACCAATACTTGTTGAAGGCAACACCATAAAAATCAACGATCCCCAACGTGTATTTGTGGCGAGAACTTACGCTTACGTTGCCGCACGTTCAGAGGGGCTAGTAATAGTCGACATCACAAAGCCTGAGGAAATGAAGATTCACAGGAAGTTTAACGAGGGATTATCCGATGCCAGGGACGTCGTTGTGGCATCAACTAACGCGAGTCTTTACGCATACGTAGCAGACGGAAGCAGCGGTTTGAAAGTAGTTCAACTTATGTCTCCGGTTTCGCAACCGCGGTACTATGGTTTTAGTGCGGAACCAGAACCAGAGTTAATCGCAAGCTATCCCATGAATGGCACGGCTATAAGTTTATCCAGAGGATTAGAGAGAGATCGAGCAGTCGACGAATCAGGAGGCCAAGTTTCAGTATTTAATCGCTTAGGATCCGGGCCGCTGTCGAAGGAAGATATGCATAAGTTATACCTCACCAAAGAAGGAAAACCCTGGTTCGTAGTCGACGAGCCCGGAGAGAGCAAAATAATGCAGGCCAAAATCTATGATTAAGCTATTTATAACCATCGTCGTCGCTCTTTGGTCACAAGCTATATTTGCTTTACCCGATCTACCACATTATGCGGGGGAATCGCATTTGGGCGTTTCTTCGTGTGCATCTTCTACTTGTCATGGCTCTATACAACCGAGGGAAGCCACTAAAGTCCTTCAAAACGAGTATGTTGTTTGGTCCAGAATGGACTCGCATAGTAAGGCTTATAAGACCCTTCTTTCAGAAGAATCTCAATGGATAGCAAAAAACCTTGGTCTGCCTAATGCACACGAAGCATCCATTTGCCTAGATTGCCATGCTGACAACGTAGGCGCTGATCTACAGGGAGCTAGATTTCAAATAAGCGATGGTGTCGGTTGCGAAGCGTGTCACGGCGGCGGTGAAAAATACATCAAAAGTCATACCGATCCTAACGCTTCTCATGCGAACAACATAGCTAATGGACTTTACCCTACGGATCAAGTTGAGAGCAGAGCTGCTCTTTGTCTGTCCTGTCACGTTGGGCACGAAGACAAAATAGCCAGCCATAAAATTATGGGTGCAGGCCACCCTAGGCTAGGATTCGAATTGGACACCTTCACTATTTTACAACCTGCTCACTACAGGATAGACGAAGATTATAAAAAAGCTAAGTGGAATAGTAACAGCGCAACTGTCTGGGCTCTGGGCCAGGTAGAGGCAGCGAAGCAAACCTTGCGCTTAATCGAACATCACCTTAAAAACGATGGGCTCTTCCCAGAGTTGAGCCTCTTCGATTGTCATTCCTGCCACCATCCAATGTCGGACCTAAAATGGCAGCCCTCAGAAAGAGCGAATTTGCCGCCAGGCTCTGTCAGGTTAAACGATGCCGGCCTGGTAATGCTCATACCTCTTGATGAGTCCTCTACTGGAACACCTATAGGGATAGAAAACTCGATAAACGCTCTTCAATTAGCTGCTCATAAAGACCAAGACATCGAACCAGCCATAGAACGTCTGCAATCTCAAATCGATCGTTTAGAACGTCGAATCCAAGGGTCAGAGCCCAGTCACGAGAGACTGTTAGACGCTGTGTTTTCAATGGCTTCTAATGGCGAGTTCCATGATTACGTGGCTGCCGAGCAGGCAGTGATGGCAGTTGCTCTCCTCATCGATTCAGTGGAAAGCAGACAGATTTCTTCTGCTTGGTTAGACCGCGTTTACGAAAGCGTCGCAGACGAGGACTCTTTCGACCCCTACAGCTTTGCAGAAGAATTTTCNTCCGCCAAGTTTTGAGCGGGNGTTGTCANCTACTTAAGCGAAGTATAGGTTTTTTTCATTCAAGCCTCTCTTCATTCTGAGAGGCGCTAGATTTTCGTCCAGACTATCTTCCTCATCTACCGACATAAGATGATTACATTTTTCTCTAGAGAGCAGGTTCCCAGACAATCGGAAACACATTGGGGAAATCAGATAAAGGTTGACCATCTCGAGGCTTCTCCTCATAAAGCGCAATAGGATCAGGTATTGACTGGCTACGTCGGCGGATGTACCGCACGTCAGGTCCAGCCCATAAAGATGCATGGGCTCTCCTAGGATGAGGCAGCATCGAACCGCCGCGGGCGGAGTGAAGAATATTCCCGTGAAACAATATCACATCGCCTGGAGAATAATCCCAGCCTAGAATTTCAAATGAGTCGCGATACCTATCAATTTCAGGTAACGAAGGCAATGAGGGGTCCATGAAAGAATCGAAGTAAGTCCATTGCTCATGAGCTTCCTTTCCAATTAGCACCTTTCCGCTCGCAAAATCTTCTTCCAACTGATGCGCAGCTTCTGGATCTGACTCCGGATCCATTCCTACCGGAGGTCTGTAAGTAATATTCCATAGATGTGAGCCTCTCACCACTTCAAGACTGACCTCACGGGGCGCAGGATCTGCACAAATCCATGCTCGAACTAACTGATGCCCTTCCACATTGTAATAACAGGTATCCTGATGCCAGGCGCTCTGAGAAATTTCACCAGCGGGTTTGTAGAACATTTGATCCATATAAAAACGCACCGGCACTTGCATTACCGAACCGACGATCTCTGCAACTGGCGACTCTGCCATCAGTTTTGCAAGCATTGGTGAATGGGACGCAGGAAACTGGTCAATTCGCAACGGCATATCTACTCCCGCAGACATCCCATCTGGATTACTCTGACTATACTCAAGCCCTTCTTCAAGAATGTCGTTCCATTCGCTCCCCAAAACTCCCTTAAGGTGGACCGCACCGTCACGATGAAAATTTTTGCGTTCGTTCTCCGTAACTTCGCGCATGATTCCTAATCCTGACATCGCTTTTCTCTCTTCGTTCGGTGTTAGCATAACAGAAATCATATTGTAGACAGGATTAGCTATGGGAACGCCAGTATTTGAAAATATCGACTATGAAATCCACGAAGGGCGAGCTCGCATCACATTAAACAGGCCAGAAAAGCGGAATGCTCTTTCAATTGAATTAGTCGAGGACTTACGCGCTGCTTTATGGGAAGCAGACGATAACAAGTCAGTGCACTGCGTCATTTTAAAAGGTGCGGGTCGTTCATTTTGTGCTGGGTACGATCTTGTTCCATCTAGGAAAGGAAAAGAGGACAAAGAAGAACGTCGGCGAGGTATTGGTTTCGACGACGATGCTTGGCAAATCGAAAAATTCCAGCGTTGCCTTCGTACACTTGCAGAAATGCACAAGCCTTCAATAGCGCAAATTCACGGACACTGTTACGCCGGCGGAACGGATCTCGCCCTGTACTGTGACATGCTTATCTGCGCTGACAACGCCAGTTTCGGGTATAGCGCACTGAGAAACATGGGCGCCGCACCTAACCAGATGTGGCTCTACCATATTGGCCCGCAATGGACCAAAAGATTGCTACTGACAGGCGATACCATCAATGGCAGGGAAGCGGCCCGACTTGGGCTCGTGCTGAAATCCGTTCCCGAGGATTTGCTAGAACAAGAGGTTGAGGGACTCGCCGATCGATTATCCTGGGTCGATGCTGACATGCTGAGCGCCAATAAGCGAATCATCAATATTGGAATGGAATTAATGGGCGCCCAAACCTTGCAAAGGTTAGCAGCGGAAAACGACGCGAGGGCGCATACCGCAAAGGCCGCAAAAGATGTTTTTCGACAGATCGCGAATGAGGGTCTGAGAGCTGCTTTGGACGACCGTGATCGGCCTTTCGGGGATAGTCGGGCGAGAGTCTCCGGTCCAGAGATACGTGACGCAGACGGCAGGCTAATCGAATTAGATGAATGAAGCCAACAACCAAAGTTAGTTAAGCTACTTAAAGCCGAAGGCAATAACTTTACTAAATAGCGAGGTAGCGCCTAAATTAGGTATGTGGTGAGAAAGAGTATCTAGTTTTAGCTGGGCAACTGAGACAGCTAGCGATTTAAAACCATCGAAAGACTCAGCTTCGCTTTCGACCAGGCGGAGACATAATCCACATTGGTTTTGATGACGATACTTTTGCCCAGGTCGAGCCATTTTCTTCCACCTGAAAAAGCTGCATAACCTCTTCTGCAACATGTTCAGGCGACATGAAGACAGCGCCCTCCACCCTTTGCGCCTCGGGGATAATTCCAGTGTCAATGCCGCCAGGACACAAAGCGTTTATTCTTAGACCTTTCTCGGCCATCTCAGCGGCTACGCTACGTACTAACCCTGTAACCGCATGTTTAGTCATGGCGTATAAAGGATCGATCTCATAAGGCACCACACCCGCAAGAGATCCCGTAACTACAATACTACTTCCTTCTCGCAAATGGGGTGAAAGATAATGCAATCCGAATACGACACCATCAATATTAACGCCAAGCAAACGACGATAGCGATCGGTATCAAACGCCTCGAAACGATAATCCGACAATGGTGCTTTTGACGGAGCTATCTGAATACCCGCGTTCAGAAATAGGTAATCGACATTACCCAAACTTTCAGCGACCTCATTAGAAATGGATTGCCAATCTGCCTCATTAGAGACATCACATCTATGGTAGTGACCGCCTCTTTCAGTAACGACTTCATGTGCTGAATCGCTGATATCCAGTCCCCAGGCGCTGGCACCTGCTTGCACAGCGATACCTACTAAAGCTGCTCCAATACCAGAGCCCGCACCCGTTATGACAATATTTTTACCTTCAAACGAATTCATGACACGCTTTTCTCCTAATCCTTCGTTTTCATCAGCAGAAGCCGCAATCTAAAAAGTCTTCGAGCCGCTGCATGATCAAGCAAATGATAATTAACCAACCAAGGAAATCTTTTNGTGATCATACTATCACCGAGGAGTGAACATTATCCCTAGAAACCAATAAGCAACAACACTTCTGCGTCTGCAGTTAGAAAAGATGGATATTAAGGAGCCTCACTGACATTGATAACAGTTGAGCAATCGCTCTAACCATCATACATTGCGCGTCTTCGATAAATCGAGAGTTANTCATGGCAAAACCCGAATGGTATGAAAGAGCCATTGCAGCCGCACGAATAGATGCCGAAGTAACAGTCGACGACTGCAAGATTCACTATGCAACCTGGGGCGAGATCGGTAAGCCCGGGATTGTCCTCATTCATGGTAGTAATGCGCATCTCGAATGGTGGCGTTTTGTCGCGCCTTTTCTCGCTGACCATTTCCGAATTGCTGCAATCGACTTGTCCGGCAATGGAGATAGTGGTTGGCGTAATAATTACACAGCCGAGATATTCGCCAAAGAAGTCATGGCTGTTACCCAACACGCGGAGCTCGGCGACAGCCCATTTATAGTCGGCCATAGTTTCGGTGGCTACATTGCGCTCGAAACAGGCTATATATATGGAGACCAACTTGGCGGGGTGTTGTTCTGTGATTATGTTGTTCCCTCACCTGAACTTTTCGTGCAGTGGGGACTTAGTGCCGCGGAGAATGGTCCTGCTAGACCAACTAAGGTTTATAAAAATCTAGATGAAGCTCTGGGTAGGTTTCGTCTTCTACCGGAACAACCATGCCAACACCCCTATGTTATCGAGTACATTGCCAAACAGTCACTTCGGAAAGTCGACGATGGTTGGACTTGGAAATTCGATCCATCCATGTATGACTATTTGGAAATCAGCTCAGAGCAGCCAGATAAGCTAAGATCCATGCCCTGTCCTTCAGCGTTTGTCTTGGGCGAGTACAGCGATGACTACAATTCAGGAAGCGTTGCCTTCACACAGCAAATCACTGAGGGTAAAGCTCCCATATACCAGATTCCCGGCACGTATCACCACTATATGTTTGATGAACCGATCGCAGTATACAGCGCTATTAACGGCATTCTATTGACCTGGTCAAGCAGTTCGTCTCTGGCGTAGGAAAATGACTCTTTGTTAAGACCAATTTTCGCTATCCTACGATAGTCATCGCAAGCAATCACTGACAATGGAACTCCGCAGAGTAACGATCTGCTTAGCAACCGCCGTCTTAGAGATACAATCTCAGTTTAAATAGCGTTCTTTCGCTGTAAGCGAAAGTTCGATTAGATATACGACACTAATAGGATCAAAACAAATCCTTTTCTAAGTATCTAAATAGTTTTTACTCTAAACATCTACTCAATTACATTTCGTTAAAAAGAAGGTGATCATCAGTTCCAATTAAGCAGAAGTAATCTGTATACCACTATTAAATAAGGTGAACCAATCCATGAATAAGTCGATAGAAGAAGCGGCAGAATTATTGAGAAATGCCTACATTAGCGGCCCGGTGAATCCATTAAGGCAATTCGTGGAACCGACCGATGCCGACTTAGCTTACAAGATTCAAAATACCAATACCGAATACTGGATAAGCGAAGGACGAGAAATCGCCGGTTGGAAAATCGGTTTGACGGCCAAAGCTGTTCAAAGGCAACTCGGCGTTAATCAGCCCGACTTCGGCGTGCTGTTTTCAGATATGGCCGTGCCAACACAAAGCATCTTTCAGATGAA
>NZNP01000061.1 GCA_002694945.1 Gammaproteobacteria bacterium
GTGTGAGCGATGGTCTGGGCGAAGACGCGAGCCTTCAGGAGAAGATCCACGCTCGCCGTGCTGCGGCTAAAACCTTTTTCACGGAAACCTGCCGAAATCGAGAGGAAGTTATTGCTGCGTTGGACAAAATGAATATCGCTTGGGGAGATGTACGACCTACCGATGAAGTTACCGAACTGGCGTGCGTGCAAGCCAGACAGTCCATAAAGGAGGTCCCTGATCGAGCAGGCGGAGTGAGGCCTGTCCCAGATTCACCTTATCGATTTCGTCATTTGAATTCAGGTGTCAGGAAAGGTGCCCCGCATCTCGGAGAACACAACGACGAGGTGCTAGCAGATTGGTTGGGTTGGACCGAAGAAAAGATCAATAGTCAGGCTCATGTTTTAAAAACTCTGGATAGGAATTTGTCATGAGAAATCTCGAAGGTAAGACAGCGGTGGTCACTGGCGGTGCAAGTGGAATCGGGCTGGGCATGGCGCGAGCTTTCGCAGGCAGGGGTGCTAATCTGGTACTTGCTGATCTCAATGAAGAACTGATGGCCGACGCGGCAACTGACCTGGAGTCCGCAGGTGTACAGGTCTTAACTATGCGTTGCGACATGTCAGATCTTGAACAGGTGGAGGAACTGGCTTCGCTCGCAAAGGAGCAATTCGGAGCCGTGCATATTGTCTGTAGCAATGCTGGTGTCGGGATCCCGACTTCTGCGCGTAATATTAAATTGAGCGACTGGGAATGGATTATCAATGTCGACCTTTGGGGCCCCATTTATACAGTAAAGACATTTTTGCCCCTGCTTGAACAAGAAGATTGGGGGCACATCAACGCCACCTCATCGATGGCGGGATTGATATCCAGTCAGATGATGGGGGCCTACAATGTGGCCAAGCACGGTGTGGTCGCCCTGATGGCAGCCACAGAAAGAGAACTGCGGGCGAAAAAAACTAATGTCTTCGCGTCTGTACTTTGCCCTGGCCCGATTAATACGAATATTAGTCAGCACTCTGTTGATTACAGACCTGGTGGAGGAAAGCCAAAGAGCGATTCGGAAAAAGCTGGTAAAGTCGCCAGTAACATCCAGGCTATGCTGGAAGAGGGGATGCCACCTGACGAGGTCGGAGAACTGGTGGCAGGAGCGATCGAGCAAGATAAGTTTTGGATTCTAACCCATCCGCGCTGGAGCAGGGCTGTCCAGAAACAACTCGACGCTTTGAATGAGGATCAGAGCCTCACGCGCGCCTGAAATTGAGTAGGATCATTCCTTGTGACAAGATGGCAGTGGACTTTGGAGATAGATAATGAGTGAAACGAGTTCTGCTTACGTGCCTCCATTGGAGTTGACCGATGGGCAAGCAGCACCGATCGCGGCCAACGGCGGTGTGTCTTATATGTCCTTTGACCGCGGTGGCGATGCTGGTACTTCAGCCGCGATAGAAGATGCGCTTAGACTTATAGACAGCGGCAGGGGCCAAGCTGTCATTGATCTAATTGACAATGCCCCGCCGGGTCCGATTGAAACGAAGTGGGGGCTTGGTTTTAGGCGCTATGCTGAATGTCTCGAGTATATCCGGGCTAACAATGTCCAGGTACCAGCTGGGGGACTTGCCATTCCGTTACGTTACAGCATCAGCGAACAACCATCATATTCTATCGTCTCATCGAACGCCCTGTGGCATGATCCTGAGCGCGAAGGAGATGCTATTAGGCTCCGAAAAGATGAGCGCGACGAGGTACGTCGTTGTCTCTATTTCCCTCAGGTGCTGCGTGATGCTCGCAGAATTGATGAATACTACCCTGGCCTTTCACCCTATTCCGCGGCATCCATGGATAAACTGGGTGTATCACTTGCACACTGTGAATCTAAGTGTCAGAACTTTTATAACCATCTCGAGGTTGAACGGGTTTTCTACCAGGAGATGGAGGAATTGTTGCTGGATTTCTTTCCAGGCGCGACTGACGCGCTGGTCTATAATCATGATGTATTCGATAAGCATTATGAGGGCGATCGGACAGAGAATCAGGAAGCCAAGAACCCAGGTGTAAATGCAAATTATGCGAATCTAGTTCACAACGATTTGAATGATAATAGCGGCCGGGTTCGCTGCCGAGAGCTTTTGACGAAGAACCTAAGAAACTTCGGTCGACAAGTCAGTTACACTGAAGCTGAAGCTGACAAAAAGATGTCAAGACGCTTCATGTCGATCAATCTTGCGAAACCTATGGAGACTGTTCAGCAAAACCCTTTTGTACTGTGTGCTTGGCCATCGTTTGCGGACCAACCCTATATCAACAACTATCGTATCTATGACGATAGAGTCGGCGAAACCACTCGGTTTACCTTTAGGCCAGAGCACGAGTGGTACTGGGTACCGGAGCAACAAGTTAATGAGGTCTCCATGCTGAAATGCTACGACTCGGTCATCGATGGGTCCGTATCACGATGGTCTTTCCATACGGCTTGTATTAATCCTGATTTACCAGATGACGCCCCTTGTCGCAGAAATGTTGTAGTGCGCTCATTCGTGTTTTTCTAAAGATGGTCTGTTCTTGAATTCGTCCGCCACATCACTGGCTGGAACGCCCGCGGCGACACCGCTAGGATATTTCAGCTGGACGTTTGGCCAGGCTGCCCGCGATCCATACTACATTATGGTCATCATCTATATCTTTTATCCGTATTTCAGTAATACAGTCGTTGGTGACCCAGTTCGTGGTCAAGCCCTCATCGGTTATATAACTGCTGGCGCAGGTTTCCTGCTGGCTTTGACGGCCCCATTTCTTGGCGCCATAGCCGATAAAGATGGACGTCGTAAGCCCTGGTTACTCGTTACCGTGATGCTCATGAGTATGGGCGCGCTTAGTCTGTGGTTTGTTGAGCCGGCCGGACGGGGCATGGGTATTCCCGCAGCGATTACCGTACTTTTTGTTGTAAAGGTCTGCTTTACAGTGTGCGAGGTCTTTCACAACGCGATGTTGCCGACCATCGCGCCAGCTAATCGTGTTGGCCTAGTCTCGGGCCTTGCGTTTTCACTTGGAAACGTTGGTGGATTGCTGCTGATGCTTTTTGTCCTTTTTGCTTTTGCGCTACCCGGTACTCAAAATTGGACTTTCCTGCCTGAGCAGCCTTTGTTCGGTATTGATCAGGGGATGTATGAACACAATAGAATTGTTGGTCCCATCGCTGGGGTATGGATGTTTCTTTTCATGCTACCTGTTCTTTTTTATACCCCGGACGGTAAACCATCGACGTCGCCGCTTTGGCAAGTGGCAAAAGAAGGGGTGAGTGACGTTCTGCAAACACTAAAGAATATTCGTCACTATGCCAATGTGGCTCGTTACTTGCTGGCAAGATTATTTTTCATTGATGGTATGGTCGGCGTGCTGACGTTCGGAGGTGTTTACGCCTCTGGAACCTTTGGTTGGGATACCACGACACTGCTGATATTTGGTTTGTGCAGCAGCGCTTCTGCGATGTTTGGAGCGTACGTGGGAGGGCTTCTTGATGATAAAGTTGGATCAAAAAAGGCCTTGCTCATATCTATATGGACGAGCTCAGTTGTTCTTCTGGCTCTCGTGTCAGTCCAGCCCGATACTATCCTTTATGTCTGGCAAGTAGGCAGTGAACCTGTTTGGAATTTCCCTTATTTCGCCAGTTTGCCTGAGCTATTTTACTTCTGTACCAATCAGATCTTTGCTATGTTTTTTGTTACGGGTCTGTCGACGTCTAGGACATTTATGGCGAAACTCTCTCCGCCTGCTCTGGCAACTCAATTCTTTGGTCTGTTCGCGCTGTCGGCTACTGTGACGGCGTTTTTGGCGCCACTTCTAGTTGCTACAGCGACTGACTTGTTTGATTCTCAACGAATTGGCTTTGGGTCGCTGGCCATGCTGATGTTGATCGGTGCAATATTATTGATCAAGGTGCGCGAGGAGCAGGCAACGGTTGCTGATACAGGCTGATCACGACGTAAGCAGTAATTGATACCGCGAGCGCGGGAAAGACTTCATGTAGCTGATTTCTCAGACCGGACATCATCCACGCTATTAAAACTAGAGAGCCCAAGAGCATTGATGCCATGACTGCGAGGCTATTTCCCTTTTGCCAGTGCAATCCGAGGACGACAGCCGGAAGAAAGCAGACCGCATAAAGGCTTCCTGAAAAAATTGTGATTTCCACAATGTCACCTGGAGGTCTAAGCGCGAGGATTGCGGCCAAGGCAGCGATGCCGACCACTAGCGCTCTTGTCCAGGTCAATTCGGCTTGCGTACTACGCAGAGGGCTGATGAGATTCTTAAAGCTGGTTGAAGCGGCGACCAGTAGCACACTGTCCATAGATGACATGGCTGCCGCGACGATGGCGACAGTCAGGAAATCAGTCGCCCAGACTGGAAAGACATTTGGCTCGTTCAGTAAGGTCGGTACGATTAGGTCAGTATCGGTGACCCCCTGAAGCAGAAAGTGACTGTAGATACCAATGGGAAAGATACTTAGTTGAACCAGCATCAAGCCGACTATTGCAATCCAGATGCCTCGTCTCGCTTCCCGATCATCTTTAAGCGCATAGAATCTGGATAATTGTCTAGGGTCAACGATAAGCTTTAGAGCTCCAGACAGTGACAAGCCGATTAAAAATGCGAAAGAGACACCTCCATTCCATTCAAACAAGTAAGACTTATCCGGTTGATTAGCAAGTTGGGTGATTGCCCCGACTCCGCCAGCTGCCTCTGTGACGAAATGGAATAGCAACAGAGCTCCGATGACCATAAGGATGCCTTGCATCACATCGGTTCNTACGACAGAGATAAAGCCTCCAATAGAGGTATANANAACNACAATGGCTAGCGTCAGGAGAACGGCACTTTCATAGGATATATTCATAAACTGTTGGAAGAGATGTCCTGCCCCTTTGAAGATGGCGACCAAGTAAAGCAGGCTTGAGAACGCGATGATAATTGCGGAGAGGAGTCTTACGGGTTGTCGGTCGTGATCTCGGTCACCGCAGAATCGCGCACCAAGATAATCGGGTAGCGTGAGCGCGTCGAAGTTAGCCGCAAAAGCCCTCAGCTTAGGTGCAATAAAACGCCAGGAAATATAGGTAAAAGCCACNAGAGCTATAGCAAAGCTCAGCCAGGGAAGGCCGTAGTCATAGCTTTTGCCGGCATGGCCAATATAGCTGTTGGTAGATGCGAAGGTGGCGTAGAAAGATATACCGATGGCAATACCTCCCATACTTCGATTACCAACATAATAGGCATCTATGCCCGTGCTGGCTCGCCGACCTANCCAGGCATTTCTAAGTAANATNGCGANATAGATTANTAACAGCAGACATGCCANCCAGTGAACCTTCAACCACTCCATACGTTCGTCCTTAGGCGACGTGCGTATTCTTGATCTGTGTACGCCACATGACTCGACGCGTACCATTATCGAACGCATCCCGACGGTGCAGTGTACAGCGGTTGTCCCATATCACGAGGTCACCAACTTCCCAGATATGTTCGTAAACAAAGTCTGAGTTACTGCAATGCTCCCAAACTCTGTCTAGCAATCGCTCGCTTACATCATTCGGTAGTTCAATGAAACTGGCATTGAGACGGCGTCCCAAGAACAGAGCCTCTCGTCCAGTTTCGGGGTGTACAAGAATAGTTGGGTGTATTGCTCCCTCAACCTCGGACAGATCCTCTACCGCGCGGGAGTCTGCCCTCAGGGTACCAACGCTTGTGTAAGCCGAATCGTGTCGAACGTGCAATCTAGAAATCTCTGCCTTTAGTGACTCAGGCATATTAAAGTAGGCCGCATACATATTAGCAAAAGAGGTATTGCCGCCGCTTTTGGGAATCTCTCTGGCATAGAGCACGCTAGCGGCTGGCGGGGCAGGTCGATAGGACATATCTGAATGCCAATCAGCCTCGAGATTGCCTAGCGCACCGATAGCTTTGCCTTTGACCGTGACGTTTGAGATGGTCCAGATCTCGGGTAGTGAGGCTCCTCCGTCTCCGGAGACTCTGGCTTCACTTGCGGGAGGTAATTCAAGCTTACCCATTCGTTTGCTGAAGCTGACTAGCGAATTTTCTGTTAGGGATTGTTGTCGAACGACAAGGACACAGTAGTGAAGCCATGCATCGTAAAGGGCCTGGAAATCCTGTTCGCTGAGATCAGCTAGATTGATGCCGGTCACTTCAGCGCCCAGTGCGGCGTTAATTGGTTTGATTTTCATGTTGACCCTTCATGCGGCTATTACCAGTTTAAATGTTGCAATAGCCGTCAGCGAGCTTTTGTTGACTATAAGATGGAGTTTGTAAATAGTCGGCTTCGAGACATTTGATCGTCGTTCTTCTGAGGCACTACGATCAAAGAGGAAAAGAGGACAGCGCCATTGGCTAATCAGATTGATCATTTTATGTTCGCAGCTGCGTCGCTTGAAGTCGGCATGAGTTGGGCGCAGGACACATTTGGTGTTAGCCCAGAATNCGGCGGAGAACATGTCGGCCTGGGAACACGAAATGCATTGTTGTCTCTGGGCGACGTCTACCTGGAAATTATTGTACCGGACCCTGCACAGGTTTTAACTGGTACCTTTGGGGAGCAGCTGGCAGATTTGTCGGCCCCCGGGCTTGTGACTTGGGCTGTTCAGGGCGATCTAATTGAAATTGCTGGGTGTCTTGCTGAGCAGGGCATGCAGTCGGTAGGCCCCAACAGAACAGAGCGAAAAACAGTCGAAGGTGACATGCTGGTTTGGGAGTTACTGTTCCCATTCGCGGGTGAATTTGGGGGCCGAATGCCATTTTTTATTGATTGGCTTGACTGTCCTCATCCGGCAAAGACAAATCCGAAAGCCGGTGAATATATAGGCATGGAACTTTCATCACCCCTGGGAGCAGAGCTAGGTAGTCTTCTTGCCAGCTTAGAGCTCGATGTCGAAGTCGTTAACGGTGAGCCAGGCATGAGAGTCGAAATTGAAAGTGTCAATCCTATTACCTTGCTGGCTTCAAAGGAGACGCTAGCCCTCTCTATAATGTGAGTTTAACTCAGCCGTGGCAGCAAGACTGGCGTCTTTGCTTTGTAAGCCTGATACTCTGGGTCGTCTCCCCAGGTCTTGTCAGCTCGGAGTTCTAGCAAGCGGACACCGCTGATCTTCGTCAGCAAGAAGAATACCCAAATCGGCGAAATCAATGTTAAGTACCACCATCCATCTAGGACAGGTATCGCAATGACAGTGATGCCTGTCCACAGTAGGATCTCTCCGAGATAGTTTGGATGTCTGGAGTAAGCCCACAAACCTGAATTAATAAAGCGTTGTTGGTTTTCTGGATGGCTTCGAAACTCCGTTTTCTGGCGATCNGCGATGACCTCAATCGAGAAACCTGTAAGCCATAATATAAGGCCCACAGCTGCGAACAGTCCCATTGGCTCATAGAAATCACTAGTCATTGCTGCCAGGCCGGCGCCAAACGTGATGGTCACCCAGCCTCCCTGAAGTGACCAGACGAAAAGGAGTTGCGGGAAACTTTGCTTAATCTGCCTGAATCTCCGGTCTTCGCCAGCTTTTGACACGCGTCGGAACAGAAAGGTACCCAAGCGGGCTGCCCATACGATAACTAGGATACCGATTAACATTGTTCTCGGGTCATCGTTGCCGAGGATGGTCATTCCTAGGAGCGCAAGTGNGATGTAAGTAAGACTGCCAGTAAGATCGAAGTATTTCTCAGTATGAAAAAGCCAGGATGGAATAAACATCAACCACTGAACAACGAACGCCAGAATCGCAAGCAGAAAAAAGGGTGAAAGATCAAGCATCAGTCTGGAAGTCCTAAAACGCGCTTCGCGATTATATTACGTTGAATTTCGTTACTGCCAGAATAAATCGATGCAGCTCTTGAGGACAGTAGAAGACGGAGGTCTTCTAGCTCATCATCAGAGAAATCGTCACCGGACCAGCCGTAACCTCGAGAACCTCTCAGGCTTGTGGCAAGGTCATAGTGAATCTTTTCGAGGTCAGTTGTCATGACTTTAAAAATGGACGTTGCCGGTCCAGGTGTGTTCCCATCAGCAGANTCCTCGATGACGCGGCGTTTTGTCAGGTTAAGGCTGCGTAGCGTCATGTCGTGATCCAGGACTTGGTCCCTCATGCTGGGGTCAGCAATTTTGCCCCCCACCTTGCCAACGTACTCCGTCGCGATTTTGGCAAGACTAGATGTGTTCGAACTGGTGCCGCCCTGCAGCAGTTGATCCATGCCNGAGCGTTCGTGTTGCAGAAGTCGTTTACCGATGGTCCAGCCACGGTTGAGAGCACCAACCAGGTCATCACGTTCGGCAAGAGCATCAGTAAGAAATACTTGGTTGAAGGGTGAGTTGCCGCTAATCAACTTTATGGGTTGNACGTCGACTCCTCGCTGATCCATAGGTAGCAGCATGAAACTGATGCCCTCGTGTTTTGGTGCTTCTGTATCTGTNCGCACTAGGATGAACATCCAGTCTGCGTTGTGAGCCCCNGATGTCCAGATTTTGGAACCGTTGATCACATAGTAATCGCCNTCGAGCACAGCCCGAGTTTGAAGACTAGCGAGATCCGAGCCAGAGCCTGGTTCGCTGTAGCCCTGGCACCATTCGACTTCTGCTCGTGCAATTCGTGGTATGTGTCGCTGTTTTTGTTCCTCTGTGCCGTACTCGAGAAGTGTCGGACCGATCATCGATGTACCGAAACCTGATAGTGCCGGNCTAGCATTGATACGTTTCATTTCTTCAAGAAGTACAATGTANTCGAGTTTGCTAAGACCTCCGCCGCCGTATTTTTTTGGCCACGCTGGGACGGTCCAGCCTTTTTCGATCATCCGTTCGAGCCAAAGGCGTGTATCAGCATCTTGTATCTCAATTTTTGTTGAACCATTTGAAATTTCGCCAGGTCCGCGTGCCCCAGGTGGACAATTTTCCTCCAGCCAGGTTCTTGTTGATTCTCTAAATGTCTTCAGGTTAGTCATGAGATATCCTTATCGTGTGGCGATTGTAGGGCGTCAAAGCGATTTGATAAAGGCGAGTACCTCCCAATTTTCGATCGCCCGCTGGGTGCGCAGTAGGATTGCATCCCGCCAATCAACGCCCAATTTACCGCATTCCTCCTCCAAAAGTCGCTCATCAGTATCCCCATGAGCGATTGACATGATCAGTTGGCTAATGGTTAAACCCAGGCGATAGTCTGCCCCGGAATGTCTGATAGGCTTGCCTCGCAATGGGTCACCTGGCAGCCATTCAAGTGCGGCGAGAGTGCGCGGTTTAGCCAGTAAGTTGGGAACGCCTNGGGTTTGGTCGGTATGTTTAGCATGAGTTCGACCTCCGTTCTCTTGAATATAACGGATTCCTGCGTCAAGGTGCGACCATGGTTGATATAATAGTCTGGAAGTGAGCGATAAAACCGATGATTCCCGACACAGATATAGAAATCGATGCCACTGGGTTACGTTGCCCCGAACCACTAATGGTTGTGCGCAACAAGTTAATGGACATGGAGCCCGGAGAGATAGTGCATGTTGTTGCGACCGATCCCTCTACATCGTGGGATATACCAAATTTCTGTAAGTTCCTTAACCACGAGCTGATATACCAGGAAGTAGTCGACGATCAGTATCANTACTGGATCCGAAAGG
The DNA here is from genome assembly GCA_002694945.1 of Gammaproteobacteria bacterium. Lineage (GTDB taxonomy): Bacteria > Pseudomonadota > Gammaproteobacteria > Pseudomonadales > Azotimanducaceae > UBA9659. Next base: position 9,643 of record NZNP01000061.1, read on the forward strand.
GATAAAGCTAAGATAAGAAAGGCTCCTCGAGGGTTATAAACTTGCTTTTGGCTCAAGAATAAAAGGATTATTGTGTCAGCCGATATTGACTACTATTTCGCCTATGGCAGTAATATGAATCTGACGAGAGTTCAGCATCGGCAGATGGGATTTACCGAAACGTTTGCGGGACAATTGAAAAATTATCGGCTTGTTTTTAACAAGCGGTCGCTTAAATATCCGGGTGCTGGTGCTGCTAACGTTGTGCGATCCCAAGGCCAGGTTNCCGAGGGAATCATTTACAGGCTTTCAGACCCCAGGCAGATCGAAGTAATGGATCCTTTTGAAGGTTATCCAAAACACTATGATCGCGAGCACTTACTTGTTGAGACAGCGAAAGGCAAGTGCAGGGCTTGGGTTTATCTGGCCAACTCGGAATATGTGGACGAAGATCTCAAACCGGCTAAATGGTATCTGAATCATCTATTGGCAGGTAGGGCTTTCCTTTCTGCANGGTATGTGCAGTCNTTGAGTCGGACTAGNTGCTTACGCGATTCTGATGTTGAGACAGACGATTGAAAGCCACCGAGATTTGCGATGTTTTTCGGGCCTGCTTTCTGGCTTCCCATAATACCTGGCTNAAAGGTGGCGCTGACGAGCCCGTCTATTTACCCGCCAAAAACCAAGATGGGTTCAATTACATATACTTCCGCCAAGATTTTGCTGCGAGTGCGCTACATGAAGTTTCGCATTGGTGTATCGCANGTTCGATCAGGCGTCGACAGGAAGATTTCGGGTATTGGTATGATCCCGAACGAGGCATAGCGCGTCAGATTGAGTTCGAGCAATTTGAAGCGAGGCCGCAGGGTTTGGAATGGATCTTCAGTGTTGCTGCGGGTTTGAGNTTCCGAGTAAGTTGCGACAACTTTGATGAAAGCATCTTGGACATGGATAGATTTCGTCGGCAGATCAGATCTGCAACACTGCANTGGNTAGGAGATGGTCTTTCAAGCCGCGCAAAGATTTTCGCAGAAGCGCTTTCAGCGCGCTCGGGCGTGACTGATCCCTACGACAATAATCGATACAAGGAATTGCCTAAGTGAAAAATGCCATACCAGAAGGTTACAAGACTAACTCAGGACTTGACCCTGCCGAAGATTATGTGGGGCCTTTCTATTTTCTTCAGCAAGAGCAGGGCTTTGCGTGCGCATTTCTGCCTGAAGCGAAGAATTGTAATTTGAACGGAGATGTACATGGTGGCGTCTTAGTAACATTCGCGGACTTTGCGCTCTGTGTAGCAGCCACCGACAATTATTCTGAAGAAAGTTGTACCTCGATTAGCTTTAATTGCGAATTTGTCGCAGCCGGCAGAAATGGTGAATTGATTGAGTGCATGCCTGTCATCACGCGNAAGACAGGTTCCATGGTCTTCGTGACGGGGACTTTGGTCAGCGCGGGAGAAACGTTGATGACTTTTAGTTCCGTGGTGAAACGTCTCAGGCCACGTTAATTATGGAAAAACCGCCCATTTATCTAGTCGATGCGTCGATTTATATCTTTCGGGCTTACTATTCAATGCCATCTACCCTTGTTAACCGCCTGGGTCAGTCAGTTAATGCCGTCTATGGGTANACTAATTTCCTGCTTGATCTTCTNGANTTAGNGCCCNATTANATTTCCTGTGCCTTTGATGAGAGCCTAAATACCTGTTTCCGCAATGAAATTTATCCAGATTACAAGGCTAATCGGGAAATGCCGGATGCTAATCTCGAATTTCAACTTGCTTCCTGTCAGGAGATCACTGCATTGCTTGGTGTGCACTCGGTTTGCAGGCAGGATTTCGAGGCGGATGACATCATTGGGACGATTCAGAAGAAGCTCGGAGGGGAGCGGCGGACCATCATCGTGACGAGAGATAAAGATCTGGGTCAGTTGCTACGAGACGACGATCTGCTTTGGGATTTCGCGGCAGATGACTATGCAGGCCCGAGTGAGATTAAAGCCAAGTTTGGTGTTTTACCTAGCCAAATAGCAGATTATCTTGCGCTTGCGGGAGATACAGTGGACAACATTCCTGGCGCCTCCGGGGTAGGGGCCAAGTCTGCTGCAATTCTCTTAAATCACTTTGGTGATATTGATTATTTATATGATCGCATTGATGAAGTTGCTCATCTAGAAGGACTAAGGGGCGCGAAAAAAATACAATCGACCTTGATAGAGCAAGAAGCCAAGGTCCGGAATTTTCGCCAAGTAACCCGCATCATGTGTGATATTGATTTTAATCTTACACTTGAAGATCTGCGTCCTGCGCGATTTTGCTTGGACTCTCTGGCTGACTTTTGTCATCGCATGAGTTTCGGTGATCGAGTTATTAGTCGTATCGCAGCTTTGGAGCGTAAAACGCGTGGCTGAGCTGCGCTTGAAAATAGGTCTAGTGATCAATCGAGTGGCTGGTCTAGGTGATCCCGCATTGGAACCTGCGTTCAGAGGGTTGCGACAAGTCACGGTCGGTTACGAAGACCGCCTACTTTATTGGGTCGCGTAATAAATGCAGGAACGATTGTCTTTAAAAGTATTGCTTGCTTACAGTGCAATCACTGTCCCGATGGCCGCTATGGGTATGCCCATTTCGGTGTACCTGCCTCGTTTCTATTCTGAAGGGCTTGGTTTGTCCCTGGTTACTGTCGGGACAATCTTTACGATTGCCAGAGTCTGGGACGTAATTACTGACCCCATAATGGGTATGATGATTGATAAATTTGACACCCGTTGGGGTCGAAGAAAACACTGGATTGCGATTTCGATACCCCTGTTGGTCTTATCGGTCTGGATGGTCTTCATGCCGAACCCGGAAGCCGTAACGGGAACCTATCTGCTTTTCTGGTTGATCATGCTTTACGTTGGTTACACCATGCTGGCGATCAGTCACCAGTCATGGGGTGCTGAACTGTCGCAGAGCTATGACGACCGGTCNAGGTTGTTTGGTTGGCGAGAAATTTTTGTCATTGGCGGGATGACAGTTGTGCTGGCGATTCCGGCTGCGATGGAACTTTCGGGCTTTAACGATCAGGAAACTAAAGTTGCCAGCATGGGTTGGTTCTGTCTGTTACTGTTCCCGTTGTTGGTTATTCCNACGCTCACGATGGTNCCGGACAGCCACCAGAAGTCGACGAACTCNATCCCNTGGCGCGAAGCGATGTCGGTCCTTATTGCCAACAAACTTATGTGGCGGCTGCTAATTACCGACCTGGGTTCTGGAATCGCTTTTGGTGTATCGGGAGCATTGTATATTTTTATAGCCACTACCTATTTCAAGCTTCCTGAGCACGCGAGCTTGGCACTGCTCTTTTTTTTCTTGTCCAGTTTTATAGCGATGCCGCTCTGGATGCGACTCGCGTATTGGATAGGGAAAGATAAGACCCTTACTATATCGCTGCTTTATATGGTTGTGATTAATGTCGCAATGATACCTCTCGCGGAGGCCTACAGCGTGGCGGTTTTATGGGGATATACCATTTTGTTTGGTGCTGGTTTTGGGGCGCCGCCAACACTGGTACGATCGATGATGGCAGACGTGGTAGACGAAGACGAGCTGAAGTCTGGCAAGTCGAGGCCTGCTCTTTTCTTCGCTCTGCTGACGACTACGAATAAGCTGGGTTCTGCGCTTGCAGTCGGTGCAAGTTTTTCTATACTCGAAGTCGTCATTGGGTTTGTTCCAGGTGGAGATAATAGTCAACCGGTCCTGGATGGGTTGCTTCTGACCTACACATTAGGCGCAATTATTGGTCTGCTTGCAGCTTGGCTACCGATGATTGGCTATCCCCTGACTAAAGATGTTCATGCTGATATCAGAGAACAACTCGAAGCCCGTAGCTGATTGTTATGCGTGCATTGCGTAGCTCTCAAAAGGTAGGCTCAATTTGAAATACCCTCTGCAGAACTGGCAGGACGCTTTCTGTTTAATTGGTTCACTTGTTGGACTGATCTGGTGTATCGCCGTATTAAATCATTTCGTTGCTTTTACTTTTAATCAGTATGGAATTTTGCCCAGAGACAGTTTGGGTCTTATAGGTATTTTTTTCTGGGTCCTGCTGCACGGTGATTTCATGCATGTCATGGTTAACACCGCCCCCTTGCTCTTTCTTGGTTTTTTTGTCGGGCTGAGAGGCGCCGGACTCTTCTTCAAAGTTACGTCGATAATTTGGTTTACAGCCGGGCTGTTAGTTTGGTTGATTGGGAGAGATGCGATTCATATCGGTGCGAGCGGTTTGGTTTTCGGTTACTTCGGCTTTCTGCTCGCAGTGGCGATTTATGAGCGCAAGCTCTTTGATCTATGTGTCGCTTCGTTGGTGCTCTTCTACTATGGTGGAATGTTTTTTGGTGTCCTTCCAGTTGAAGCCCCAGTTTCCTGGGAAGCGCATTTGGCTGGGCTTTTCACTGGAGTACTGACAGCAAAGTGGCTCGGGCGCGAATGGGTTAGGCGGTAGCAAAAGCTTTATATGCTTCAAGGTTTTGATGTAGGAGCCGCGGAGGGTACCGCGGCTTCGCTCAATCAGTCAGGTCTGGATCAGTCCAACGCCTGAGCCCGTTTCAAAGCGTCTCGGTTATAGCATTGGTTCAGCCATGAGCTCACCTTGCCGTAAGGAGATAGATCTAAATCCACCATCTGTAGGAGCAACATGACACCGGCCAGATTGAGGTCAGCGACTGAAAACTCATCGCCGAGCAGATAATTGGTAGTCGCCAGATGCGTATCAAGCACTAGTAGCGGTCTATCCAATTGCTTGCCCGCATTGTCGATAATAGACTGATCAGGATTGCCACCTGAAAAAAACTTTTGCACGACAATCTGCATCTGTAGTGGTTCAATCTCGCTGATCGCCCAGACACTCCACTGCATTGTTTTAGCAAGATCGAGGTCGTTGCCCGGGTGTAGTTGCGGCGCGTACCGTCCCGTCAGATAAAGATTAATGGCCATCGATTCAAATAACATCGTGTCTCCGTCTGCCAGAGCAGGAATCCGGCCATTGGGATTGATAGCAAGATACTCTGGTGTCTTAGAATCGTTAAAAAAGTGAGTGGGCACATGCGTGTATTCAATACCTGTTTCCTCTATCGCCCAAAGAGATCGTATAGCTCGTGAGCCTGACAGGCCGTAGATTGTTGTGGTCATGTCTATCTTCCCCAGATTGAAATGGTCATTATAGTGCAATGAAGAAGCTTATTTGCACAGGTCTGCTTTTGCTGTTGGCGAACGACTTTGCAAGTGGGGCTGGCAACGAGTATGCGGGGTCTGCCGCCTGTAAAAATTGTCATCAGGCTGAGTATGATCGTTGGTCTAAATCGCATCATTATTTGGCGATGCTCCCCGCTGATGAAGACTCAGTTAGGGGGCTATTCGATGGAAGCTCGTTGGAATTTCACGGCGTGCCTTCTGTCTTAACGAAGAGGGGCGATGTTTTTGAGGTAGAAACATCTACGGACAAAGGGCGAGAAATTATTCAAATTGCCTATACGTTCGGCGCGTATCCTTTGCAGCAGTACTTGGTTGAGCGCGAGCGAGGAAAATTACAGGCCCTGAACATTGCTTGGGATGATAGACCGTCCGCTTCAGGTGGCCAGCGCTGGTACCACCTTCGAGAAAAACTTGACGATGATTCGCCNTTTTTNTGGACACGGCACCTGCAAAANTGGAACGCGGGGTGTGCCGAATGCCACAGCACGGGCGTCGNAATTAACTATGACCGAAGACAGNAGTCNTACCAGACAANNTTCTCAGATGTTAANGTGGGTTGNGAAGCCTGTCATGGACCAGGNCAGNANCATATTGAAACAGCCTCGTCTGGAAATCCCTCAGCGCTAGTCAATTTGGGACAAGGAATGCAGTGGAGTTACGCTGCAAATGACCAGATAGCTTCAGGTAAAGGGCTACGTGATGACAGCTATCTTGGCATGTGTGGCGGTTGTCATTCACGCCGTCGCATCATTGGTGAANTCAANCCGGGCCAGGATTTTCGAGAGCAGTATCAGATTAGCTTCCTGGAGGAGGGGCTTTATTACCCTGATGGGCAAATCCAGGACGAAGTTTTTGTTCTCGGGTCATTTATGCAAAGCCGCATGTATCAGTCTGGAGTCACCTGCATGAATTGTCATGATGCGCACGATGGAAAAATTAAGATCAAAGGTAATGGGCTCTGTGCGCAGTGCCATAGTCCTAAAGTTTTTGATCAGGCTAGTCATGCGGGTCATACGCGCGAGCAAGCGAAGTGTGTTGACTGTCATATGCCTGAGAGAATTTACATGGGCATTGATGCACGTCGCGATCATCAGTTTGGTATTCCTGATCCTCATCTGGCGGAGTCACTAGGTGTTCCGCACGCGTGTGCGAATTGCCACGCTGATCAACCAATTGAGTGGGCGAAATCGCAGACGAAGGCTCGAGCCAATGACTATGCTTATCTCACCGCAGCGGTTAGAAAGTTTGACCCCTCTCAAATATCATCTGCGCAAGAATATATTGGGGATGCGGTCAATCCAATGATTCGTCGCGCCACTTTGCTTGCCGGGCTGCCTCCAACGCGCGAGGCCGTGCGACTGGCGATCACGAGTCTCCTAGACACATCACCGATGATGCGTGAAGCAGCCAGTCGACTGTTGATCTCAGCACCAGAAGAACTGCGTTACCGAGTCTTATCTGATCACGCCAACGATCCTGATAAGTCGGTCCGACTTAACGTTGGTAAGGCTCTGGCTCCCTTACTGACTCAATTGCCCTTGGAAGAAGCTCGCAGTTTGTTGCCAACAGTTACCGAACTTACTGATAGTTTGCGCGTTGATCGTGTTGCAGACCTCACTACTCTCGCGTCCATTCAACTTCAAATAGGTCAACGAGGCTTCGCGGAGGAGATTTACAAAGAGGCGCTTGGGATGGAACCGCATTATTTGCCTGCTTTGCTAAATTTGGCTGACCTTAAACGTGAAGACGACGAATCAGAAAGTCTGGCTCTGCTTCAACGGGCTGTTCAGCAAGCACCTGACAGTGGTGCCGCCCTCCACAGTTTCGGGCTTGCGCTTGTCCGGGCTAAGCGCACAGAAGAGGCAGTACATTATTTGGGTCTAGCTTTCTATCAGTCTGACGCAATACCGCGATATGCATATGTATATGCAGTTGCTCTGGAAAGCACGGGCGAAGTCGAGGAGGCGTTATCGGTGTTAGCAAACGCGTTGGAACGTTGGCCCAATCAGCCCGACCTTTTTGCTTTAAAGGCAGCCTATCGTCCGACTTTCCCTTGAGACCAGTTTTGCTATTTGGCGGACCGCGGCTCTTTTACTGGTAATAAAGCACTATAAGCCTAGTTGATCGATCGAGCACTCTTAAACGGCGATCGCCTGCGTTGGCGAGGTCCGCACCAAAATAGAGCATAAAATGGCATGGGAACTGTCAAATTCTTATTTTGTCAAGCTATCAGGAGCTGTGATATACGTTAGTCGAATAAAAATCGAATAATTGGTAGGGGGGTAGT
>NZNP01000062.1 GCA_002694945.1 Gammaproteobacteria bacterium
TTCTAAGAGCTTTGTTGCAAAAATGAAGTTAAAGCGCGCTTGTTTCGATCAGATCAAATTAGTCTAGTCGGCTTTTCGATTAGTTGAGATGTTTNCNCCNNCAGAACGAATCAGATTCTCNTCTTAGATGAGAATNGAGTNTCGGCATTTTTGCTGGGGATAGGCACTGCTATGTGGTTAACTTTGTTCTCTTAACTTTTTTCTCCGAGAGAAGCGTCTGTGATGAAAACCTATAAAAATTTGACCATCTGGGACGGCTGCTCAGATGAAATGCGAGANGGTGATCTGAGCGTTGCAAATGGCAAGTTCGTTTTAGACCCGGCCAATGGGCGAAACTTCTCCGGTTGCTTNGCGATACCAGGCTTAATTGATGCACACGTTCATCTTTGCCTCGACCCAGACATTAGTGATCCTNTAAAACAAACTGAAGCGGATACAGAAAGCATTAAACAGGATATCCGCGATAGAGCTCTGGCTATGGTGAAGGTGGGNATTACAAGCGCTCGCGATCTCGGAGGAGGTCGATGGTTGGAACTGGAAATCAGAGATGAAATCGCGCGAGGCCACACGTTGGGGCCTAGACTGGTCTGCGCGGGGCAACCGATCACTTCGGTAGGCGGTCATTGTCACTTTTGGGGAGGTGAGGCAATCGATACNGATGCTGCTATANCAGTGCTGCAAAGGCAGCTGGAACACGACGTAGATTTGATAAAAATCATGGTNACCGGAGGTAACATAACTCCTGGATCAAAACCGATAGATAGTCAGTTTGAGGACGAGACTGTTTCAAAAATCGTGATGATGTCCAACGCAGCCGATCGACACGTGGCGGGACATTGTCATGGCACGGATGGTATCCGCCAGGCAGCAAAAGCGGGAATCAGGACAGTCGAACACTGTTCCTGGGTAGGTGAAACAGGTTGGGGGAGGGACTTCAATGAAAAGNTCGTCGANGCGATGGTTGCTAATAATGTCTGGGTTTCGCCGACGATCAATGCAGGATGGCGGCGTTTTCAGAAACCGGAATTTGTTGAAACCGTGAGATCCAACTATCGAAAAATGAAACAAGCTGGCATCAAACTCATTGCGTCAACTGATGCGGGTATTCCAAAGGTTTATCATCATGATTTACCAAGAGCGCTGCTAGAATTTGCTCGTTTTGCAGAACTTACTCCGCTAGAGACNTTGAAGGCAGCAACGTCAGATTGTGCGACAGCTATTGACCTNGGTGATGTTACTGGCCAAATAAAACCAGGTTATTCAGCGGACTTTGTGGTCTACGAGTCAAATCCGCTAGAAAATCTCGAAGCGTTGCAATACCCCGTTCTCATTGTTGTTAAAGGAGAAGAAGTTCTCCCTGCGTAAAGTNTTTGTGAATTTGCTNGCTTGCGCTCCGTTTTTTTTGCTTTTTGTTTGCCTTTTCCTGGCGTTTAATTGATAGATAAAGACACTTATGCTGNTTTTTTTAAGGTGAGACATCACAGACGTTGACACCGATAATATGGGTGGTTAGGTTTCCTAAACCTAAAATCCGGAAGGTAAAGATGGGATATCTCTTCGATCTCAGCGGCAAAGTCGCTGTCGTAACTGGTTCAACAAAAGGCATAGGTCGCGCGATTGCCGAGCAGATGGCGCGTCATGGTGCGGATGTGGTGGTTTCATCCAGAAAGGCGGACGCCTGCGAAGAAGTTGCGGCTGAAATAAACGCAGATATTGGGGGTGAAGGAGGCAAAGCTTTCCCGATTGCCTGTCACATTGGGCATAAGGAACAATTAGAGAAACTAGTTAATGATGTCAGAGGGCAGCTTGGAAAGATCGACATCCTTGTTTGTAACGCCGCTGTGAATCCCTTTTATGGTTCGATGATGGATATCCCCGATGCAGCGTTTGACAAAATTCTAGATTCGAATGTGAAATCTAATCATTGGCTATGCCAGCTAGTCTTACCTGAAATGGTCGAGCGGAAAGATGGGGTTGTTATTATCATTTCATCGGTTGGTGGTATAAATGGTAGTGCAGTTTTGGGTACATATGGGGTTTCCAAAGCCGCAGATATGGCGTTGATACGCAATATCTCTACCGAATTCGGGCCGCACAATATACGCGCTAACGCAATTGCTCCGGGCCTTATACGGACAGATTTTGCGAGGGCGCTTTGGGAAAACCCCGAGACCTTGGCTAATACAACGGCGAACGCAGCCCTGCGGCGTATCGGTGAACCGGATGAAATAGGTGGCGCTGCCGTGTATCTTGCATCAAAGGCTGGCAGTTTTATGACCGGTCAGACNNTAGTNATTGATGGTGGGCGTTAATATAGNACTGATAGTCATTGAAATTTTGAAATTGGTTCGCAATGNAAGAAGCAGCTAACCCATTTTGCGATAGCAGTGNTCCAAANACNGGTGCCATNGGTAAAAACGNTTAGAGCTATTTGGNGGTTGCCTGGCAAATTCGAATCAGGGAAGATGANATTTTGAAATTTCCTCAATANAAGTAGGAGCGGCGAATTGAGTGGAGAAGCAAAAACATCGACAAAAGTACTGTTTGTAAGCGCACTTGTACTGCTGGTCGTTTTATTGACAGGGCCGCTGGGTTATAAGTTTGATCTTGTCCCTCTTGAACCTTCACTAATCAGCCTGTTGATTGCGTTGGTCGGTGGTGCTTTGGTTTCAATANTAGGGTTTGTCTANTTAATAATAGCATTACGCAACGAACATACAGNTGACAGGAATTTGCTTNTCTTNGCTATTTTCCTAGGGTTATTGCCGTCGGTTTTNGTTTTGCCACAGNTGTCTAGGGCGCAATCAGTTCCAGCTATTCACGACATAACGACAGATACTGATAATCCGCCGACTTTCGTGGCCGTTGTGCCCTTGCGGAAAGGAGCACCCAATCCTGTCGCCTATGGCACTGAAGAGTGGCCCGCTCAAAAATTGGGTGCGGCTACTATGCAAGCCTATCCGGATCTTGAACCTCTTCGTGCTGAGATGTCTGTCGCTGATGCTATAGAGAGGGCAGAGACTGTGCTACTTCAGATGGGGCTTGAGATAGTTGCTAAGGAGTCATTAGAAGGTCGCCTTGAAGCCACGGCGACAACCTTCTGGTTTGGTTTCAAAGATGATGTGGTCATAAGGATAGTTGGTGATGGTGAAGAGGCAGTGATTGATCTTAGGTCAAAGTCACGAGTTGGTCAGAGTGATATTGGNGCGAATGCTGACCGTGTAAGAGAGTTTATTCGGCGCTTTTGAGACGTTGGACGACGAGGTCGTTGACCTGCTTAGGATTAGCGGTTCCACCTGTCTGTTTCATGACCTGTCCAACGAAGAATCCCAATAGTTTGGTTTTNCCTGCTACNAATTGCCCAACCTGTTTCGGGTTGTCTGCGATGATCTGGTCGACGATGGGCTCCAAGGTTGAATTGTCGGAAACCTGTTTAAGNCCATTGANATCGATGTAATCATCAACCGANTTCGTCTCTTCGTGCCATAGTGCAGAAAAAATTGTTTTTGCAATTTTTCCNGAGATGGTTTCNTCATTGACTCTGAGAATCAAANCACCGAGTTGTCGAGGTTCAATGGGAGCTTCATTGGGNGAAATATTTTCTCTGTTCAGGCGTGCCAGAAGCTCCCCTTTTACCCAATTGGCAGTCTGTGCAGGATCTTTCGTGATTTCATTGACTTTTTCAAAGTAGCTAGCNAGCGACAGGTCGCTCGCGAGNAGTCTTGCNTCTTCCNCTGTCAAGCCTAACTGAGAGATATAGCGTGCGCGTTTTTGTTCTGGCAGTTCAGGCATTTGGTCGCGTACTTTCTGTATAAAGGCGNTGTCGATCTCTACAGGTAGGAGGTCCGGTTCAGGGAAATAGCGATAATCAGTCGCAGTCTCCTTGTTACGCATCGGTCTTGTCTCGTCCTTGTCAGGGTCATAGAGCCNTGTTTCTTGAGTGACTNCGCCCCCTGATTCTATTAAATCGATCTGTCTATTAATTTCGTAATCGATTGCACGTTCCAGAAATTTGAATGAGTTGACGTTTTTTGTCTCCGTTCTTGTGCCTAGTTGGGTATCGCCAGCGGGTCTGACAGACACGTTGGCATCACATCTTAGAGAGCCTTGAGACATGTTCCCATCGGAGACCGAGAGGTAGGTAACGAGTTGATGCACAGCCCTTGCATAGGCAACAGCTTCCTTAGCATTTGACAAATCAGGTTCAGATACTATTTCTAGCAATGGAGTACCAGCACGGTTGAGGTCAATGGCTGTCAAGCCATGAAATTCAGAGTGGATCGATTTTCCAGCGTCTTCCTCAAGATGGGCTCTTGTGATTCTTATGGTCTTTGTGGAACCGTTTGATAGGTTAATATCAATGCTACCTCCNGTCACTATGGGAGCATCCATCTGAGTAATCTGGTACCCCTTAGGTAGATCGGGATAGAAATAGTTTTTGCGGTCGAACACGGATCGCGTGCCAATCGTCGCTCCGATAGCAATGCCGAAAGCTATTGCTTTGGGAAATACGGCATCGTTTANTACAGGTAATATCCCAGGCATCCCAAGGTCAACAAGACACGCCTGACTGTTTGGCATAGCCCCAAAAGTTGTGCTAGCGCCTGAGAAAATTTTCGATAAAGTCGACAGTTGGACGTGTATTTCAAGACCNATTACGACGTCCCAACCCGTTCTCATTTGCTCGCACCTGGAAATTTTTTATGCCAGTCCGTTTCCTGCTGATATTTGTGTGCGATATTAAGTATCGTCGCTTCTGAGAAATAGTTGCCGATGAGTTGAACACCGATAGGCATATCGTCGACAAANCCTGCTGGTAATGACATAGCNGGCACCCCAGCGAGGTTNGCTGATATGGTGTANACGTCCTGCATATACATGGCAAGGGGGTCCTCAGTTTTTTCGCCGATGTTAAAAGCCGGACCAGGAGTGGTTGGTCCAAGGATCGCATCGACTGTTTGAAAAGCGCTTGCAAAATCGTCTTTTATTAGGCGTCGGATTTGCTGGGCTTTTCGGTAGTAAGCATCGTAGTATCCCGCTGATAAAGCAAAAGTACCTACCATGATGCGGCTCTTTACTTCTGCNCCAAAACTCTCGCTGCGTGAACGCCGATAAAGATCCTCTAGATTCTTGGGATCTGCGCAACGGTAACCGAATCTAATGCCGTCATACCTGGACAGATTGGCAGAGCATTCGGATGGCGCAATNATGTAATAGGCTGGAATCGCTATNTGTGAAGAGGGCAGGTTCATGTTTNTTATNAGCGCCCCTTNGTTNTGCAGAACGGCAATAAATTCTTGNACTCTATTTTGCATGGCCGATGGTAGGTCNTGCAGGTATTCNTCGCAGATACCTACTCGCCGCCCTTTTAGGGGGTTGTTTAAACTTGCGCTATAGTCTTCTATAGGTTCGTTAGAGCAGGTGCTGTCTTTGCTGTCGTGGCCTGCCATCTGATTCATTANCAGTGCGCAATCCTCTGCAGATCTTGCGATAGGTCCTGCCTGATCGAGACTTGATGCATAGGCGATCATGCCCCAACGTGAGACCCTACCATAGGTGGGTTTAAGNCCCGTCACTCCACAGAAGGCAGAGGGTTGTCTTATGCTTCCGCCCGTGNCCGTGCCGGTGGCTGCACNGCACNGTTTAGCAGCGACAGCTGCTGCGGACCCGCCTGATGAGCCTCCAGGAACACGTTCTTTATTCCAAGGGTTGCGCACGGCACCGTAATAGCTGTTTTCGTTAGATGATCCCATAGCGAATTCATCCATATTGGTTTTGCCTAGACTCACAATCCCTGCGTCGTCCAGTTTTTCAACCACCGTAGCGTCGTAAGGAGCGATGAAGTTATCCAACATGCGAGAGCCCGCACTTGTCTTCGTACCCTTCTGACAAAAAATGTCTTTGTGAGCTATAGGGATACCAAGCAATGGCGCGGAATGTCCTGCTGCTCGCTTTTTATCTGCTAACTCTGCTTGCTTCAGTGCGTCGTCTGCCACAGAAATGTATACATTGAGGTCTTGGTGCGCCTCGATTCTGGCAAGATACTCTGTGGTCAGTTCTTTAGACGAATAATCTCCGTTAGCGAGATCAGTGGACTGNTCCTTNATGCTTTTTTCGAGCATGCTTTATTCAACAACCTTTGGCACCAGATACATTCCGTCTTCAGTCGCGGGGGCAGAAGATTGGTACAATTCGCGATGATCTTCCTCNGTAACGATATCCGGTCTAAGCAACTGCTTCGCGTCNAGAGGGTTCGATACGGGCTCAACACCCGTTGTGTCGATTGCNTGCATCCGCTCNGNAAGGTCTAAAATCATNTGCATGCTAGAAAGAAGACGTTTCGCCTCCTCTGGATCCAATTCTAATTGTGCCAAAGCCGCGATATCTTCGACGACGGTTTCGGTTACTTCCACTGTTTGGTACCGTTAACTGTCAGGCGTCGAATGCTAATGAGGTTTCGTTGTTTTCGCAAACAATTTCNGTTTGAATTCATGCTTCGTTGTTAGTTCAACCGCCAGTAGGNTTNGTTCCCTAAACANGGATGGGAAGAGNGCTAAAAANCGGATGTGNGACTAGGTAAAATCGAAATAAAATGATAGAGTTAGAGGATTTTTTGAATCCAGTTGCTCAGGTCNTAAAGAACGATNAGGGCGCANCNTGGTTAAGCAGNACTATCAATTGAGGCTCATGTCAGATGTTTAAGCGCCTAAGAGGCATGTTTTCTAATGATCTTTCCATTGACCTTGGAACGGCTAATACACTTATATATGTTCGAGAGCAGGGCATNGTGCTAGATGAACCATCAGTGGTGGCGATACGTAACAACAATAATCAGAAGAATGTTGCAGCTGTCGGTATTGACGCTAAGCGCATGCTGGGTCGAACGCCTGGAAATATAACGGCTATCCGTCCATTGAAAGACGGAGTCATCGCCGACTTTCAAGTCACTGAGAGGATGTTGCAGCATTTCATCAAGAAAGTTCATGAAAACTCGTTTATCCGACCCAGTCCGCGTGTTTTAGTGTGCGTTCCCTGCCAGTCAACGGAGGTGGAACGTCGAGCGATTCGTGAGTCCGTTGTAAGTGCAGGTGCTCGCGATGTTCGCCTAATCGAAGAACCAATGGCGGCAGCTATTGGAGCAGGCTTGCCTGTTCACGAAGCNGTGGGCACGATGGTTGTAGATATTGGTGGCGGGACCACGGAAATCGCTGTTATTTCTCTTAATGGTGTGGTCTACGCTCAATCAGTACGTGTNGGTGGTGATAGATTTGATGAAGCAATTACCACTTATGTCAGACGGACTCAGGGGAGTCTGGTCGGCGACGCTACAGCGGAAAGAATCAAGCAGGAAATTGGTATGGCGTTTCCTTGCAATGAGGTGCGGGAAATTGATGTTCGAGGACGAAATTTGGCTGAAGGAGTACCCCGAAGCTTTACATTGAATAGCAATGAAATTCTCGAAGCTTTACAGGAACCACTATCTGTAATTGTTCAAGCGGTAAAGGGAGCCTTAGAACAAACNCCACCAGAACTNGCTTCTGATATAGCTGAGAGCGGCTTGGTATTGACAGGAGGCGGTTCTCTTCTGCGAGAACTGGACCGTCTTCTCTCGAGNGAGACTGGCTTGCCAGTTATTGTTGCGGAGGACCCNCTAACATGCGTAGCTAGGGGNGGTGGTCGGGCTCTAGAAATTATGGATGATGGCATTGCNGACAGTGATACGTTGTCGATACACTAACTGGGTTTCACAATAGCCTATCGATTTTGTGTTCATACTGTGCGGAGCAATGACCGTCGAAAGTAAGAGGGCGCCGAATCAAATCACTATTTGTTGAGGAGAAAACCCGAGGTTATCAGTTTCTAGGACTGTGTTTGCTCTCCATGATACTGATGTTCGCTGATCATCTAACTGACTGGCTCGATGAGGCACGCTCCTCTTTAACGCTGGCGACGACTCCTGTTTTTATTATTGCTGAATTGCCTATCAGAGGGGCTCAAGGTTTGAGCGAAATGGTGAGCTCCCGAGATAGCTTGCTTATTCGGATAAATGAGCTTGAGCGCGAGAAGCTTCTGTTAAAAGCTCGTACGCTAAAAATGTCAGCGCTTATAGCCGAAAATAATCGTTTAAGAGACCTTCTCGGGTCTGCTGCAAAGCTCCAAGAAAATGTTTTGGTAGCAGAGTTGATAGGGGTCAACCCGGATCCTGAAACTCAGGAAGTCATAGTTGATAAAGGCATTGTTGATAAAGTGTTCGTTGGTCAGCCTGTGCTCGATGCTCACGGTCTAATGGGTCAAGTGACAGAGATCAGTAAGTTCACTTCCAGAGTCCTGTTGATAAGTGATCGTAGTCATTCGCTCCCTATCCAAGTCTTAAGAAACAACTTAAGGTTTGTGGTTCAGGGTACAGGTATTGAGAAGCAACTTGAGCTTTTGTATGTTAATTCGACCGCAGACATTCAAACTGGTGATCAGCTGTTATCTTCAGGCCTCGGTAATCGTTTCCCTGTGGGTTATCCGGTGGGTGTGGTGAAGAGAGTGAAATTTGAGCCCGGTAATTCATTCATGGAAGTCGCAGCAGAGCCGGGAGCGCAACTAGAGCGCTCGAGCCATGTGCTCTTGGTGTTTACAGACTCATCTACCGAAAAAACACTTAAACGGGAAAGGTAGCTTCGTATGACCGGTAACCTCATCATCTACTTATCTTTGTTAGTAGCCATGGTATTGTCTGTAGTGCATTTACCGCTTACGATCCCTGCAGAATTGGGTTATGTGAGACCAGATTGGGTCGCCATCGTGATGCTTTACTGGATAATAGCCTTGCCGGAACGAGTTGGTTTGGTGACGGCATGGATAACTGGTCTGATTATGGACGTTCTCATGGGAAGTTTGATCGGCCAGCATGCCTTAAGTTATATAATCATTGTCTACATCACGTTTAACCTTTACCAGAGGCTGAGAATGTTTTCGGTTTGGCAGCAGGCTGGTGCGGTGTTTGTCATCCTCAGTATTAATCACGTTGTTTGGCGTTGGATAGAAAGTTTCTCCGGCTTGAACGATTGGTCTTTTTGGTACCTCCTTCCTGCTCTGACAGGAGCATTTCTATGGCCCTGGGTTTTTCTTTTGCTTCGATCTGTGAGACGTAGGTTCCTTGCAACATGAAGCGGTTGGCATTTGTGCTCGCAAGTGCTTCACCTCGACGTAGAGAACTCTTGTCCGGGATAGGCCTTGCTTTTGATATAGATAAACCAGATATTGAGGAATCCCCATTCAGAGGCGAAACTGCCTCGGATTATGTCCGAAGATTAGCAGGCGAGAAGGCGAGGACCGTTTTGCAAAGACAGAGCAATCGTCTTATTTTGGCAGCGGACACAACTGTTGTGATCGATGGTGATATTCTCGAAAAGCCTAAGTCTAAGGATGAGGGCGTTGAAATGTTGCAACGTTTGTCAGGTACTAGACATCAAGTTATGACGGGTGTATCGATAATCAATGATGATCGAGAGTCTTCGTTCGTAAGTACAAGCTATGTCATCTTTCGAGCCCTGGCAGAAGACGAGATTCTCTGGTACTGGAATACTGGCGAGCCGCGTGACAAGGCGGGTGGCTATGGTCTTCAGGGTGCAGGCGGGGCTTTCATAGAAGCGATAAATGGGAGTTATTCAAACGTCATAGGACTACCNCTTGCTGAAACAGTTTCGTTGCTGCGAAGCTTTGGGGTAAAAGTGATGCAGAATANCTAGATAAATGGATTCAATGACTAAGGGAGAGGGTATTCCTCAAGAATTGTTGGTGAGCGTCGCTAACAACGAAACCCGAGTGGGGCTCTTAGAAAAAGGGTTGCTTCAGGAGATCTATCTTGAGAGGTCGGGCGGTGAAAGCACAGTAGGAAATATCTATAAGGGTAAGGTTGTAAGAATACTGTCCGGGATGCAGAGTGCTTTCGTGGATATTGGCCAAAATCGCGCTGCGTTTATGCATATATCTGACATGATGAATGGACGTGGTGCTTTTGAAGATAGACAANAATCCCAGTCAGCCGACATTTCAGAGTTGTTGTATGAGGGGCAGGAACTGNTGGTTCAGGTGACNAAGGAACCGATAGACAANAAGGGCGCCAGGATTACTACAAATTTGTCGATTGCTTCGCGGTTTTTAGTATACCTGCCTGGTACCCAACACATCGGTATTTCCCAAAAAATTGACATCGAGGCAGAACGACATCGATTGAACGAGATAGTTGATGAAGTGTCGAAGGCAGGAGAGGGTTTCGTTATAAGAACCGCAGCTGAAGGTGTTGGTGAGGCNGAAATCATNGATGATGCTGGCTTTTTGCGGACGCGGTGGAAGATTATCCAGGCAGATGCTGNAANGGGCNAATGTCCGCGCCTGATATACGAAGATCTGCCTTTGCCGCTTCGGGTCATGCGAGATGTTATCAGCTCCGAAACTGCCTCTATCTTAGTTGATGATAAGCCNACTATGGANATNATTAGACGTTTCCTCGCCGACTTNATTCCTGAGAAGCTTAGTTGCNTGCGCTTTTGTGATCAGGACGTTGTGCTTTTTGATCGATATCAGATTGATGATCAAATTGAAGCCGCTTTGAATAGACAGATTGCGTTAAAGTCTGGNGGGTACTTAATTATTGATCAGACTGAAGCGATGACGACGATAGATGTAAACACTGGAGGTTTCGTTGGCGGTAAGGATCTGGAAGANACTATTTACCGNACTAACATGGAGGCCAGTGCNGCGATCCCCCGTCAGCTTCGTCTTAGAAACTTAGGTGGCATCATCATTATCGATTTTATCGACATGATTGATGAAGAGCATAANCGGCAGGTGTTACGCGTTCTNGAAAAAGGGATCGCGGCTGACAGGGTAAAGTGCAACTTGACCCAGATATCTGAATTGGGCCTGGTCGAAATGACCCGAAAGCGCACTTACAGCAGCCTGCTAAAAAAACTCTGTGAGCCTTGCGAGGTTTGCGATGGNCGAGGGTTCATCAAATCATTAGACTCTGTTTGCTTCGATATATTCAAAGATCTAAAACGGAAGAGCGAACAGCTTGAAGGTAAGCAATGCCTAATAATGGCTTCCCAAGCCGTTATAGATCATCTGCTAGACGAGCAGGTTGATGCGATTAGGAGCGTGTGCGAGGCAATAAATGTCACTTTAAGTTATCAGGTGGAACCAGGATATTTTCAAGAACAATTCGATATAGTCACACCCGTAAGTGAAAGGGGGTAGCTACATTAGCTACTTCTGAGGACTTTTTTGATGTTGAGTCGAATGACTAACCCCACCGTGCGAAGGATCTTNTGGGTTTTGGCGATTATTTTNGGAGCATTGTCTCTTTGCTTAATGGTGGGGAGAGCTCTCGTCTTTTCCNTTGCCTTAAACAAAACAAATCTTGAGCAACTCNTTCAAAATNCAGGGTTTCAAAAAGTACGAATCGATAACGTAGTNGGTGTTTGGCATTTATTTGATCCGGTTTTTACTCTTTCGGGNGTGCAGACTGGGGCCGACGAAAATGCACTTNTACGATTGAGATCTGTGCGATTGAAGGTAGATTCCATCAAAAGCCTCCTTCAGGGATATCTTGTTTTTTCTGAGATAGAGTTAANTGGCGTTAGATTNACGTTGGTTGTCGATGAAGAAGGCCCGCGAGTCAAAGGCCTCTTGAATCCAGTCCAGGAGGTGAACTTGGACTGGTTCTTTGAAACAGCGTCTCGTCTAGACAAGGTTTTTCTGTCGGATGTCGATCTGAGGCTAGAAGGCTATCAAAAACAAATGCGGATCAGATCACGTCAAGGTGAACCCTGGCAGATCACAAGTGATGGAAATGATAAATCGGTCTCGTTCCCTGTCTACATCATCCGTGACGGTGACNTAGAGAAGGGGGATTATCGNCTAGATATTGCCGGAAATTACAAAGGTCANGTNAGAGAGGAGGATTTTGAGGCTAACCTCTACTTGAAAGTTCCTTCTTTGAGTCTGACTAATTTCGTGTCAGAGATTCNCTTACTAAACCAGAACCTGAGTTCGATCGGTTTTTCNTCTGAGATTTGGTTAGATGTNAAACCGGGGCAAGTCAGTATCATTGGAGATCTTAACGTGGTGGAAGTAATGGCTCATCGAGAGTCATACTCCGAAACGTTGCTCGATAAAGGCTCTGTGCGATTCAGGTACCTTGGCGCGGACTTTTTCGATGGCGCTTGGGCTGTTCCAAGGGTTGAATTAAGTCAGGGTGATTTTCAATTCGGCCTGTCAGACATATCTGGCGCCATTGCGCTAGACCGAAGTAATTGGGCTCTCGCGATTGAAATTCCGTCTCTCGATCTTAAACAGTTATCTGGATTTTTAAGATTCGCAGGCGATAAACGGTTCGTGTCTGAAGATTTAAAGCATGCTTTGGATGTTTTGAGTCCTGGAGGGCTAATTGAGGACGTCATGATCTTGCGTGAGTCGTCAATGGATGAGCCCGTTTTGTCTGGTAGGTTGGTCGATTTTGAAATGAGTCCTTACCAAGGTTTGCCTTCTGTTGAATCGTTAAATGGGTTATTTCGAGTAAAGCCATCAGGGGGTTACTTCGATATTGAGAGCGACAATTTCGTGATGGATTTTCCCAATATTTTCGAAGAGCCTTGGCCATTTGATTCAGGTAAAGGAAGAGTTTCCTATGAGATTGTCGATGGGGTTTTCAAAATTGAAAGTGGTCTGATCGAATTGAGTCACGGCGACCTTCAAGCATTTGGCAAAATTACGCTGAACCTGCCTGAGGCCAAAATTTCACAAGACTGGGGGCTTCTGATTGGTGTTAAAAATTCTGAACTGTTGGCCTCGAAAAAGTTCATACCCAAAGCACTTCCGGAAGGGCTTGTTAATTGGTTGGAAACATCCGTCTTGCAGGGACGTTCCAAACTGACGGGGCTCAGTTTTCACGGTGCTTTATTTGGTGGTTCTCCAAAAGTCCGAAAAACACACGACTTGTTTTTTAAAATTGAAGACACGCAAGTGAATTTCCACCCTGACTGGCCCGATATCCAAAACGCAACCGGTACCTTGCACGCCGATAGCTATTTCGTCAGCTCGCATGATATGACCGGGCAGATTTACGATACTTTTTTATCTAAGGCTCAGATTAATGTGCCTTTGGATTCAGATGGTCGAGCCGACACAATTTTCGTGCAAGCTGAAGCCTCAGGAGGGGCGNTGGATCTNATAAGGGTACTAAACGAAACAACTCTGGCCCAGTCGACTGCTAATGTCGCGGCAACATGGAAAGCTCAAGGCAGTTTGGAAACCGAATTGGCGCTTAACGTTCCGATNGGTGAAAGGTTAGGCGAAGATCTCTTGGTCAATGTGGTCGGCGCCTTCGACAGTGTGGAATTTCAGATGCCTGAATTCGACCTGCTGTTTAANGATCTGACTGGAGTTGCTCATTTCAGCTCGATACATGGCCTGAGTGCGGCTGGTTTCACTGGCAGAGCATTTGATAAGCCGTTTATCGGCAACATAAGTACAGTGACTGACGACTCGGGAGACGAAATTAGCATAGCTATCGATGGGNTTATCTCTGCNGCTTCTCTCTACGATTGGTCGGACCAGTTATTGCTTAGCCGAGCAGCCGGTGAGATGACCTATAGGNCGCTTGTTCATGTTCCTTATGGTGACCTTTCTCGCAGTGCTTATGTCGAAATCAATTCTGATCTGTCTGGTCTCACTCTGGGTCTTCCTTATCCTTTAAACAAGTCGAACAGCGAAGAAAAACGCCAATTTCAGTATTTGCAATATTTCGGTG
This sequence comes from Gammaproteobacteria bacterium, assembly GCA_002694945.1. Classification (GTDB taxonomy): domain Bacteria; phylum Pseudomonadota; class Gammaproteobacteria; order Pseudomonadales; family Azotimanducaceae; genus UBA9659. The sequence goes on from NZNP01000062.1 coordinate 13,805, forward strand.
ATGACAGTGATCGAGTCGACGTGACCATAGGCGACAANATCCTAGCTTCCCTGNGGATTGAAAACGAAATTGTTGTGGGTGGTCTTGTTCAGTTTGGACGGGATAGATTGCAACAGGCTGAATACGATAGTGTGCGCATTACAGGTCGACTGAATTACCTGGACGTGGGGCGATGGATTGAGACTATCGATGGTCTAGGAGACCTTACGCAAGTTTCTCTTAATGAAGAAATTGCAACTTCTCTTCATTCAGCGAGACTGCAGATAGATAAGCTNTTTGTCTACGAGTTTGAGTTATTGAACACGTATGCGCGTCTTTTGCGAAGCGATGAAGCATGGTTCGCTACTCTAGAGAATGCAATGCTAAAGGGTGATGTTACGGTCGCTGACTCTTATGATNGGCCGATAAAAATCAGGCTTGATCGGCTTAACCTTGAAACGAGCGGCGAAGCAGATAATTNTCTTGATGACATCAATCTATCAGAAGTTCCGGCGATTAATTTTTCGACAGACTTGTTAAAAATTAATGGTGAGAATTATGGCAGTTGGGGCTTCGATTTCAGGATGGAAGATGAAGTCGCGATATTCGAAGAGTTGGAAGCCTCTGTAGCNGGCTTNCGGATTTTACCTTCCTCGATACTTGAGTGGAAGGNAAGCGATGCGCTGGATCTCAGCCGAATTGCGGCTGACATAGAGATTGACGATCTTGCTGTCACTATGAGTGAATTTGGATTTGCTTCAAGTATAGAAGGGCGTGATTTTAAAATAAGCACAGATGTTTCTTGGTTAGGTTCACCGGCTGAAATTGACTTTGAGCGTCTCACTGGTCAGGTGGACATCCATGAAGGTAAAGGCCGTTTTGTCCAGGCTGAAACAGGAGGTGCGCTNAAGCTCTTGGGAATCTTTGACTTTGCTTCTATTGCTCGCCGTNTAAGGCTCGATTTCTCTGATGTTCTGGATAAAGGATTCGAATTTAGCGAAATCACAGGGGTNACAGCNCTTAATGATGGACAGATAGGTATGATAGAACCGATCGTCATTCAAGGCTCGACAGGCAAGTTTACCCTGGGAGGTGAAATTGACCTCATAACAGAAGAACTCGANAATGAAATGATAGTCACTCTGCCGGTAACGAAGACGTTGCCATGGATTGCGGCTTATAGCGCGATAGCTGCNGGCCCGCTTTCAGGCGTTGGTGTGATGTTAGCGAANGTTCCTAGCCTTGAGAAAAAAATTGAGCAGTACAGTAGCGCAAAGTACAGAATATCTGGAACAATCGATGAGCCTGACATTGAGTTCGTTTCTTTTTTCGACGATAAAGTAGCAAAACCCAGTAATGAAAAAAGCGAAAAACAAAGGTGAANGTAGCGCTCATTCAGATGGTTAGTAGTCAGAAACTGGAGGTGAATCTACGGGAAGCGGAAACGTTGATAGCTGAAGCTGCATCTGGCGCTGATTACATATTTCTGCCGGAAAATTTCGCGGTTCTTGCCTCTGAGNATCCTAGACGAATNGGTNACTTGGAGATGACGCNAGAAGGNCCCATCAGAAGCTTTCTTCGCGATATCGCTAGACGGCATAGCTGCTGGCTTTTTGGAGGCACTTTNCCTCTTGCCTGTCGGCCAGATGGTAGCTTAGTGTCAAGGGGCCGCGTTCGTGCGGCGTCGCTGGTGCTGGACCCGGAAGGCGTCGAAGTTCGTCGCTATGACAAAATTCACATGTTTGATGTAGACGTTGTGGATAATCAGGGTGCTTATCGTGAATCAGACTCCTATGAGCCAGGAGGAGACATCGTTTCGTTAGATTGTCCCTTGGGCAGAGTGGGATTGTCTGTATGTTATGACATTAGATTTCCTGAGCTTTATCGGTCTTTGTTNGCGGATGAAGTAGACCTAGTTGCGGTACCTTCGGCTTTTACTGAGATTACAGGTGANGCTCACTTTGAGTTGCTAATTAGGGCTAGAGCCGTNGAGAATTCATGTTACATGATTGCTGCATGTCAGGGTGGTGAGCATGATTCTGGACGCAGGACTTGGGGACACTCAATGGTAGTTGACCCCTGGGGCAGAGTCGTAGACCAGTTGGGCACTGGCGNTGGTGTTTTGGTTTGCCGGNTTGATCTGGAGCTTCGCAGGCAGTTACGACGGGATATGCCGTTTCATCTCCAGCAGTATCTGACCAGCTAGTTATCAAANCGAANTCGAACTACGAAGCCTATTGTTTTTATGCCTAAGAGCTGAATCAGCTAGGTAGATGCTTGAGAAATTGAAACAGTTTTTTATGTTGCGGGCCTCTTTCATTGTTTCCACGCTCCTTAACGGCGGCCCGTGTCAATTGCCTTAGTTTTTGTCGGTCGCACTCGGGGTGCTCTGTAAATATTTCACTCAGAATCTTGCTGTCTCCCAAAATCAAACTTTCCCGCCATGTTTCAAGGCGGTGAAANCGATTTACNTAGGCCGCCGTGCTGGCATCCAGAGAGTCAACAAGTTGCCGAATGTCTGTNGAGTCTATCCGTGATAATAACTTGGCTGTGTATTGAACCTGTCTTTTGTGAGCGTTGCCTTTTTTTATTTTGCGGATGGCTTCAATCGAATCTCTAATGATCTTGTCTTTGATCTGATCGAGTTGGTCCTGGCTAAGGTCGGCAAGTCGCTCGGCAAGTTTCCGCAGTTCAGCCATATCTCGTTTGCGCTGAGCCTTACTAGGATTGTCAGCCTTGTTTTCGCAATCATCAGTCATGCATAAGCCAATTTTGTAAATAAGGAAGAAGTATCCGCAAAACTACATTCTTGACGTTCGTAAAAAGTTACGGGGTTAGAGGTGGTATGAACAATGTCTTTGGTTGGAAGTAAGCTTGGTGAGAATGTGCGAGCGTGTTCAGCTTTTATCGTGTCGATTATCGCTACNGTTGCCTCGAATTCCAAAAACTCTGTAACCNTATCTTTGTAATTTGTTTCTAGTGTCACTCAGATTCACCAAANCGGTCTTCTATTAGCTTAATGAGACCNCTCATCGCTGCCTTTTCATCCGGTCCATCAATGNTCAGAGTAAGGTCATTACCNTTGGCTGCTTCCAGCATCATAAGAGCCATAATGCTTTTGCCATTGGCTTTTTTATGGGCTCGTGTTACTAGGATATCGGAAGAGAAAGAGCATGCCAATTTAACAAAGACCGATGCCGCTCTGGCATGCAGGCCTAGCTTGTTGCTAATGTTGACGGTCTGGCTGATCATGTTGTGTCATGCTGCAGCTCGCGATGCCTTACCTGGACATTTTCAAAGTGGCTTTGGTANTGATCGAATAACTTCTGAGCCATATAAACCGATCTATGTTTTCCTCCGGTGCAACCAATAGCTATAGTTAGATAGCTTCGGTTATTCCCTTTAAATTTGGGCAACCAGTTATCAAGATAATGTGTCAGGTCCTCGTACATGTCAGTGAAGTCCTGATGCTTGTTCAGATAATTTTTTACGGGCTTCTCTAAGCCATTATATGATCTCAGCTCTGGTTCCCAATGTGGATTAGGTAAATGACGAACGTCGAAAACAAAGTCCGAGTCAACAGGTACGCCGCGCTTGTAAGCAAACGACTGAAATAACAGCGCAAAGTCGTGATTCTCTTCCGTTACTCTTATTCTGATAGCATCGCGTAATTCATGAATGGTCAAATTAGTAGTGTCGATNTTCAATGATGCGAGGGAGGACATAGGGTCAAGAAGCTGGCTCTCCTGATCNAGAGCTTCTCGAAGGCCTCTTTGNCCGTTGGTCAGTGGATGTTTACGACGGGTCTCGCTGAAACGTTTCACGAGTGCAGGGCTAGATGCGTCAAGATAGAGNATGGTTACACTGATTTCATCCTCTTTAAAGGTACCAATGATTTCTGGAAATAGGATTAAATCATCTGCGATGTTACGTGCGTCAATACCGATAGCGACGCGCTCAATGCNTTCGTCCTTTTTCAGTCTGCTTATCAGTGGNGTGAGNAGAGTGACGGGAAGGTTGTCGATGCAGTAGTATCCGATATCTTCTAGGACATTCAAAGCGGTGCTCTTTCCTGACCCCGAACGGCCGCTAACTATAATTAGAGAAATCATTGTCCGGCGCCTATTTTTAGGGCGGCGTGATAAAGCTTTTGATCGTTGCCTGCATTTAGCAATTCATATCTGTTGCTAGGCTTGCTGAAAAAGTTGGCTAGTGCCGAGAGGGTCTTTAGATGCTGGCTTGATTCGTGCTTAGGAACGACCAGAGCGAAGATGATGTTGACGCCTTTTTCGTCCGGCGCGGAGAAGTCTATAGATGTGTTAAATACAAATAAGCCGCCTGTAATTTGTTGGCAATTGTCGAGTCGACAATGGGGGATCGCGACGCCTTCGCCGATAGCGGTTGTACCTAATTTTTCACGGTCTATTAAGCCTCTGTACATATGCCCAGATTTGAGTTGTGGGAGAGACAGAGAAATTTTCTCAGACACAAGCTCGATAGCTTTTTTCTTGCTGCTGGCCTGCAGATTTGAGCAGGCTCTTTCCGGAGATAGGATTTCGTCAATATTCATTTAACGACCAATTTTTTGATGGGTGAATTATAACCTAGAGGCATTTGTTGTCGGGTGAGGAATTTGGATTATGCGCAATGGTGATCAAGCCCTTAAAATTTGTTAGAGATATAGTCCCTGAGAGAGTCGGTTAATGTCAGATGATGTCCAGTGACTGANTTGCACAGATTACTCCAGCAAGTTTTAGGTGATTAGTCGTTGATCGAAATGCCATCTTGATTATTTGAATAATCAAATTCATTGCGCCTAAAACGTCTACCTGTCTTCTTAGCATGGATTGTTTTNCNTCGTTTGCGCACCAAGACTTACTTATATCAACTCCTTTCGCTCATTTGAGGGCGGTATATGCAAAAGTTCACGATATTTCGCTATAGTTCTTCNNGCNACCTGGATATTCTTTTCTTTTAAAAGATTAGCGATTTTGTTGTCACTAAGTGGTTTGCGAGGATTTTCTTCTGCTACCAATTTTTTTATCAGTGCGCGTATTGCCGTTGAGGAGACCTCACCACCACTATCAGTGGATACGTGACTGGAGAAAAAGTACTTTAATTCAAATATTCCTCCNGGTGTAAGCATATATTTCTGTGTGGTTACTCGGCTAATTGTTGATTCGTGTAAATTGACAGCCTCGGCTATATCATGCAAAACGAGCGGTCTCATAGCTTGTTCCCCCAAGTCGAAGAAGTCCCGCTGAAATTCGACGATTTTTGTGGCGACTCGTAAGAGAGTGTCATTCCTTTGCTGGAGGCTTTTTATAAACCATCTGGCTTCCTGAAGATGATCTTTGAGATGATTTGTAGCATCGCTGCTATCCCCTCGCTTAATCAGCGAAACATACTCTGGATTTACCCGTATACGAGGCGCAGATTTTGGATTCAATTCAACTGTCCAATGANCTCCTTGTTTTATTACCAATACATCAGGTTCAATATAATCGATAGCCGAGCTAGTAAGGGCACTCCCTGGTTTCGGATTCAAGGTTTGAATAAGCTTGATTGTTTCTTTTAGCTGGTTCTCTTTTAGGTTNAGTTTTCTGGCCAGATGCACGTAGTCTCTGCTCGCGAGCATNGCCAGATGCTGATCGACGAGCATACATGCTGCTTTCAGGAAAGGGGTTTCTTGCGGAAGCTGAGTTAGTTGGACTAGTAAACACTCACGGAGAGATCTGCTAGCCACTCCTAAAGGATCTAGTCTTTGTATNAGGTGCAGCACCGCTTCCACTTCCTCNGTGCCTATATTCCACTCGTCAGGTGCAGCCTCGCAAATGTCCTCAATGGAGACTTGGAGCATACCGTCATCATCCAGGCCGTCTATGATTGACTCAGCGATATACTCATCCGGTTTAGTTAAATTAAGTAGATTCGTTTGCTCGGTGAGGTGGCTCTTAATNGTCACCTCCACAGAATTTCTGGTTTCGAGGAAGTTATCGCCGCTTATGTGCGCTTCACCGCCGCTGCCTATGATGTGATCGTCGTAAAGGTCATCCCAGGTCGTATCGACAGGTAAGTCTTCGCTGATAGATTCTCCGGATACCTCGTTTGTCGCATCTTGAACAGTTTCGCCTTCGATTTCAGGGTTTATTTGCGTGTCNGTATTTTCGACTGTAATAGTCGACTCGAAANCGTCGATTTTAGTGTCAGAAGTGTTATCGGTTCCCTCTATTGTCTCTTCCGGTAGGTCTAGCGATGACTCCTCCTGACTGATCTCGCCTAACTCTGTGTCGATTTCCTCGAGCATAATATTAGAGTCGAGCACTTCTTGAATCTCCTGTTCTAAATCAAGACTCGACAGTTGTAGGAGCTTAATAGCTTGTTGCAATTGTGGAGTCATCCTCAATTGCTGACCAAGTTTNAGTGCTAGTGATGGTTTGAGAGCCATTGACGTATCATACCAACGGAGGTTTGCGTCTACATCCTGAAGTTTTGCCCGAGGTAGACAGATTTGACCTTTTCATCGCGAAGTATGGTTTCTGCGTCGCCTTCGGCGATGATGCGTCCGGTGTTGACGATGTAAGCCTTATCGCAAATGTCTAGTGTCTCTCTGACGTTATGGTCCGTGATCAGGATTCCGATCCCACGATCNGTAAGATGACGGACTATATCTTTGATGTCGTTGACGCTAATGGGATCGACTCCGGCGAATGGTTCGTCTAGCAGAATAAAATCTGGATTAGTTGCTAGAGCTCTGGCTATCTCGACTCGTCTGCGTTCACCCCCGGATAAGGACAAACCTAGTTGTTCCTGAATGTGCGCAATTCTGAATTCTTCAATCAGACTATCTGTCAGTGATTCGCGCTGCTGATTTGTCATTTGGTTGCGTGTTTCCAGAATCGCTTGTAGGTTTTCTCGAACTGTCAGTTTGCGGAACACNGAGGCTTCNTGGGGAAGGTACCCGATTCCTCGACGTGCCCTCTCGTGGACAGGTAGATGAGTGACCTCTTCTCCGCTAATCGAGACTTTACCGCTGTCATGTTGGATCGAACCAACGATCATATAGAAACAAGTTGTTTTACCGGCGCCATTTGGACCNAGAAGACCGACTATCTCTCCGCTGCTAACTGTTAGAGATACGTCTTTTACNACCTNCTGGCCGCCGTAGCTCTTTGCTAGATTTGCAGCGCTCAGGACTGCCATNATTCGGTNATTTGTTTAGGTGTGATTGTCATGTTTACTCGGTTAGTGCCGCCTCCTGAGTCTAGATTGACTATGCCTTTNCGCAAATCATAGTATAGGAGNTCGCCTGAGAATGTATCATTTACCTGTNTTAACACNGCGTTACCAGATAGATGTAGTCGTTCTTCTCGAACAAGGTAGGTTATTTTTGAGGCCGAAGCACTAACCTCATCTTTATTTTCGTTTGTCTGTTGCTTGTAGTGAGCGGGTTTGCCTGGTTTGTCTTCACCTCTCGCAACAATCTGAGTGACTTGGCTCTTTTCGGTATAAATCTCGACTTTATNTGCCGTCACTTCGAGAGTGCCTTGGTGGATTGTGACGTTTCCAACATAAATCGATTTGCCTTGGTTTTCGTCAACCGTAGCACCATCCGCCTGAATTTGAATTGGCTGAAAGCGNTCAGAATCCACTGCTTTTAATTCTATAGAAGATAGAAGAANCACGAAGACAAAGGTCTGAAACTTGAGATTCATTGGAAGATATTAGCTTATTAAGGACGATTGGTTAGAAAAATTGTGTTTACGCGCCCTCCGCTGCCGGAAAACAGTTGCAGGCGCTTAGTTTCAAGAAATGCTTGCATGCCCTCAGCGGTTGTTTGCCCTGTTTGCATTTTAATGTGTACCCTGTTGTNGGTTTCGAGATAGTTTTTGCTAGGATAGAAGGTAAGGCTATTAGTTTCTATCTGNATGAATTNGCCGGAGTCGTGGAAATGATTTGCATNAACGTTATCCCAAAGTTCGATAGTTTCATCTCTATAAGTCGAAGCTGATAAAAGTCGTCCCTCTNNGGAGCGGATATCCCATTTGTCGGCCGATTTCAGNTCTATCCTTGGTTTTTTTAGGGTGGTTANATCTGTCAGAGGGAAGTGAGTAAAGCGAGCGGCGGAGAGNAGGTGATGTAGTTCTCCAGAAGAANTAAAAGTGGCAATCTCAGGGTTCAACATATAGACATCAGGATCGTTGCGAANTTTAAAATCATGTCTCACTTCTGATTCTTTTAGGACCCAATTTACGGCCAAAGAAATCGAAAGAATAAGTGCACCAATAAAAGTAATACGATTGAACAATTAAGGACTCGTTGATTTCATGTGGAGAGAAAAGACATTGGCCAATCTTTTTCGTGACCAATATTATTGGGTTTGTGTTGTCAGTACATTCACTCGTTTTTTCTTAATGGCTAGACAAAAATATGCAGAAGGGCTTTATTCATTAGTATGGCGCATTCTCGATGGAGCATCTAGTTGATAAGAATGGAGGGTGCGAACCTTAATGGACGATACAGAAGCGTTAGGAAATTGAAAATATTTCATATGAATATATCGCCACTTGAAAATCCGATTGTCCTGCGAGGGCACCTGATAGTAAGACAACGCTTTCGCTAAGTGGTTTCGTCAGTCCTGCACCTTAAATGCATAGCTCCGATGGACTTGGAGTGGGGAAAAGGTAGTTAGACGCTTTAATTCTTAAAAAAACCACTTCTTAAGTATGTGCAGTCTGCATGATATTATTTCCGATTTCTCTTCCTTGGGGCAAAACATGGACCTACAGGCGATAGAATCAATACTCAAGGCAGGCATGGCGGGGTGTGATTTAAAGCTAAATGCGGAGGGCAATAAAGTTAGCCTTCATATTATTTCTGTTGAGTTCGTAGGATTAAATCGTGTTAAGCGCCAGCAGAAGATTTATGGCCTCCTGGACGAGCTGATCAAATCAGGTGAAATTCACGCGTTAACTATGGTGACTCAGACTCCCGAAGAGGCTGGATTCTGACTATGGACCGTCTCTTAATTGGTGGTGGTGTAGTTCTGAAAGGCGAGTTGCGTGCCTCCGGTGCAAAAAATTCTGCTTTGAAAATGCTTGCCGCCGCACTTCTGGCTGATGAACCCGTGGTGATCAGTAATGTCCCCCACTTGCGTGACATCACAACTATGATCGAGCTATTGGCTTCTCTGGGCGTCGAAGTTGTTGTAGACGAAAAAATGAATATTGAGATTCACGCTAACACCATCAAGAGTTTCAGAGCGCCTTATGATTTAGTCAAGACTATGCGGGCATCTTTCAACGTGCTGGGTCCTCTCTTGGCACATTACGGACAGGCAGAGGTATCTCTTCCCGGTGGCTGTGCAATTGGTCCGAGGCCTGTTGATCAGCATTTACGTGGTCTTGAGGCGCTGGGTGCAAAGATAGAAATGTCAGATGGGTATGTCCGAGCTACATCCAATGGTCGGCTGAAGGGTGGTCACGTGTATTTCGACTTTTCTACTGTTGGTGGAACAGAACATATAATGATGACAGCGGCTTTAGCTGAAGGCGTCACAGTGATGGAAAACTGTGCTAGAGAGCCAGAAATCGTGGACCTCGCTGAATTCCTTAACAAGATGGGTGGTCAGATCGAAGGGGCGGGGACCGATACAATTACCATTCATGGCGTTGATTCACTAAAAGGGTGTTCGCATCGAGTGATCGCAGATCGAGTAGAAACCGGTACTTACCTGATAGCCGCTGCGGCGACGGGCGGGTGCGTGAAAGTTCGTAATGCGAATCCTGAACATCTGGAAGTAGTCATCAGTAAGCTCAGGGAAGCGGGCGCAAATATCACTCAAACTGATGACGTTATCGAACTAGATATGGCTGGCAAGCGCCCACAATCTGTAAGTCTGGTTACGGCTCCCTATCCTGCTTTTCCAACTGATCTCCAGGCTCAAATAATTGCAATGAATGCCGTAGCTGAAGGCACTTCAACAATTCGTGAAACAATCTTTGAAAATCGTTTTATGCACGTGCACGAAATGAATCGTATGGGTGCCAATATCCGGCTCGAAGGCAAAAACACAACGGCGATCGTTAAGGGAGTTCGCAGATTGACGGGTGCTCCGGTTATGGCAAATGATCTTAGGGCTTCGGTATCCTTGGTCATAGCTGGGTTGGTAGCCGACGGAGATACAATCGTAGATCGGATCTATCATATAGATAGAGGTTATGAACAAATCGAGGAAAAGTTGCAGAATTTAGGCGCAAACATTCGTCGAATCGCATCTGAATGAGGCATTAATGAGTCAAGATTTAATGATTGCCCTAACTAAAGGCCGGGTGTTAGTTGATGAGCTGGCTATTTTGGCTAAAGCAGGTGTTGAACCTCTCGAGGATCCTACAGCATCGCGAAGGCTGGTCTTCGATACTAACCAAGACAGAGTTAAGATTATGATCCTTAGGGGAATGGATGTCGCTACCTATGTGGACCATGGGATAGCGGATGTCGGGATGTCCGGTAAAGATGTGCTTCTTGAATATCCAGGAACGGGTTACTACGAGCCTCTAGATCTTGGCCTCGGACGATGCGCTTTGATGGTTGCGGGATTAGTAGATGAGAGTGAGCTGCCATCTCGCCTTCGGATAGCGACCAAGTTCACAAATACTGCAAAGCGTTACTATGCTGAACGCGGAGTGCAGGTCGATATCATTAAACTGTATGGGGCCATGGAGCTTGCTCCAGTTACGGGATTAGCTCATCGCATTGTTGATATAGTTGAGACGGGCAATACGTTAAAGGCTAATGGGTTGCGCTCGATCGAATTGATCACCCAGATAACTACTAGGCTGATTGTTAACACCAGTTCGTACAAAACTAAATTCGATCAGGTTCGAAAGCTTATTGATTCTTTGGAAGCAGTCCTGTGATCCATCGGATCGATGCAAGCCATGCTCAGTTCGACCAGCAGCTTGCCGCTTTGCTGGATTTTCCTGAAAAAGATCGGTCGAGTATTGTCCGAATAGTTAGGGAGATTATAGTTGATGTTCGATCTAGAGGTGATCATGCACTGGTTGAATTGAGTAACCGTTTTGATAAGCGGGCCGTCCAGAACATGGATCAACTTATAGTTGATAAATCACGCCTCGAACGGGCGTTCAGAGCCCTGGAATCGCACAAGGCGGAAGCGCTTCGGTTCTCGGCAGATCGCATACGTCGCTATCACGAAGAGCAATTAAAAGCGGGATTCAAGTCTTGGGAATTTGAAGATAATTTAGGTAATAAGCTCGGTCAGCGCGTAAGGCCTATGCATAGCGTCGGGCTTTATGCTCCTGGCGGGAAAGCGGCTTACCCCTCGACTGTCCTGATGACGGCGATACCAGCCAGAGTGGCTGGTGTCGAAGAGTTGATCCTATGTGTTCCCATGCCAAAAGGAGAGGAAAACGATTCGCTCTTAGCTGCAGCACATCTCGCTGGTGTTGATTGTGTTTTTAGTATTGGTGGCGCTCAGGCTGTCGCAGCTCTGACCTATGGGACCGAGTCTGTTCCGAGAGTCGATAAAATTGTTGGTCCCGGTAATATATTTGTAGCAACAGCAAAAGAGATGGTCTTCGGTGATGTAGGCATAGATATGATAGCGGGTCCCTCGGAAGTAGTTATAGTTGCGGACGATGGCGCGGATATCGAATGTATTATCCGAGATATGTTCGCCCAGGCAGAACATGACGAAATGGCTCAGGCCATTCTCATATCACCCAGTTTGGCATTGCTTTCCNCAGTGAACTCCCGTTTGCCNGGGATNCTCGTAAATGAACCTAGACGNGAAATTATAGAGCGATCTCTCTCGGATAGAGGGGCGCTGATTCAAGTTGCCGATATTTCAGAAGCTCTAAAGGTAGCAAATAAAATCGCCCCGGAGCATCTTCAGTTAGCGNTTGAAGATGCTCGANNTTATCTGGACCAAGTNACGTGGGCGGGAGCGGTATTTCTTGGNACCGATACTGCTGAAGTCGTTGGTGATTATTCGGCCGGACCCAGCCATGTNCTGCCTACCAGTGGTTCNGCACGCTTTGCTTCTCCTTTGGGCGTCTATGACTTTCAAGTGAGGAGTTCTGTTGTCGAATGTTCAGCAGAAGGCATCGTCCAGTTAAACAGCGCTGCCGCTATCATTGCAGACGAGGAAGGCTTGTCTGCTCATGCTGCAGCCGCACGATCGCGATTCAAGGGCCGGTAGTGGCTAGTCCTCAAGCTNTTTATGATGCCAGAGTTTCTTCTAAGGAGATTCAGACAGATTCTGCNCAGCTGACTGCTGTTGCCTTACTNCAATCTCTTTATATTGAATTGTGTAAGACCGATGCNGAATCGAAAGGCCTAATNAAGAATCTGTTCTTCCCAAAGCCCTTGCCAGTAAAAGGCTTATATTTTTGGGGAGGCGTAGGTAGAGGCAAGACCTTTCTGATGGATCTGTTTTTTGAGTCTTTGCCCATAGAAAAAAAAACACGTTTGCATTTTCATCGCTTCATGCGTGAGGTCCATCAGAGCCTAAATAGGATGCAGGGTGAACCCAATCCATTAAAAAGAGTTGCAAAAAATTTTTCACTTGACGCTNGGGTAATTTGTTTTGATGAATTCTTTGTTAGTGATATTACCGATGCCATGTTGTTGGGGGGGCTGCTCCAGGAATTGTTTAGCCTTGGTGTGACTCTGGTAGCCACTTCCAATGTCGAGCCCGATAACCTTTACGCGAATGGGTTGCAGCGGGCCAAATTCTTGCCAGCAATAGACTTATTGAAAGAACATACCCAAGTCCATAATNTAGACGGNGGAGTCGATTATCGGCTTCGAGCACTAGAGGCAGCTGANATCTACCACTATCCGCATGATGAAAGCGCTGAGCTTGGCCTGGCTCAGGCATTTAGAGGTCTATCACCTGATACGGGCAAGGAAAATGTTGACTTGTTAATCGAGGGTCGTGAAATAAAAACTCGTTGTTGTGGGGACGGTGTAGTTTGGTTCGACTTTGCGATGATTTGTGACGGCCCTCGNAGCCAGAATGATTACGTTGANCTTGCACACGTGTTTCAGACTGTTTTGATTGGTAAAGTNCCAATCTTTACTTCGGAGACTGAAAATCAAGCACGNCGNTTTATTAGCCTAGTCGATGAATTCTACGACCGAAATNTTAANNTTATTATTTCTGCAGAGGCCTGTATTTTTGATCTTTATCGNGGGGATCTCCTTGTTTTCGAATTTCGGCGAACAGAGTCTCGTTTACAAGAAATGCAATCCAGAGACTATTTGGTTCGTGAGCATCGTCCTTAGATTTACTAGAGAAAGATCTATCCCGAGAACTCAGACGATCTGTGTTTAAAATGTGATTTAATCTCGGCAAAGAGGGACTTTAGGATGATTCGCTAAGCTCGCGATCATCGCCAAAATCAGAGAGTCAGATATTACTTAGGGCTTGCAACAGTCTTATCCCTTGGGTAATATTCGCGATCCAAAATTCCGTGGCGACCGCTAATTGTTTCAGGATAAAGTCTAGCCGCTATTAGTGATATTTCAGTAAAGCTCATCGAAAAGTATTGCTTGTTAGTAACAGACATAAGCGAGAAATCGGTCGAGGCCCAACTTAAAATGTGNAANCGGGTCGGAGCCANTAGAGACACAATGTAGAGACTTCAAAGAAATGAAGACAGTGAGCGCAAAAAAAGAAAGTATTTCCCAAGAGTGGTANGTGGTNGATGCGACTAATAAAACTTTGGGTCGCCTNAGCACNGCGATTGCCAATCGNCTGCGCGGTAAGCATAAACCTGAGTACACCCCTCACGTTGATACGGGAGACTATATTGTTGTAGTAAATGCCGAGAAAGTCAGGGTGACCGGTAATAAGAAAACGGACAAGATCTATCACCACCACACAGGATATCCAGGTGGTATCAAATCCATTACNTTNGACAAATTGATTGATAAAGCTCCGGAGCAAGTTATNGAGAAAGCGGTCAAAGGGATGATGCCCAAAAATAAATTGAGCCGCTCCATGTTGANCAAATTNAAAATCTATGCAGGTAGCGCACATCCTCACTCTGCACAGCAGCCGATGCCGCTGGAAATTTAAGAAGAAATGTTATGAATCAGTACTACGGTACAGGCCGAAGAAAGTCAGCCAAAGCCAGAGTCTATATGACCCCAGGCGAAGGCAATATCAGTGTCAACAAACGCAGTTTAGATCAGTACTTCGGTCGCGAAACAGCACGTATGATCGTTCGTCAGCCGCTACAAGTATGCGACGTTTCAGGAAAGTTTGACTTTCAAGTAACGGTAAGAGGCGGTGGTGGGTTCGGCCAAGCCGGGGCGATAAGACACGGTATAACCCGTGCGTTGATTGAATATGACGAAAGCTACCGCACGACACTGCGTCAGGCTGGATTTGTTACTAGAGATGCGCGGGTGGTAGAACGCAAGAAAGTGGGTTTACGTAAGGCAAGAAAAAAACCNCAGTTTTCCAAACGGTAAAGCTCCTTTCGTTGGATAAAAGAGATCCTATAATTTCAAATNNATTNCCAGCTGCCTCGATGCTAATTCGATAATATCGAAGGCGACAAAATCTCGACAATGTGGATGCCTAGCACGTCAAAGAGCGGTAATTTATGTTAGAATCCTGCCGTCAAAAAAGAGGCGAGCGTCACTTTGAGTTAGCCCAAGACGCTGCACTTATTAGTGCCGTTCAAGATAGCCAAAAAGTCTTTTGGCTTCGAGCCTAAAGCACTCGTTCGCGACGTAACAACGCGAAAGAAGTAGGTGGTAAGGAGAGAAATTGTGAGTGAAAATCGCGTCAACGAAAGACGCCGCAACTTTTTGATAGGAGCGACGTCGATAGTTGGAGCAGCTGGGGCTGTTGGCGTGGCTGTCCCTTTTGTGGGTTCATGGAGCCCCAGTGCAAAAGCGTTGGCAGCAGGCGCTCCGATCAAGGTCGACGTCAGTAAACTTGCGCCCGGGGAAATACTCGGACCACTGCCCGCGTGGCGCGATAAACCTATTTTCGTCATCAAGCGCTCGGATGAACAGTTGTCAAAGTTGAATTCGATGAACGATCGACTAGCTGATCCTGATTCAAATAGGCCNCAGCAGCCTGCTTATGCAAAGAATGGTACCCGGTCGATTCGTCCCGATGTGCTTGTCTTGGTAGGCTTGTGCACTCATCTGGGTTGTTCCCCGCAATTTAAGCCGCTAGTTCAGCCNGAACAGTTTGATTCGGAGTGGATAGGNGGCTTTTTCTGTGCATGTCATGGATCTAAGTTTGACTTGGCAGGCCGCGTTTATGANGGCGTTCCCGCACCCTCAAACTTAGAAGTACCACCGCATTTTTATCAGAGTGATAGCGTCCTTGTCATTGGAGAGGACGAGGGGACTGCGTGATGTCGTATTTGCAAGCTACACTCAAGAATGTGATGGACTGGGTAGACCAAAGGTTGCCTGTAACTGAAACTTATGAAAAGCATATGTCTAAGTACTATGCGCCTAAAAACTTTAATTTTTGGTATTTTTTCGGGGTGCTCTCGGTCGTTGTTCTTGTCAATCAGTTGTTNACAGGTATATGGCTGACAATGAGTTATGTGCCGACTGCGGAAGGCGCCTTTGCATCCATTGAATACATTATGCGTGATGTAGAGTACGGCTGGATGCTCCGATATATGCATTCCACTGGAGCNTCAGCATTCTTTTTTGTTGTTTATCTGCACATGTTNCGAGGTTTGGCCTANGGTTCCTATCAAAAGCCNCGAGAACTGATTTGGATATTGGGTATGCTGATCTACCTTTGCTTAATGGCCGAGGGTTTTTTCGGATATCTTCTGCCATGGGGTAATATGTCGTATTGGGCTGGTCAGGTTATTCTCTCTTTAGCAGGTGCAGTGCCCCTGGTTGGGGANGACCTATCGATNTGGGTTCGAGGTGACTTTAACATCTCAGGTATTACACTTAATCGCTTTTTTGCCTTTCATGTCGTGCTTATTCCCTTAGTGTTGATTGTTNTAGTTNTTCTGCACATCCTNGCCTTACATGAAGTNGGGTCTAACAACCCAGANGGCGTCGATATCAAGAAAAACCTTGACGAAAACGGGAAGCCGCTGGACGGCATTCCATTTCACCCTCACTACACGATTGGACANGATTTGCCTGCGATCATTGGGTTTATTTTTCTTTTCTGTATTGTGATGTTCTTCTTCCCGGATGGTGGAGGCTACTTTATCGAGCCACCAAATTATGAGCCGGCGAATCCACTGAAGACACCTGAGCTGATAGCTCCTGTTTGGTATTACACACCCTTCTATTCGATGCTCCGGGCGGCAACCTTCCCTCTTTTTGGCCTTGATGCCAAGTTCTGGGGGCTTGTCGTGATGGCAGGAGCCATCGTGCTGCCTGCTGTCCTGCCATGGTTGGACCGTTCGCCTGTCAAGTCCATACGCTACAAAGGGCCAGTTAGCAGAGGCTTTCTTGCTATCTTTGTCNTNTCGTTTTTTATTCTTGGATATTTAGGTATGCAACATCCNACGGCGGGACGCACGTTGGTAGCTCAGATCTGTACAGCTATATATTTTGGCTATTTCCTATTAATGCCGTGGTATACAAAAGTAGAGAAAACCAAACCNGTTCCTGAAAGGGTGACCATGNCATGATAAGGTTNTTGTGTTTTTTATTGCTTCTCCCGAGCTTTGCTGTTGGTGCTGGAGGNGAGACGGCGATAGCACTTCGGCAGGTTGAACCTAGAGGGGATGATCAAGCGTCTTTGCAAAGAGGTATGCGTACCTTTATGAACTATTGCCATGCTTGCCACTCTTTGCAGTATCAGCGCTATCTCCGCACAGCAGACGACTTAGGTGTGCCTCATGGTTTGATGATGGAGCATGTTGTCTTTGACCCTGAAGCTTCAATCGGTGACCAGATGCAAAACGCGATGTCAGAAGATGCAGCAAAGCTCTGGTTCGGTGCACCTCCCCCTGACTTGACGCTTTATACGAAATTAAAAGGTGGTCCTGATTACTTGTATACCTATATGTTGAATTTCTATGAAGACGCTACTCGACCTTTTGGCGTCAATAATCTGCTTTTTGAAAACGTTGGTATGCCCCATGTGCTTCAGGATTTGCAAGGCATTCAGCGGAAAGTCTGCAAACAGATTCCCCTGTTGGCAGCAAATGGCGGTGAAGTTAGAGACCCGCTTTCGGGGGAGCCCGTAACCGAAGAAAAGTGCGGTCAAGACTTGTTGGATCGTGGCTTTAGTCCACTAGAACTCGTTGAGGGTTCGGGNGGATTGTCTGCCGATGAATACGAACAAGTGATATATGATTTAACTAATTTTCTTTACTACGTTGGTGATCCTGGTCGCCTAGATAGAGAAAGGATAGGTACTTTCGTTTTGCTTTTCCTTGCTTTTTTCTTCGTGTTCACCTACTTGTTGGGCAGAGAGTACACCAAGGAAATACACTAATTGCGCCAAGAATGATAGGCGTTTGGAAATTTTGAGAGGTGCTAATGAGTGTTGTTGCTAAACATTCGTCCATGATTTTTTATTCGGACGGAAACGACCATTACAGCCAGAGGGCCCGTCTTGTTCTAGCTGAAAAAGGGGTCGCAGTCGATATAATNGACGTGGAGCCAGGTAATTTGCCGGAAGACTTAGCAGGCCTTAACCCCTACAATAGTTTGCCAACNCTTGTAGACCGGGATCTAGTGCTCTATGAGTCGACGGTAATAATGGAATATTTGGACGAGCGGTTCCCTCATCCTCCCTTATTGCCAGTCTATCCGGTCGCCAGAGCTGAAAGCAGATTATTTGTGCACCGCATTCAGAAAGATTGGTGCGGTTACGTAGATAATATNGTCGCTGGNCGTTCTAAAGACACCGTCNTAGAAAGGTCTCGTAAGGAGTTAAAGGAAAGCCTGATGGCGATAGCGCCCGTGTTCTCAGCGAAACCTTATTTTATGAGTGACGAATTTACTTTGGTGGATTGTTGTGTTGCTCCAATACTTTGGCGACTACCCGTGCTTGGTGTCGAGTTGCCACCAAAGCATGGCAAACCGATTCTTGATTATATGGAAAGAATTTTTCAAAGAGACGCATTCCAAGCTTCATTGAGCGAGGCTGAATTGGATATGCGCGACTGACTTGAACTCGTCAGCACCCTACCTAATTCGCGCAATAAACGAGTGGATATTGGATAATGGTTGTACACCTTATCTCGTCGTTGATGCGAGTGTCGAGGCGGTGTCCGTGCCTAAGGAGCACGTGAAGGACGGACAGATAGTTTTAAATATCAGCCCGCAGGCTATTCGGGATTTATCAATTACAGAAGAGTATGTGATATTTAGCGGCAGATTTTCTGGGGTGGCTCACGAGATCAGCGCACCTGTTTCCGCTGTGTTAGGTATCATAGCGAAAGAAAACGGAGAGGGGATGTGGTTCCCAAGGGATGAGCAGGAGCCTACGCCGCCGACTGAGCCTCTNAGACAAAACCCGAAAAGTCCTCCCAATCTCAAGGTTGTTAAGTGATCTCGGTTTGAATAAAACTTATAAATCGAGCTCAGGCCTGTAGGGGAATTGTTATCGGTGCAGAAAAATATGGCCTTGCTTTTTTGCATAGTTTGTTGGCTGTTACCACTGGAAATCGAATTTGTGTCTCGCTTTGTTTTAATTTTTTCACGTTTTAAAGCTACTTATGAAATGTACCTAAAAGCTCAGGTCCGGCACGTTCGGGAGGGTGAGGCTTTAGCGTTCNAAAGTAACCGNGCTAGCTAATCTTTTCTCGCATCTATTGAGACTTTCCNAGCATNAATGTCTGACCGTGGAGAGACCGCTGAGGGATGTTTAGCAGTTCTGGGAAAATGGCTTTTGCGGGATACCTAGTTATGCGGGGTATTTTTGGAAATTTACCGCTAACTGAACGGTGGTTTGCAGAAAAGTTTAATTAGTGAATAACTAGGCGAATGAGCGAGTCTAATCGTTAGTCTATCTGATACAGTTTAGTGTAACGAAGAGAAAACCCAGTTGTGATAATTGTGCCATTTAAGTCCGTCACTTCTTAAGGAGTCTNACGAGCGGCAGGNAACGATTTGTTTNNTGTCAAAAATAGCTGAAGGCNTCAGATATTGCTGGCTAGTTCTCGAAGTCGATTAGCTTCTGCATCGATAGCATTTTTTATAGCATCTGGACCAAACATGGTCTGCTGCAGTAGGAATTCATTAATCGGTGAAACGCCGATACTTGTTAACCAGGCTCTTAGGTACGTAGACTGAAAGTCCAATGGATCAGGTTGTTCATTTTTGGGTGAATAGTCTCCTCCACGGCTGTAGATAACGGTTGCTGTGCCGCCGATAATTCCACGAGGGCCATTTTCATCACGTGCGAAAGTCAAATTGGGATGATTAACTAAATCGATATAGTGTTTCAGCTTATAGGGCAAACTAAAGTTCCACATTGGAACAGCGATTAGGTAGTGGTCGGCTTGTTTAAGTTCCTCGACCAGTTGGAGCACCTGGTTCCATTGGCGCTGCTCTTCCATCGACATGGTAGAACCCATCATGAAATGGACCTTTGCTGAGGTTATTTCCTCGGTTACTTCTGGGAGGTTTCTTTTGAATAGGTCGATATGCTCAACCTCGATATTGTCCCCTAGTGCCTCCAGAAAAATCCGCGCGCCTTGGTTAGATACTGACATGGTGCGAGGTGAAGCGCTAATATAGAGGACTTTAGACATGGTGACCCTTAATTTATATATTCAAAGATTTTTACAATTTTTTGTACACCCTGAATTTCGCGAGCAGTTTTGACGGCTGCATCAGCCTCTTCTTGTGAGAGTAAACCCATCATGAAGACAACACCGTTCTCTGTGACTATCTTGATTCTGGTAGCATCTGTTTCTTCTTTTGCCGCCAGTGCCGATTTGACCTTGGTGGTCAGCCACGAATCGTTGGTGCGGGAAAGCATTGACGTAGATCCTGCCATCACCAGTTCGTTATAGACCTTGCGGACATTTCTTAGACTTTCAACCTCGGTCGTTGCAATGGGAATCATTTCAGCAGAAGGCACCTGTCCTGTAATTAGGATAATTCCTTTAAAGCTGGTCACTTCAAAGTTCGCATCTCCGAAGCGCTTATGGGAATTCTTAATGAGTTTTTTGGCGAGTGAGGCATTTCTTGTGTCTTCAAACGCTTCGCTGACGGTTTTCGTAGTACAACCAATGAGGTTCGAAAGCATCAATGCACAAAGTAGGAATCTAAAGGTGAAAATATATCGATTCATGGGTTTTATAACTTGAGTTAGCATATTTGGTAATCCCAGGTTTTTTAATGGTCTGGTCAGTGCGAATAGCGTTCATTAACTGTCCATATGGCTTATTGTACATGGCTAGGGCAAAGGCGAATAATGTCAGTTAGAGTACTAGTAGTCGGTGAAATGGTGCTTTTAAAAAGATAGTTGTTGTCGTCAAAAGAGACAAGTAGCTTCTTTGTCGGTATTACAATGACCAAGTGACTAAGTTATCCAACTCGCTTCATCTTCGAGGGCTAGGCAACAAATCGGGAAGATTCTCAGAACTTTGGTGATATTTTTTTGGAGAATAACGGTCGTGATTATTTATTTTTTTTTGCGGCATAACTTACTCAGAGGCAGATTTATAAGTTGATTTTTCTAATGCTAGACTGGATGAAAAGCGTTAGGGGATCGTCTTCTTTGTACAAATTTAATTCCCGAATGTTTTGCGAAAATTCTGCTCGATTAGTCGAGAGCCTCTAATCTAAGGCAGGGAGCTTGTCCTCCATTTAACTAGCCCGAAGCCAGATCAGTCACTCGCCTTCAGAAAAGGTCATGGGAATCGTATTGACTTGACCATTATGGAATCTAGCCCAAGTTAGCGAGCGTTGAACGACATTTTGTTCGTTCATACTTAGTATGCCCGTGGAGCCAAACACGTTTTCGGTGGGGTTTTCTTTGAGATGCTCGAGAAGAGGATAGAGCCTGTGTGCGTCGACACCTAGTGCGAAGAAAGGTGCGAGCTGATTGCTTGCTTCGGGCCAGGTGTTTACAGTCTTCACTTGCAATGGGTCTTCAGATGAAAGTTTCCATGGGATGTCGCAAAAGCGTATACCGTTCATGTCGATAGTGTCGATCCTGGAGCTTGTCGCATTGTGCACGTGTGAGGTGGCATAGACAGGGATGTCCTCCGCATAGAAAAATGCCAGTGTGGGATTGATACCCCTTGCCTGAAGCGGGCTAGCGAGGAGAAAAACAAAATCGATGTCCTGACGTCTTCGAGCTGCGAATTCGTACCTTTCGCCGGTGATCCTGCGTAGCTCCATTGCTCTAGCTTCGCTTTCATCAACATTCAGTAAAGCTTTTATAATATTAGAATAGTCGCGTTGCTCTGCGAACAGCGCGCTGTTGATAATTTCGCCGCCATTGGCCGTAAATTCTTCGGTAAATGCTTCGATGTTTCTTTGACCCCAGTCAGTGCTAGGGGCAATTACAACACCTTTAAACTTTCCTTCACTGATAACTTTGTTAGCGACCTGGCGAGCTTCGTCCTCAGGTGCTAAACCGAACTGGTAGAGATTGGGATTAATCTCACCTTCTCGAGTCCGGTTCAGAGCTATGACGGGAATTGGTAGGCTATTAAGAGCAACTCGAGTTACACGATCGCGATCCAGTGGTCCAATAACAACTTCTGCGCCCTGCTGATGCGCTTGGTTTATCAGATTGATGACATCGGTGGTCGTCGAATCATAGATGGAAAGCTGAGCCTCCGGACTTACCGCATAGTGCGCAGCAATGTAACCATCTCTGATCGCGCGGCCAAGCTTTCCCAGTTCCCCCTGTAGGGGCAGCATTAGAGCGATATTCTTTGGCCGCTTCTCAACAATTTGCGCTAATCGGTTCAGGGAGGATGGAGGCACCAGGGCGGCAGGGTGTTCTGCCCATAAACGTTGCCATTCCTTTAGGGCATTCAGTTGCTGGAAAGGAGAATATTGATAACGTTTAGTCATTGAGGCGAGTGAAAGCCAGCCGCGTTCTTCATTTGTCACGCTTATCTCGGACTGCCGCCCCAATGATTTCTCGGAAAGTTGAAGGAGGACTGAAAATATCTCTTCATGATTCGCGAGTTGTTTTTCGGGTGGAATGAATTGATCGATTTGGATCAACTCGCGTGCACTAGCCAGATAGCTTCGACGTAGCTTGTAGGCCCTAGCTCTTAGTCGGTTTGCCTGGATCTTTTCATCCACTGTAAACCCGAGGTCTTGGAACCTTTTGTCATCCAGCAGCCTTACAGCTAATTCCGTATCTTTAAGATGGAGTGCCAAAGTTGCGGAAATGAGCGTGTAAAGTGTTATATTTTCTTTGCTTAGATAAGGTGACTCGATATTCTGAATGAGTTGTTGAACAAGCCTAAAATCTTCGTTTTCCAAAGCGATGGAAGCTGCTCGGAGTATTAGCTTCGTTGAATGAGGGGGAATATTTTGACCGGCTTCGATTAGCAATGCTTCGATGTTGGTTTTGATTGGTCGAGCCTCAGGGTTCTTGTTTGTTTGGCTAGTCGGCTGAACGAGCGGAGCCGCGCAACCTGTTAGTAGGATAAGGATTAATATGTTGGTTGCTCGTTGCATAAGAATGCCTGACGCTTCTTGGTTATGTTGGCACTTTCGAGTGGGAGTATGTAATGCCTTTCTCAATTAGTTATTGTGAGCCTCTGTGTATTTGTGATCTTTAGGAACACGACCCATCAAGTAGAACTCATCGTTTGGCCGTATTGACAGGGAATTGGCCAGTCGATTTGACATGCCGAAGAAGGCTGTAATCGCCACAATGTCCCAGATATCGTCGTCTGAGAAGCCATGATTCTTGAGATTTTCACGATCATTATCATTGATGCTACGTGAATCCTGAGATACCTTTATCGCAAAGTCTAGCATCGCTTTTTCTCGTGCGGTGATATCGGCTTTATGATGGTTAATAGCTATCTGATCTGCGATCAATGGGTTCTTTGCTCTAATTCGCAAGATGGCGCCGTGAGCGACGACGCAGTATTGGCAGTTGTTATCACCCGAGGTGGCGACTACGATCATTTCNCGGTCTTNTTTGCTGAGTCCTCCNNTACGCTCCATGACTGCATCGTGGTAGGCCATAAAAGCCCTTAGTTCATCAGGACGGTANGCCAATACCAAGAACACGTTAGGTACAAAGCCCATTTTCTCGTTGACGTTGAGAATAAATGTTCGGAGATCCTCTGGCAGGTCGCTTATCTCGGGGATAGGGTAGTGGTTAATGGCTGCTTTTGTCATGGACTATCCTCCTTATTAACGTCAACGACGATTCTGCCAAGTGTCTGACCCTTTAGTTGGTTTTTAGCAGTTTCAACAACTTCATCGAGGCCGATGACGCTCATCATGGTGTCAATAAGGTCTGGGTTTAGGTCGCGAGCTAACCGCTGCCAGGCCTCCTCTCGCAGTTCGCGAGTTGCGTAAACGCTGTCGATTCCTATCAACGATACGCTTCGCAGGATAAACGGCATTACTGTTGCTGGTAGCTCTGGTCCTTGAGCAAGGCCGCAGGCAGCNACGATGCCGCCNTATTTGGTGTTGGCGCAAATGTTTGCCAGGGTGTGGCTGCCGACAGCATCAACGGCGCCGGCCCAACGTTCTTTGCCCAGGGGTTTACCCGGTTCAGATAAAGTCTGTCGACCGATGACTTCGTTGGCGCCAAGGCTTACTAGATAGTCTGTTTGTTCNAGGCGACCAGAGGACGCTACGACAGTAAANCCNAGTTTCGCCAGAATCGCTATCGCCACNCTGCCTACTCCGCCTGCGGCACCTGTCACCACAATTTCGCCATCGTCTGGAGAGACGCCATTTTTCTCCAATGCCATGATGCAAAGCATCGCTGTATAGCCCGCGGTGCCAATACCCATGGCCTGCATTGTCGTGAAAGTCTCGGGGATCTTGACCAGCCANTCNGCTTTTACGCGAGCACATTGCGCCAACCCACCCCAATGATTTTCNCCAACACCCCAGCCGTTNAACAAAACACGGTCACCTGGTTGCAGAGAAGGGCTCGATGATTCTTTCACAATACCCGCTAAGTCAATGCCGGGAACCATAGGAAATGAACGGATAACGGGTGAGGCGCCCGTAATGGCTAGAGAGTCTTTAAAATTTAGGGTGGAGTAGTCGACTGCGACGGTGACATCGCCCTCAGGAAGTTTCGATTCGCTGATTTCAATCACTGATGCTTTGTAGTCGTCTTCACTTTTGTTCACTTGTAGTGCTTTCATAAATTTTCTCCAAACTGCTGGTCTGAATTCTACAGGATTCTGACCAGATGATTGTTCCGTTATGATGTAACGATCAAATCTCTGAAATCTTTAGGTGTGAATGTTATGGCAGCTTTGCATGTAGTAGCGACGCCTATAGGCAATCTCGATGATTTGAGTGCCAGGGCCGTCAAGATCCTGAATCGGGTTGACCTGATAACAGCGGAAGATACCCGACGGACGGGCTTGCTCTTAAAGCGCCTGGGTATAGATTGTCCGATGCTGCCCCTCCATGATCATAACGAAAAACAGAAGATTAGGCAGGTGATCCGACGAATCAAGGATGGAGATCACGTGGCTCTCGTTTCTGATGCAGGAACACCTTTGATTTCTGACCCGGGTTTTCATCTTGTTGAGCAGTGTCATCGAGAATTGATAACGGTTATTCCTGTGGTCGGACCAAGTTCTGTGACAGCTGCGCTTAGCGTGGCTGGTTTGNCAACCGATCGCTTCGCTTTCGAAGGCTTCGTCCCTGCGAAAAGTCAGTCCAGAGATCAGTTTTACAGACGATTGGCTAATGAGGCTCGGACTCTTGTTTTNTTTGAAGCTCCACATCGTATCGAGGCCAGCATGCAATCATTGGAAACTGTCGTCGGCAGNGAGAGGCGCATGGCAATCTGNCGAGAACTAACAAAAACCTTNGAACAGATAATCCAGGGGCCAATAGGAGAACTGAGAGTTGCTTTGGCTGAAGGGGCAATTCCGCAGAAGGGCGAATTTGTCCTAGTTCTGGCTCGTGCAGAGCATGAAGCGGTGCCGGAAATAGATAATGTTTTATTGGCACTCTTGCCTGAACTTTCNCCNTCCAAGGCAGCATCTGTTGCGGCTCGCNTGACTTCGGAACCTAAGTCAAAGCTTTATAATCGAGCGATGGAATTGAAGTCGTGGCTTGAGTAGATGGAAACCTAGCGNTAGTCTTGCACTGGGAGTCAGCCAGACAATCGCTCGGTTCAGACCGGGAGGAAAGTCCGGGCTCCAAAGGGCAGGGTGCCAGGTAACGCCTGGGAGGCGCGAGCCTACGGAAAGTGCAGCAGAAAGNATACCGCCTGCGAAGCAGGTAAGGGTGAAATGGTGTGGTAAGAGCGCACCGCGCGGCTGGTAACAGGCGTGGCAATGTAAACCCCACCTGGAGCAAGACCAAATAGGAATCCNNATGGCGTGGCCCGCGTCTGGATTCGGGTAGGTTGCTATAGGTGTCTGGCGACAGGCATCACAGATGAATGATTGTCCTNGACAGAACCCGGCTTATAGGCCGACTCCTTTTTCGGGAACANNTGATCGCTCGAAGGNTCATTNAGGGACTNGAACCNAGTGTTCTTGATATAGAAAGTTTGCGATTTTCNCCAGCNTAGCCTCGGGCNTTNTCCGCTTCGGTTCAGGNATGCATAGAAAGCAGCGCTTTGCGCGTAAAGGCGGAGTTTGATNGGCGCTATCTCTCAGGGAANATNCATAGCCAATAATTCTAAATAAATCAAATTATATTCTNAATTCGTATANTCCATATCTTAATAAGTTACTTTAAATAGTTGTCATAGCCCCCTGTAAGATATGGCGTATATTTCCGGATGACCTCCAAACCTGTAAATGGGATGTAAGTTATTGTGTTTAAAAGAGTTTCTCTTCTTGACATNGAACACCAGCGCCTCTATCTTTCGTTGTGTAAAAAAGTGGGTAAATGTGGAGCAAAGTGGATAAAAGCTCCTTTGAGTGAGCTATAGAGTCTAGGGCCTATCATCCGCATTTGGTTTGTCATAACAAGTTAGGGGCAGCAAAAGTAAAAATGTTCCGGGGTGTTAACAACATTAACATTGACGCGAAGGGTCGCATAGCGATCCCTATCAGGTACCGCGAACAGCTTATCAGTCATTGTGGCGGCGAGATGGTTGTTACGATCGAAACCGAAGAGCGCTGCCTGCTGATCTATCCGCAGCCGGACTGGGATGACATACAACGTAAAGTAGAGGCTCTGCCGAGTTTCAATGTGGCGGCACGCCGGGTGCAACGACTGCTTATCGGTCATGCGACCGATATTCAGATGGATAACAGCGGTCGTTTATTATTAACAAACCCATTGCGGGACTATGCACAACTTGACAAGAAAGGTGTGCTCTTGGGGCAGGGCAGAAAACTCGAGCTATGGGATGAAAATGCTTGGCTCGTCCGTCGGGATAGCTGGTTGGATGATCCCGCCAGTCTTGAAATCCCAGACGAACTTCAGTCTCTATCTCTTTAGGTTTTTGACGATGATGAATTTGCATCAGACGGTCTTTCTTGAAGAGGCTGTGAGTGCGCTGATAAAAGATAGAAACGGGACTTATGTTGATTGTACCTATGGGCGCGGCGGCCATAGTAACGCTATCGCCGAAGAATTAGATGCTGATGGCAAGCTGCTAGTTCTGGATAGAG
>NZNP01000063.1 GCA_002694945.1 Gammaproteobacteria bacterium
TCTAACGGCAATATCGTTTGGTCTCGATGCCGCATGACTGGCCACCGCCATGCCTTGCACAGCAGCGTCTTCAAGAGAAAGTTTTTTGTAGTCCATATTGCTTAAAGATAAGTCAATATTTTGCATCTTGAAAGCACATTAGCGGCATAATGTCGTTGGTGGACTCAGGATGAATATAATGAGAAAAAAAGTATGTCTAATAACAGGGGTTGGTCCAGGTACCGGTTCGGCTCTGGTCAGGGAATTTGCGTCAGGCGGCTATCGCGTTGCGATGCTGGCAAGAAACGAAGAGAGACTGCTTGCTCTTGATAGCGAGGTGTCAGAAGCCAGTCCTTACGTCTGTGACGTCAGCGACACTTCTGCCTTGGCAGAAGTTCACAGCAGTATCAAAGCAGACTTAGGCCCTCCGCAGGTTGTTGTCCATAACGCGGTCGGTGCTGAGCGTGGTACGTATATGGAAATCGATCCAATTCGCTTTGTGAAAAACTTTGAAGTCAATACGGTTGCTCTATTGCACCTAGCTCGCCTGGTGACAGACGATATGATGGCGCAGGGGTTTGGTGCCATCATCTGCACAGGTAATACGTCAGCCTACCGTGGTCGGGCAAAATTTGCCGGTTTTTCTCCAACCAAAGCAGCGCAGCGCATGCTCCTTGAGAGCATTGCGAGAGAGGCTGGCCCGAAGGGAATTCATGCGGCTTATGTAGCTATTGATGCGGTAATTGACCTAGAGTGGACTCGGAAGGCTTTCCCAGGAAAGCCAGATGAATTCTTCTGTCGGCCAGAGGATATCGCCGCTGAGTGCTACCGAATTGCTCATCAGCCCAAAAGTGCCTGGTCTGCAGAGTCAATTATCCGTCCCTTTGGGGAGACTTGGTGACCATGGCTGATATACGAATTTTTTCATATTTACCAAACCCCAGAGTCTGGAAGTCCCTTATTGCGGCTGACCTTTGCGGTGTAGAAGTCGAAGTGGTTGGAGACAAACCTGCCAAACTGGGTAATTGGCTCTGGGATTTTGACGCTCGAGAGCTGCGTGAAAGTGAAAAGTCCGCTGATAATTCCAATGCGAGAGTCAGCCGACGGGGGTTTTCGGGGACACTCTACAAAACGGATGCGTTTCTCCGGGCTCATCCCTATGGGACGGTTCCGGCAGCCTTTAGCGCTGATGGTCAGACAGGGATTTTTGAATCTAACAGCATTCTGCGTTCGGTCGTGAGGGCAAGTCAGGAATCCCATGCTTTATACGGTCGGGATGGGAGGGAAGCATCTCGGATTGACAGTTTCCTTGATGCTTGCCTTGTTTTTGCGCGGGAGGCTCAGGTTTATCTGCTTGGCATAAAATCGATGACAAGAGAAACTTATAACCGAATGTCGGCGGCCTACGAGTTTTTCCTAGATGGTATAGAGCAAGCGCTGGCTGAGGAGTCATTTATAGCTACGGATGTGCTGACTATTGCTGACATTTGTTTCGTCTGTGACTTTTCCCAATTTCTTAGAGAGAGGTATATGAGTCGATCTCTGGAAGCGCTCGGACTGCCGCCGATTTCCGCTGATATTGGAAAGCATTATCCTCGTGCCTATCAGCATTTATTGGATCTTGGCAAGAGCAATGAATTTGCCCGTTATCTGGGTGACTATCTGGATGGGCTATAGGAGAAAATTATGGAGTATGGAGTTGCGTTTGCCTCAGAGTTGGATTCATGGAAATGGACTAAGCGGGCTGAAGAACTGGGCTTCAGTTCGGCCTGGTTTTATGACACGCAATTACTGAATCCTGATGTTTTTATCTGTATGACACTTGCTGCAGCTAATACCGAAAGAATTCGACTTGGGACAGGAGTATTGGTGCCTACTAATAGAATTGAACCTGTCACGGCCAATGCCTTTGCCTCACTGAATAAATTGGCGCCTGGAAGAATTGACTTTGGAGTTGGCACTGGCTTTACAGCGCGAAGAACAATGGGTCTTAACGCCATACCACTTGCACAGACGCGGAGGTATATCGAACGAGTTCAATCGTTGATCCGAGGAGAGACTATTGAGTGGGACTTTGAAGGTAAAAACCGGAAGATCCGTTTTTTGAATCCGGATCTAGGGTTGATCAATATAGAAGATGAGATTCCGTTGTGGGTTTCGGCATTTGGTCCCAAAGGACAAAAAATGACAGCGGAACTGAACGCGGGTTGGCTAAATTTTGGTGCAGGCGACGGGGCCGTTCAGGGTATCTCTGATATGCAATTAGCTTGGCGGAAGGCTGATAGAGATAGTCAAAGACTTAACTCAGTATTGTTTTCAATGGGCTCGGTGATGACAGGAGATAGTGCCGTTGATGATCTGAAAGTTATGGCTGAGGCAGGTCCTTACACAGCGGTAATTTGTCATGGTGCAGCCGATACTGCGGGGATGTTCGACAGTTTAAAGCCGGAAGGGCCTTTAGCAGAACTTTTAGAAAGTTATCTTGAGATACATCAGGCTTACGAGCCCGCTGATGCTAAGTATCTGCAAAATCATCGTGGTCACTTAATGTTTGTTCGGCCTGAAGAAACCCATCTGAATCCTGATATTGTAAGAGCAACATCCATGAGCGGCACTCGTAATGAGCTCGTTGACGAAGTTGGACGCCTTAAGGATGCCGGATACAGCCAGTTAACGATTCAGCTAGTACATGGCCACGAAGAGGCTTTGGAAGAGTGGGCTGAAGTTTTTCATATGTCGGGCCTCTGATCCGCACATCCTGAAAAAAAGTTTCCCTTCCAATTAGATAGATGCTGTGAGTCCTCTTGTGGTTGCTCATCGTATATTGATTGGATAATCCTTTAGTCAAGCTTTTGTTAGGAAGATCAGGAGAACGTGACAGTGTTGAACAAGACTGAAATTGCCGAAGATCGGGTCGGTCTGCTGGAAGGCTTAGTTACCACGAGGGCGATAAGGCGGTACCGAGATGAACCGGTCCCAGATGCCGCCCTACGAGATATTCTCTTTGCAGCTACCCGTGCTCCTAGCGGTTCTAACCGACAGCCCTTTCGCTTTATCGTGCTCACCGATTCCGAGGTTGCTTCTAGGGCCAAAACACTTATTGCCCGTGGGGCGAGATCGATCTGGGAGGACAAACGTAAAACCGATCAATATGATCAGAGATCCGGTCAGGATGAACGCTCTCCCAAAGCTCGAATGGCAAGAACCATGGATGCTTATGTCGATAACTTTGAACGGGTGCCTGCGTTGATTCTTCCTTGCCTCGTGCGATACAGGGAACCCACGCCGATGGAAGGCGCTTCGCTTTACCCAGCAGTACAGAACCTTTTGCTGGCTGCGAGAGCACTTGGTTATGGAGGTGTTATTACAGGGTTTCAGGGGCTGGTGGAGCAGGAGCTCAAAGAATTGCTCGGTATTCCTGAGGAAGTTTTTATTGGCTGCACGATATCGTTAGGCAAGCCTGTGGGTCATCATGGCCCTGTCCGCCGAAGGCCGATGTCCGAATTGGTTTATGGTGATAATTGGGGCGAGTCTGCCGCTTGGGCTCAAGACCCTCCGGGTACTCGTTTCACGAGTGCAGGACCGCCTCCTTCAGCTTCCTATCCGCGATAAATTTGAGAAGCGCCACAGTAGCGCTGATGAAATCCAGACACCCAAAATAACAAAAGCTAAGGCACTTAGGATTCCGAAAAATTCAGTGAAGTAGCCAAGGGCTAGAGCTCCGATTGGCATGCCCCCGGTGTTTGATAGCGTGAAGACAGCTAGGACTCTGGCTCTCATATCGTCTGGTGCATTCTCCTGCATGATAGTTCTTGACATGCTCATTGCGACGCCGCCGCCCATTCCCCAGAGAAAAATGGAAGTAAGAAAGCCCCAAAATGGCGGCTCTAGCAAGCCGATGCTTAAACTTAGCCCTCCTCCAATAATCGCCAGAAGCAGTGCGCGTCCCTGCCGACGTATACCGCCGGCCATAACCAAAAGGACTGTCGAGGTCACCGTGCCAAAGACAAAAACGCTGTAGAGTAACGAAATTTCTATTGCTGTTCCGCCATAGATATCTCTAACGATGAGTGGGTTCAGTACCATAAATGTACCGCCGTAGAAAAAACTCATGCACGTTAGCATTAGCATCGCAGGCCGCATGATGTTGGAATTCCAGACAACGGAAATACCACGGGTCAACTGTGCCAGTTTAGGTCCTGCTAAATCTTCGACTGGTCGAGGGGGCATCGGTCCTAATCGCCAAGCGGCGATTACCCCGCTTAACAAGATAAAGCTTTGTAATAAAAGTAAAGGGATTGCTCCGTAGCTATCTGCAGCGCGAGCAGCCGTAAAACCGAACAATTGGGCGCCAAAGGTCAAACCCATTGCTACCGTTACGGTGCGCTGTAATTGCTCGCCCGCTATTCTGTTTAAGATGCCATCTCGAGCAGGCAGCACAAAGGCGTTGATCACACCCATGGACAATGCATAAACAATCAATAACGAATAGGTAAGTTCTCCTGTATGGAGAAAAAGGGCGACGACCGCAGCTGGAATGGCTGCAGCAGCGTGCAACCCGGTAAGAATTTTGCGTGCATCCAAACGGTCGGCCATTAATCCGCCTAAAAGGATAAGGAACAAGCCTGGCAGCTGGGTCATCATCTGGACGATACCAAGTCGATCGGCTGACTCCTGCAGCTTTACAGCAACCAGCCAAGGGAGCAGGATGGTTTGTATGCCCTGGGGCACGACATAGGTGGCTATGCCTCCCATATACCAAAGGTATTTGCTTTTGGCCTGATTTATCAAAGTCTTTGTGTGTCTGGAGCCGGTGTCAGAAGTGGCGCGATTATATCCCACACGACGTTGACCTACTGCTGTTGGGTGATTTATTTTGGCAACAATATTACTGATGATTAATTGAAGAGATGGAGGCAGTTATGTCAGAAGCTTTGCAGAAAGCATACGAAATCATGCAGGGTCGGGTCGGAGAAATGACCTCGCAAAGTGAATGGTTTGAAATTACTCAGGAGCGAGTCGACGATTACGCCGATGTCTCTATGGACCATCAGTGGATACATGTTGATGTGGAACGAGCGACTAATGAAAGTCCCTTTGGTGCGCCGATTGCACATGGGAATCTGACTCTGGCGGTAATGGGACACCTGCCCGTCGCACTTCGTAACGAGGGTCCGGCCATTGAAGGCCAGAAACTCGGTATTAACTACGGTTTCGACCGCATACGCTTTCCGTCACCGGTGCCCGTCGGCAGTAAGATTCGTTCGACTAACACTTTGCGACGCGTTGAGATAAAGGGCGATATGATTGAAACCATGACGGAAATAGTTGTCGAAGCCGAAGGCAGTGATAAACCCGTCTGTGTTGCTGAGAGTCTCGGAAGAATGGTGTTTTAAGGCTTAGATCGGCTTGTGGTTGCACAGCGGCAAGCTCTATATTTGAACAGAGCTCGCCGCCGAACTGCTAATCATGAATTCGAACGTTAATCGAAATCGGCAGCGCTGTGTCGTTCTGGGACACGGGTTTCTTCAGGCCCCCAGGGTCGATTGACACGACGACCCCGATCAACCGCTGGTCTCGCTTCGATAGCTTTCGCCCAGCGAGCAACATTTTTGTATGAATCTACATCTAAAAATTCGCTCGCGTCATAGATGTTGTGGAGCACAAGGGCGCCATACCAGGCATAGTTCGCCATATCAGCAATATTATAGTTGTCGCCACAGAGATAATCGCGATCAATTAAGTTTCGCTCCAGTACATCAAGTTGGCGCTTTACTTCCATGGCATAACGATTAATCGGGTATTCCCATTTCTCAGGAGCGTAGGCGTAGAAGTGACCGAATCCACCCCCTAGGTAAGGAGCACTTCCCATCTGCCACATTAACCAAGACAGACATTCCGCTTTTTCCGATGCTTTGGACGGAATGAAATGCCCGAATTTCTCTGCCAGATAAATGAGGATCGCACCGCTTTCAAAGACTCGTGTAGCGGGGTCTGTACTTCTATCTAACAGCGCAGGAATCTTTGAGTTTGGGTTAATGTCTACAAAGCCGCTTCCAAATTGCTGCCCCTCTCCAATATTGATTAGCCAGGCATCGTATTCGGCATCGCAGCCCACTTCCAAAAGTTCTTCCAAAAGTACGGTTACCTTGACTCCATTTGGTGTTCCAAGGGAGTGCAATTGAAGCGGATGTTCGCCGACTGGTAATTCTTTGTCATGGGTTGGGCCTGCTATCGGGCGATTTATATTGGCAAAACGACCGCCGCTTTCCTGATCCCAGGTCCAGACTTTAGGTGGGGTGTACTCAGTCATAGATGAAAGTGTCCTCAAAATAACTCAGACATCTTACAACGCAAAAGAAAAGTTTGTTGAGACATTATTCAACATTATCGTTTGCCACAGAATCTTGAGTGAATAACTCGATCGAATTAATCGATTTTCCAGAAGGACAACATACTTCTCTTTACATCACCGTTTTAAACAAGGTGATGATACAGAGCAGCACCTGCATGAATCGTGAAGAATAGGATCAAGAGTTTAGAGTTAATGCTGTGGCCGAAGTGAAAACTCTAGCCAAGTCTGCTAAGGCAGTGGCCCATGCTGAAAAATTGACTGCCCCGAAAGCAAGGACCTCATGGTCAGTTATTTATATTGCTTTTAGGATGACGAAAACGATATGCAAAGGTAAGAGGGCATAGAGAGCGTCTTACTTCGAGGTTTCACTGAGAGGATCTCTCTATTACTCGGAACAGTGAGCTTTTAGCTATTTGCAGGTCATTGAGTCTTGGGATCGTGTTGACGCTAGCTTTTCCAGAACTGCTTGCGAATACCTAAAACCGTCAGATATGCTGGTTTTATTTAAGAGTAAATAAACCATGGTTGAAACCCAAACTGGACACGATCGATCTGATGGTATTTCTTACGATGACATTCTAAGGAATGATACGGTCCCGCCACCAGCTGTCTACTTGGAAAATTCGCCGCTTGCTCCTGGAGTGACTCGAGTGCCTGTAGAGAAATATTTCTCAAGGGAACAGCATGAATTAGAAGTTGAACGTTTATGGAAGCGAGTTTGGCAAATGGCTTGTCACGAGTCCGATATAGCGAATGTGGGCGATACGTATGTATACGATATCGCGGAGCTCTCCTTCATTGTAGTAAGGGTATCCGAAAACGAAGTCAAAGCGTTTCCCAATGCTTGTCTTCACCGCGGGAGAACGCTTTGCGATAGCCATCGACGTGAACTGAAAGTATTTCGCTGCCCATTTCATGGTTGGTCTTGGAATCTAGACGGTTCGTTAAAAGAGATCCCAGGCCATTGGGACTTTCCCTCTGTTAAAGCAGAAGAGTATGGGTTGCCGGAAATTAGGGTAGGACATTGGGGAGGGTTCGTCTTCATTAATCCGGATTCTGAATGTGAGCCCCTCGAAAACTTTTTAGGTGATATTGATCGTCACTTTGGTATTCCCTTTGAACGACGTTTCAAAGCTGCGCACTTGATCAAAGTTTTACCGTGTAACTGGAAGGTTGCCCAGGAGGCGTTTATGGAGTCCTACCATGTAGTGGCCACCCATCCAGAACTACTCGGTTACTTTAGCGATGTTAATTCGAAATACGATGTGTTTGGAAATTTATCGCGCGCGATCTCCGCTTCTGGGCCGCCTAGTCCTCACACGGGTTTAGTTAATCCGGACATGTCTTCTTATCCGGACAAGAAAGCTTTCACGAGCCTAAGGCACATGATCAGCGGACATGTTTACAGGCGGCTCGGAGAAAATCGCGTTGAGGTAACTTTACAGGATGGACGTACAGGAATTTTTGATCAGTATGCTGAATATATCGACGGTGAGGTTAAGTCTGCGGACATTCAGATGTGCTCATGGGTTGGTGGTGCCATTTGCGAGGGAGAGGAAGATACTCCGATGGAATACTCAACGGAGTCGCCTCACGCTTATCGAGACGAAGTGGCTTCAGCACGTCGCGAGGCATTGCGACCTCAGTTTGGAGAAGGCGTCGAAAAAATTTCTGATGCTGATTTAGTTGACGCGATTTATTATTCTGTCTTCCCTAATATCAGTCCCTGGGGTGACTTTAATCCAATCTTTTATCGGTTCCGCCCTAATGGGTCGAATCCAGAAGAAAGTCTGCATGAAGTCATGTACATGGTGCCGCTACCAGAGGGTGTCCCAATGCCGGAGGCTGCGAACTGCACCTACTTGGGTGTCGATGATGACTATTGTGACGCGCCGGAAATAGGGAGTTCTCTAGCTAAAATCTTCAACCAGGATTTCGTTAATCATCGTCAGGTGCAGAAAGGTCTGCATTCTCATCCCAAGGGTCATACGATTTTTGCTAGTTACCAGGAGACTAAGATCCGTCATTTTCATCAGACGCTCGATAAATGGCTGTCAAGTGATAAGGCGCCGCTGTCGGAATAGATATCGAGGAACGTATCTGCATGATAAAGGCGCTAAAGTTGGACCGAGCTCCCGATATTTGCCATAACAAGACTTTACTCCTTGTTAACTAAATCGAGTTTATCGAAGAAGCATATATGTGTCGTCTACAATGCTTTTGATGCAAGATCTAAGGATCATTATGTCTTCTAAGGATGATGTTATTGCCGAGAGCCTTTCGTTAGTAGCCGAACGAGCCGGTGATGTTACGTCCGTTATTTACGAAAAATATTTTATGCGATGCCCAAGTGCTGAAGAGGTCATGTCGCACCTTGACGCTCAGGTTTTGGGTAAGATGATGGAAGAGGTTTATCGGTTGCTGATGGTGAATGACTATGAGTCTGAAAATGATTACCTTAACTGGGAAGTTAGTAACCATGAAACGGCTTACAATGTTGAACCGCATATGTACGAAGGGTTTTTTAGCGCGGTTATCGATTCAGTCCGCGAAGTAATGGGCAGCCAATGGACGCCTGCGCTAGAGCGTGTTTGGGAGTCCAAGTGCGAAGAGTTACGATCTGAGATAGCACGGAGGTTTAGCGTCGATTGAATAAATTAAGCAGCGATTCTTTTGCCCTTACAGAGCCTGCGCGCGGTAAAGCCGGTCAGAAGGCGCATCCTGACCTAATAGAGCATTCCTCAAGATTAGAAAAGTGTTTCTATAGCTGCGGTCCTGACGCTTGGTGCTATGTTGGCAATGGCTTGTCTAATCAGACTTTCATTCGTGGCCCTGGGGGTATCATCGCGATTGATACAGGCGAAAGCATAGAGGAAATGCGAGCTGCGCTTGCTGCTTTAAGGGAAGTAACTGATCTGCCGATCGTAGCCTGCATCTATAGTCACTTTCACTATGTCAACGGCACCAAGGCGCTATTGGATGAAAGAGACGTCGAGTCGCTACCCATATATGGTCACGCAGGTATTCCGGCTAATCTGGCACGCTTTGGCGGCGAGGTGGGACCTAGGTCTAGTCGAGGACTTGTTCAGCAATTCGCCATTTTTTTGCCGGAAGAGGGTGAAGATGGACAGGTGAATGTCGGTTTGGGACGCTTTTACCGGAATCCTGAACATTCGCCGTTCTCTCCCGGCTACATTGCACCAAATATTACTTTTACAGAACCATTTTCAGATCAGATCGCGGGATTGGCCGTAGAAATGACCCCTGCGCCCAGCGACGCAACCGACTCTATAACAATCTGGTTTCCAGAATTGGGAGTCTGCGTAAACAACCTTGTTTGGCCTGCGCTCTTCAATATTTTTGCAATTCGTGGCGAAGAGTTTCGTGATCCGCGCATTCTTCTAGAGGGGCTCGACCACCTTGCATCTTTGCCAGCAGTTCAATTAATAGCAGCGCACGGCCCTCCTTTGGAAGGCAGGAAAGAAATAGCTGGGGTTATCGAAGACTACGCGGATTCAATTCGCTACATTTGGGATCAGACCGTCCGCGGAATAAATAAAGGCTTGACGCTTGATGAGCTTGCTGTCGATCTAAGCTTACCTGAGAGATTCGAGCGAACTTACTTTACACGGCAATTTTACGGTGTTGTGGAACACCATGTACGTCAGATACACGCGGGGCTCTTTGGTTGGTTCGATGACGATCCCTCTAAGCTATTTCCTCAGGTTCCTTTGGAGAGGGCACAGAAGCTGGTCAAAGGTTTCGGTGGAGTCGAACAGGTTCGCCAAGCTTTTGAAGAGGCGATTCAGTCAGAAGACTATCGATGGGCGATTGAGTTGTCCGATTGGCTGGTCAAAGTTAATGATGACTCGAGTGATAAACATCGCCTAGCCACTGCGCTAAGAGCTGTTGGTCAGCGAACAACCTCAGCGAATATTCGAAATTGGTGCGTAACGAGAGCAATGGAGCTAGATGGCTTAATTGATCTCACGCGTTTCCGCCAACATCGCTTCGGTTACTCTGAAGTTATGGCAGGAGAACCCGCAGCTTTCGTTAAGCTTCTACGCGTACTGCTGGACCCAGACAAAGCTAAAGGTTTGCAAGGCGATTTGTGCTTTAAATTTGATGATGGTAGCAGCGCTGGCTTAACACTTCGCAATCAGGTCGCGGTTCCTACGGATGGCTCAAATTCAAGTATTAATATTGAGTTGGGTCATGAGTCCTGGGCCAGGTTATTGTCCGGTAAAATCTCACCTGAGGCGGCTGCGCTAAGCGGTGAGCTTAACGTGGTTAGGGGTTCGTTGGATGAGTTTTTAATGATCATGGGGGTCTTTGATCTTTGGCATGTCGATACTAAAAAATAAAGTAGCCGTAGTTACCGGAGCGGCCGTCGGGTTAGGTAGAGCATACGCCGAAGCTTTGGCAGAGGCGGGTGTAAATCTCGCCGTTTGCGACGTAAGAGACGAAGTGATGGAGTTGCCTGAATTACTAGCCGATGACGGTGTGAAGGTTTTGACCAGTCAAGGCGATGTATCGGACCCGAAGCATGTTAAAAGTGTTGTTGATGGTGCGTGTGAATATTTGGGTGGTATTGATATCTTGATCAACAATGCTGGAGTTTGGGGAGCAAGCACAGCAGATGATGATCTCGACAAATCTATAGCAGACTATGAGTCGATCGTTGGTACTAATCTTAAGGGCGAATATCTTTTTGGTCGGGCGGTGATACCTATCATGCTGGCGCAGGCTCGGGGTGGCGACATAGTTAACATTGCGACGGATCATATGGTGACCTGCGGAACCCCGGATCATGTTTGTCCTGACCTTGAAAGCTGTCCTTGGGGTGAATCGCCCAGACCCACGGGAGGTGGCGACGCAATGGACCTTTACGATGCTGCGAAATGGGGGTTGAACGGATTACTATACGCCTGGGCTAAATCACTTGCACCCCATGGCATTAGGGTAAACGCATTTTGTATGGGGGCCACCGATTCTTGGATGTTGCGTTCTTTTCACGGTCATAACCCTCCTCAGGAGGAGGTGGATAGCTGGATGCGTGCTGAAGACAACGCTCGCGTTTTAATTGAACTCCTGGAAGAGGGGCCTTCCGGGAGGAATGCTCAAAACATCAATTTTTGCATTGGCCGACCGGTTGCCCTCGAAGCGCCAAACGATCACCGATATGTGCGTGCTGAACAAGTAAAGGTTATATCGTGACCTCGATTAACCCAAAAGCGTCCACTCGCGTTGCCATCGTTAGTGGCGCAGCTCAAGGGCTGGGCCGAGCTTTTTCGTTGCGTCTAATGGAAGCTAACTACTGTGTAGTCGCTTTCGATATTGATGAGTCTGTTATGGATTTGCCAGTGACGGCGAAGCTGATTGCGGATCAGTCGCAACGACTGGATGTCCAGGCCGTAGTAAAAACTGCATCTCAGCTAGGGCAGATAGGTGTCCTAGTAAACAATGCGGGCAAATGGAAATCGACGCCAGTAACAAGTGATTGGCAAACCTCGCTTGACGATTGGGATGAGATTATGGGGACAAATCTCCTAGGCGTGATGTTGTTGTCCAGGGCAGCGATTCCCCACATGAAGCTTTGTGGGGGACATATCATAAATATTTCGTCTTATTATGTATTGCCGGCTAAGAGTGATGGTACAAACCCGCCTGACACAGACCTATATAGTGCGTCGAAGTGGGCTTTGAATGGCTTTACAGACGCATGGGCAAAAAGGCTCGAAGCTTTCGGTATTACTGTTAATGGTCTTTGCATGGGAGCGGTAGATACACCAATGTTGCGAAATCTATTCCCGAGCGGAGATCTACCAGTCGATCTTCTGGAGAAAGTATTGCAACCTAAGGCTATTGCCGACCAGATGATGGACTTGATGCTTAGCGGCCGAACAGGTGAAAACATTGGTGCATTCGTCGGTGAGCCTGTAACGATTGGTGAACAACCGCCATTGCACAAGCGGATAACAGGTTAGCTTGTGAGCTGGAGCCCTTTTTCTTCTGAAACCCTAGAGAACCCGGCAAGTGGAGTAAGACATCTGCTTCAGCAATGTCCCGTGCATTACTGTGACGAATTCAATCCAGCTTTCTACACCTTGTCACGATACGAGGATGTTGCTAACGCATTACGAGATGTTGACACGTTCTCTAGTCAGTTCGGCCAAGGGCCACGTTTCACAGAACCGGCAGGTATGCTTTGTGATCCGCCCCAGCATACTTTTTTTCGAAAATTGCTGCAGGGTTGGTTTACTCCTGTTGCGGTCAAAGGCCTGCGAAAGCCGGTTATCAATCTAACTCACCACCTGATAGACAGTATTTTGGAAGGTGATGGGAATTTCGATGCGCACGACGATCTTGCATTTCCATTGCCGGTGACGATTATCGCTCAGTTGCTGGGTGTGCCAGATGATGATCTGGAGCAGTTTAAATATTGGTCGGACATTCAAGTGGCTGCCATGGGCGCAGCTGACCCAGCCGTGTTTATCGACGATCAGCAAGCCTTTCAATCGTATATGCTCAATCACTTCCGAGGTAAACGTGCTCTTATTCAGGACGGCGGTGATCAGACTGAAGATTTACTAGCGGTTATAGCTGGTGCCCGTGACGAGTCTGGTAACTACGCGTCAGAGGTTGATGCATTGTCCGTGCTCAATCAGCTTCTTGTAGGTGGCAATGAAACGACGACATCGCTTATCACCAATCTTTTATGGCGATTACTGGAACAACCTGCCCGTTGGGAGATGTTAAAAAAAGAACCGACGTTGATACCGCAGGCAGTTGAGGAAAGTTTGCGGTACGACCCACCGGTGCTCGGTCTCTATCGTAGTACGACGCGAGAGGTTAAGCTGCATGGTCAGATAATACCAGCCGGTAGCAAAGTTTATATCCATTATGCCGCGGCGAATCGTGACCCCAGCGTTTTCAAGGAACCGGACCTATTTGATTTGACACGACCATCGGCACGCCACATGTCTTTCGGCCTTGGCTTACATTTTTGTTTGGGGGCAACCACAGCTAGACTGGAAGCTGAGGTCGCACTGCGGCTCTTACTCGAAAAACTGCCCAACCTGAGGCTAGTTCATAACGGAGAGAGAATCGGACCATTTTTTCTCTGGGGAAGAAAAACATTGCCACTTGCGTGGCGCTAAGGAGAACATATGTCAGTCAATTTACTCATCGTAAGCAAGGGACATGCCTTTTCCCATGATTCTTTTTTA
Source organism: Gammaproteobacteria bacterium (assembly GCA_002694945.1). Classification (GTDB taxonomy): domain Bacteria; phylum Pseudomonadota; class Gammaproteobacteria; order Pseudomonadales; family Azotimanducaceae; genus UBA9659. The sequence continues at coordinate 13,564 of NZNP01000063.1, forward strand.
ACGATGTTTGCGGAAATGAGTGATGTAGTTACGACGTTGGTGGAGCAACCTGCTGCTCAGGTAATTCTTCAACCAGAGAACGTCGCTCCTTATGATGCAGTACTCTTTTATGACATGTCAGGTATACCTGATGCAGGATTGGTGCATGATGGCGCGAACAATACCGGACAACCGCCATCTGTCTACGTTGATGCGATCGAGAAGCTTCTTGATGCAGGTAAAGGGTTGGTCCTACTTAACCATGCGACTTTCAGCTGGCCGCTCTGGCCGTTATGGCGAGAAATAACGCAAAGTTCAGCTATGCTTCGAGCAGGCGAACTCGATGGTAAGCAAGTGCCGGGTTCAGGCTACAGAGGCGGACATGGTCCTCTTCCCAATGCCTCGGTAAAATTAATCTCTCAGGGTGATCATCCTGTTTTGGCGGGCCTGGAGACAGGTTTTGAGATTGCGGACGAGCTTTATCTAAAAACACCTCATTTTGAATCTGCTGTTACCCCACTTTTGCGAGCTGATTATGATTTTTCAACAGCCAATTTTACCCCACCTCCTCTAGCTCCTGAGGAAGAACAGCAAAACTGGCAGCATCCTCAAGGTAGCGATCTGATAGCCTGGGCCCACTCTTGTAGGCGTTCCCCTGTTGTAGTAACGGACCTGGGTGATGGTCCCTCGGCGTTTGAGAACCCAGATTTCTCAAGGTTTATCGAGAATGCCGTGACATGGGTGTCGTCAGAGCACGCGCAACGCTGGGTTGAATCGAAAGCCGGCTGACCGTAAAAAGTAATATATTCGTTTACCAAAAAACATTAGTCCAAATAAAAGAAGATAAGGAAGACAAAATGGCAACAGTCATGATAGTGGGTGCAACCCGTGGCATAGGTCTCGAATTGGTTCGTCAGTATGCAGTGCAGGGAGACAATGTTATTGCCTGCGCGAGGGATACCAGCGCGGCTTCTCTATTAGAGGAACTTGCTTCGAGTCATAGTAATGTAACTATCGAACAGCTTGATGTAGCGCAGTCCGAGTCGGTTAATGCAGCGGCAGAACGGATCGGTGATGTGGCAATAGATACCGTGATTGTAGTCGCTGGCGTCGTTGGTGGAATGCGTCAGTCTATTGATGATCTCGATCTAGAGGCATGGCATGAGGCTTTCAGCGCTAATACCATTGGTCCGATTATGGTTGCGCGAGCCTTTAAACCTAATCTCGTGGCTTCAGGTGCAGGTAATCTAATGATTCTCTCCAGCCAATTGGGCGCATCTACTTGGCCCTTTGGTGGGATGTATATCTACTCAACCACCAAGGCGGCTGTTGGTAAAGCGGCCAAGATCCTCTCCATTGATTGGAAGGAAGACCCTATTATTGTTTCAGTGATGCATCCAGGATACGTCCAGACTGATATGGGTGGCCCTAATGCAGAAATCACCCCTGAGGAAAGTGCCTCAGGCATAAGAAGTGTAATTGGTAATCTATCTGCGGAAGATTCGGGTAACTTTTATAAATGGAACGGAGATATTCACCCTTGGTAATCAGGCGAGGGTAACGGGTAACCGCCAACAACTGTGCATTTCGCCTGCGGATAGTGCGCCCATAGTTGGGCTCGTGTTTGCGGTTAGCTTGATCAGGTCTACTTCATCAATGATCGCCAATGACGCCGAAACTGCTGCATCTCTGATAATCGCGTAACGTGAACGAGGTCTGTCTTCAGGGACCGCGGGATGTTTTGAAGGTTTGCCGAGTCCCCAGGCGATGCCGCTGGCCAGCCCATCGGCTCGATAATGGCCTCTTGGTTCCCGCTGACACAGGTCTTTTCGGTCGATAATAAAACAGTCAGGTTCCTTGAATACCCTAGGATCGCGGTTGGCAGCGGCAGCTGAACAAAGAAGTCTAGCTCCTTGGGGTAGAAGCCGTCCAAACCTCTCGACTTCATGTCTCGTAAATCTCGCTGCTGTAAGCACTGGTGTCGAATGCCGCAAAGTTTCAAGCCAGGCGAGTTTCATCAATCTGGTATCGTTACTGACCTCGTTAAGTCGTTCTGGCTGACTGAGTAGGAGGTACCAGAGATTAGCAAGTCCTCCGTGTAAGGTTTCATGATCTCCTTCTAGGAGGGTTAATGTCACATCACGGGCAGTTAAATCGTTTCCTTTAATCTTTAGCATGGCTGAAATTAGGTCGTCGGCAGGGTCTGACAGACGTTGAGCGATGAGTTCATTAAAAAAAGTATCTAACTCAGCAATCGCTCGTTTTCCTTCTTTCCTTAGTTGCGGCAACCAAGATGTGCCGCGTTGCATGCGCCAATAAGCTTCCGTGAACCACTCCATGTTCTCATAGGGTAGCGCTAGTTGCGCTTTGAGCAATTCAAGGGGTAACTGAGCTGCGAAGTCTGTAACGAGGTCAGGTCGTTCGGATAAAGCCATATTGCCGATCAGTTTCTGGCTGATCGTTCTTGTTTGTTCATCAAAAACGCGTTCCTCAATCTCGACAAGGGCTTGTTCATCTCTCAGATTGGTGTCGGATTCCGCGACACCGTACGCCGATGCCTTGCTGCGAGTTTCAAAATTAGCCTCGTCAGCGAGAATCGAGGTGACATCATCATATTGGGTAATCCAGTAGCTATTGGACAACCAGTCTCGATAGCAGGGATAGTTCTCTCTCAGTATTTCAAGTAAGGGGTAGGGGTTGGCTTGATAACTATCTGAAATTAATTGCCTTGGTTTGATTTTTTCAGTGCTCTCGCCGACACGTTCTCGCTGGTAAACCTCGTAGGTTCGGTAAGCGGCAGTCGTTTCGGAGTTTCGGTCAATCCTTACGCCATTTTTGCCGATTGCTCCACTCGTCACGAGATATCAAACTCCAGCCAGAGTTCCCTCACGGAAGTAATTCCCATGGGCGCTGGTTTATTGCCATCGATATCCCGTGGCATTAGATCTTCTTTAATTTTAGGGTTCTGCATTTTTTTTAACAAAATCTCCGAGCCGACAATTGCCTCCTGATGCGAAATCCACGCGCCAGGGCATAGGTGAGGGCCTACGCCAAAAGCCATATGGCTGCATCTGCCTTCTTTTCTATAGCCACTGCGCAGTAATTTACCGCTGTAAAGGTCTTGTCGAAAGATGTCGAAACGTTCAGGGTCATCGAATATTCGCTCGTCGTGATTAGCTGAAAAATCGACCATTTGTATGAGTGATCCTGCTGGTATCTTTACACCATGCATTTCGACATCGAATGTATTGTGGCGTGGTTGGCCTCCTATAGAAGAAGAATGCCGCAGAGTTTCATGAAAAACGTTGTCCCAGAGACTATTGTCTTTCTGAACAGCTAAAAACTGATCGGGGTGACGCAATAGCAATGTCCACATATTGAGTATCGCTCCCCGAGTCGTTTCGCCGCCGCCTCCTACGATCAAAGCAATATTAGACGTTACCTCCTCTGTGGAGAGTACAGCTCCGTCAACTTTTGTTTCGCACAGTTTACTAATTATGTCTTTCCCTATCGGATTGCCAGCGCTGTCGTAGAGATAGGTAGGTGAGTGACGGCGCTCTTCGACAATGCCCTGGATGTAGTCTTCTAAATCCTGTCTGGCTTCAACGCCCACCCGATGTGTCTCAGATCCGCCAAGACCACTCATCATTGAGTTGTACCAGTAATAGAATTGAGGTTGAGCTTCTTTAGGAAAACCTAGCACCTCGCAGACAACGCGAATGGGAAATTCATTGGCGAAAGCTCTACCAAGTTCAACGAGACGTTTGCTTTCGGTGTCATTAACGTAGGGTTCATCGCCTAATGCGAGGCGACTCCAGTCTTCAATCATCTCCTCAGCCAGACGCTCAATGGCTGGTATTCTAAGCAGTAGCGATTTGCCAACCAGGTGCTGACCATAGAGATTTCGTCTTCGCCTATGCTCTACGCCTGATAATTCAAGTTGTGTATTGCCTAACACCCCGCTCGAAGATCCTTTGGGTATTGTATTAAAGCCCTCATCATCGAAGTAGCAGTCGGTGATATCTTCGTACCGAGTTACCCAGTAGCAATTGTGAAGCCTATCGTGGAATACCGGATAGTGGTCTCTTAATATTCGATAATAGGGGTAGGGATTTCGAAAAAATTCAGCTGAATCCAATATTCTAGGGTCAAACAATGGTTTGCCATCAACATCTGCCCCCATATCGAAGGCCTGCCCCTCGGGCATGAAAGGAAATTTTTCAGCTCCTTCTTTACTTTCTGCGAGCTGTTTAAAAAAATCTGTGTTCATATCTCTCGAAGACCGTAAAACTCTCGTTGTGGCCAAAGGAAGTCAATACGTGTTCGGTGGATCCTCCACTTCCCAAACACCTTTTTGTAGATATCATCGTAGATACCGTAAAGGATAAGGGGGTTGTCGGCACCTTCACTAGTTCTGAGGTCATGCAGATACCAACGCCCATTAGCTGTAGTACTGTCGACTAGCCTTATCCAGGGGTTTGTTACAGAGTGCATCACCTCATAGGCAGGGCTGTCACCGCCTAGAAATCGGGAAAAATTTTCATGAATGGTTTCCTTGCCAACCCAGTCACCTCCGTAATTAGGACCAAATTCACAGATCGCATCATCAGTAAATAGGTCAACCAAGTCTTCAATCATCTTCCCATCAAAATAGTGGCTGTACATTATCCTTAGTTCTTTGATGCTTTCTTTTTCGAGAAATTCTTCCAGTGTCATAGTGGCCCCAGGAAAATGTGGTCAGTATCAAAAATCTAAATTAGACTACCGGGAATATTCTGAGGGCGCAATCAGTGACCTATGTGATAGCAAGTGCCTGCATTGACGTGATGGACCAATCCTGTATTGAAGTCTGCCCGGTCGACTGCATCTTTTTCGAAGATAAAGATCGTATGTGTTACATAGAGCCTGCTGCATGTACCGATTGCGGTGTCTGCGAACCAGCCTGTCCTGTTGGTGCTATTTACCCTGATACGACCTTGCCTCGCGATGTCAGCAATTTTACCCAAATCAACGCGCTTTGGTTTAGTGATAAGGATGCTGCAAGAGAGGAGGTTGATGCAGCGATAGATGGCGATGCTAACATTACTTAGAGTGAGAGTAGCTAATTTGACTACCTCACGCTCTTGGTATTGAGACATGCCTAGTGGCATTTTTAATCCGCCTCGATCTTATTGCAGGCCTTGACGACGGTGGTATCGTGGCGGTTCCGGCAATATAGACCTCAGAGGTTTTTTTGGTCATGACTAATAACCTTTATTCAATAAAAGTTTAGTAGATTATGGCGACGCCTGCCGGGTTTCTGAATATTTAGTCCCAGGTTGAGCTGGCATCCAATGGATCTGAAACACAAAAACATTTAAGCCGACGACACAATCAGTTTGAAACGAGATAATTAGGATGACGACCAAAAAAGAACCATACGTACCTGTAACGCCAGCCGTAACCAGTGATATTAATTTTCTTGATCATGGCTTGCAGAACTGCCCTTACCATGCATACCGGCTGCTGCGGGATGAAGAGCCCGTTTGGATTGATCCCATCACTGGTTTTTATGTGATAACTCGTTTTGACGATCTGAGGGGCGTGTTGTTAGATCCCTCGAATTTTTCAAATGATATGCGTGCGGGGGGCAGTAGTCGTGAGCGTATCGATAACGAACGTGCTGTGCGCATGATGCAACTTTATGAGGAGAAGGGTTGGGTTCCCGGAGCAACACTCGCCGGGAGAGATGACCCCAACCACAAGCAAATGCGGGCCATGTTCAACGAGGCATTCAACCCGCGAAAAATAAACGGTTTAGATCCATTTGTCAGAGATACTGCTTATAAGCTCGTTGATACGTTCGTTGATAAGGGAAGTTGCGATTGGGTTAAGGAAATGGCGGTGCCGTTACCTCTGATAGTTATTGGTCAGCAAATGGGTGTGCCGGAAGAGGATATCTGGCAGATTAAGGCATGGACGGACGCTTGGGTGCAGCGTTTAGGCATGATGCAGAGTGAGGAGGAAGAACGCTGGTCTGTGGAGATGGAAATCGAAGCGCAGCATTATTTTCAGCGGATCTTTGAGCGATTGCGAAAACAACCTGACGATACGCTGCTATCTGACATGGTCAATCGTGTTATTCCCGAATGGGGCAGACCCTTAACTGACAACGAGCTGCACGCAGAGATGATGGCGGATACTTTTGTAGGGGGATCTGAGACAACTACTAATGCTATTGCTTACGGCGTTAAATTATTGATAGAAAACAGAGGAATTTGGTGGAAATTAAAATCTGATCCAGAAAAATATCTGCGAACCTTTTGCGAAGAAGTTGTGAGGCTCGAGTCGCCAGTTCAGGGACTTTTTCGAAGAGCCGCGAGAGATGTTGAAATCCATGGCATTACCATCCCTGAGGGGGCGATGGTGAATGTTCGTTTTGCAGCTGCCAATCGGGATGAGCGCGAATTCGATGATCCTGACCAGATAGACTTGGAACGCGCTAAGCCCGGCCGACATCTTGGCTTCGGTTCGGGTGTCCATCATTGCATTGGCGCGCCATTGGCAAGACGCGAACTTTACTGGGCTTTTCACGCGCTTGTTCATCGCATCGAAGATATGGAATTTACCTCAGGACAAAATAGTTTTGAGTGCGCGCGTAACTTCTCTCTTCGCGCCTTAACTGAGTTACATATAAACTTCGAGGTGATATCTGCTGATCAGCGTTTAGACCCATCTAAGATGACGAGCGCATCAAAGGCCACCGATATGCCTAATCCAAGTGAACTTTGATTTCGATTAAGAAGGAATTGGTGTAGATTATAAGTATAAAACAGTCAGTACTGACGGTATTTTAGGAGGCAATGTAAATGGCCGAAATGTTTAAAGAGCTCGATCCCGACACGATGGCCCGATCACCCGGGCTAACCTATCAAGACCTGCTGGATCAGGATACACATGAAGTTCCAGAGGTTCTCAGACTGCAATCGCCAAAAGACCTTGGCACCGAAGATTTTCTGAAAGACCGGTATATTTCTGCGGACTATCATGACAAAGAAGTTGAAAAACTATGGATGAAAGTCTGGCAATTTGCCTGTCGAGAGGAAGAAATACCGGAAGTTGGTGATCACATCCGCTATGACATTGCCGGCAGATCTTTCTTAATCGTCCGCCAGTCCGTTGGAACTCTCAAATGCTATCCTAACGCATGTCTGCACCGCGGGCGCATGTTGAAAGAATTTGATGGCCGGGCATCGGAACTCCGCTGCGCTTTTCATGGCTTCGCTTGGGAACTGGACGGTTGTCTAAAAGATGTCCCGGCAAGGTGGGATTTTCCTCAGATTGAAGACGAAGAATTTTCGCTGCCTGAGATTCCTCTTGCTACTTGGGCTGGTTTTGTTTTTATTAATCCCGATCAGAACTGTGAGCCTTTTGAGCCCTTTATTAAAGATCTTGCGGATCAGTTCGAGCGCTGGGATTTGGGTTCGCTTTATATCCAGGCGCATATCGCAAGAGTCGTACCCTGCAACTGGAAAATTGCCCAAGAGGCCTTCTGCGAAGCCTATCACGTCAACGCAACTCACCCTCAAATTCTTCCGAGTTTGGGCGACACTAATAGCCAAGTGGATGTTTGGGAAAACTGCGCGCGTGTTATCACTCCCGGTGGTACGCCTAGCCCGCTGCTTGAAGATGATCGAAGCGACGAAGATGTTCTCCGGGCTATGATGGACTTGCCACCAGAAGCTGAGTTACCTCCGATACCCGAAGGCATGAATGCAAGAGCCTACTTAGCGGCCATGAGCAGGGAAGGGCTGAGAGCAGAAGCTGGTGATAGGGTTGATCAATACTGCGATGCTGAGATTGTGGACAGTATAGACTACACCCAATGGCCGAATTTTCATCCATGGGGTGCCTTCAACAAGATTGTTTATCGTTTTAGGCCCAACGGCAACGACCATCGCAGCGCCATCATGGAATGCTATCAGTTGATGCCTTTCCAAGGGGAAAGACCACCCGCCGCAAAAATTCACTGGATAGATGATGATGTGAAATGGTCCACAGTACTTGGTTTCTTGGGCCGAGTCTTCGACCAAGATGTGTTTAATATGCCTAAAGTTCAAATGGGGTTGGAATCAAGTTACAAATCCAGTGTTACATTGTCAGGTTACCAAGAAGCGAAGGTGCGGTGGTTGAATCACAAACTAACAGAATGGGTAGGTGAATCATGAGTATGAAACATCCTTTCGATGCCGAGTCCTTTTATGAGTTGATGGATGACGGTACGATTCAGGTGTCTCGTGGAGACCTGGTAGGTCGATTCACTTCTGAAGGTGTTTTCCTCTCTGGAGAAATACGAGAGTCTGATCCGCAGCTTTGTAATTGGGTCAGTAATGTCCCAGACCCTGAAACTCAAATGTCGACTTCTCGTATAGCAGGGCGAGATAATAGTAAAGGTCTTTAGATCAATTTCGGGTTAAGACAGTAGCGGCTCCTTCTAATGGTCGGTCATTGCCGCGTTCTAGCCAGATGTCGCAATCTGCATAGGTTAAGCCTTTTTCTTGCCGTATAGCGGTAACAAGACCTCGAGCGATCACCTGATCGTTTTCAAACACGGGCAATGGAAATGTCATCGTTAGGCGCTTAATGGATTCATGTCCGGCCCACGCGTGGAGCATATTGATCATATAGCTCAAACCTAGTGGTCCTTGATTGATTGTTCTGTCACCTAGCCCCATCGCTGAGACGACTCGCCTGTCCCAGTGCACAGGATAAGGATCCCGAAGAATGGCAGCCATGGTGCGCATACGCTCGGGTAGTACCCGAGGCATGGTCCAAGGAGGTATCTCATCACCGACATCGCACATCATGTTGTTCTTCTATATCGCCAGGTGACGGTGGTCGTTGCAANAGGTTCATTTNGAAGGGTCAGATCAAACCTGAATTGCAGACGGTCAAATGTTCTATTGTTTTCGAATAAGCGCTCCGCTGTAATTATTCTGCCGCTAACAAAATATTCCACCTCCTCTTTGAGGCATTGATGAAACTCCCATTCATAGCTCTCGATTCCTATGGAAATTCCATCTTCTGCATGCCCTAAATCAAACATTTCTGCAATGCTAGTGCCCGCGCCCAGGATCGGAACATGAAATAAAGCNACGGGGTGAGCGAGGTCTCCTGGCAGCGGCTCGCTTCCGGTGCATTCTGTTAACAGAAAATTTTCCCAGTGCGCAATCGTGTAGTAACCGCCAGGAAATTCATGACCACGAAGAGCTTGAATTTTTTCAATGTTAGGTGACGGCATCTTTTTATCTTAACAGCACATACGATAAAGTCCTCAAATGTTCTGCTTTGCAGGGATGTCGTCGTCTCCTCAGTAAGGTAAGGTAAGAAGAGCTAAAAACAAGAAAAATTGGAGAAGGAATGAAGATGTCATTGTTTGCTTTGTTGGGAGCGACGCTTGTGGTTAGCATCACGTCCTGTTCAAAGCCGGAGCAGGCCAAAGAATCACCACTCCGTGGATCGATGTCTGTAGAGAGTCCCGTAGTTGCTCGAGATCTGCTGAAAAATGCTTATTTCGGCGATTTACATATTCATACTCGTTATTCCTTTGATGCATATTTGATGGGTACTAGAGCATCTCCAGATGATGCCTACCGATTTGGTAAAGGGGAAATGATAAGTCACTCTAGTGGTTTCCAAATGAAAATGAAGAAACCACTGGACTTTCTCGCCGTGACTGACCACGCTTTCTATCTAGGTGCAATTCGTGAGGCTGCAGAGGGCAGTGGCCGTCTCAGTAAGCTTGAGATCGGGGGGGTGGCGCGCAATATTGAGACACCAGCGGATTCCAGGGCTGCATTCACAGCTGCTATCCAACACCTCATGCAAATGTCTACTAATCCCGATATGGAAGACCCTCTTGATGACTCCACTTCAGCCAGATCAGCATGGCAAGACATTATCGCCGCTGCGGCACGCCACAATGATCCTGGAGTTTTCACAACGTTCATTGGCTACGAATATACCGCCAGTGGACCGGCGTTTGAGAATCTCCATCGGAATGTCATTTTTAGAGATGATAAGGCTCCAAGCCTTCCTTACTCAAGGCTTGACTCGATGAACCCTGAAGACCTCTGGCGTTGGATGGATCAACAGCGCTCACTGGGTATCGAGTCACTGGCGATTCCGCATAATTCCAATGGNTCAAATGGCTGGATGTTTGAGCTGACTAAGTCAGANGGCTCCGCTCAAGATTCAGACTATGCCGATTTGCGTATGCGTAACGAACCCTTGGTCGAAAACACCCAAGTGAAAGGCACGTCCGACACACATCCCTTGTTATCCCCTAATGACGAGTGGGCTGATTTCGAAATTATGCCTATTCGAATTGCCAGCAATCTAGCGAGTCAGCCAGAGGGTAGCTATGTAAGAGATGCGTATATCAGAGGCTTGGTGCTGGAAGAACGTGATGGCTTTAACCCATATAAATTTGGTGTGATCGGTTCCTCAGATACTCANAATGCAGCGGGCTCGTTTGAGGAAGATAACTATTGGAGTAAAACAGGCATCACTGATATCACAGGGGAACAACGGGGTTCAGTCCCTTTGATGGATCCAAATTTGTNGGATGTCACGGAAAACGACCCTTTGGCAGGNGCAGCGCCCGCTTTAACTGCCGATGGTCGCGTTTACGCCAATGCGGCGTCCCAATATTGGGGTGCTTCGGGCCTGGCGGCAGTTTGGGCAGAATCCAACACGCGATCAGATATCTATGATGCTTTCCGTCGCAAAGAGACATTCAGTACAAGTGGTCCGCACATAAAAGTTCGGTTTTTTGGCAGTAATGATTTCGATGACGATTTGGCTGACAGCACTGATAGTATTAGGAAAGCGTATGCTCAAGGGGTGACAATGGGTGGCGATCTCGGCCCACAGGAAGAGGGTGCGCCTGAGTTTTTCGTTTGGGCGTCACGGGATGCAGATAGCGCTTCACTCCAACGCCTTCAGATCGTTAAAGGTTGGGTCGACGGTGGTGATGGTAAAGAAATGGTCTACGATATTGCTTGTTCCGATGGTGGTGTAGTTGATTCCGAAACACATCGCTGTCCTGATAATGGCGCGCGGGTTGACCTTTCTACTTGCGCTATGGAGCCTGGCAAAGGAGCAGGGGAGCTAAAAGCATTTTGGAGAGACCCTGACTTTGATAGAGAACTTAAAGCTTTTTATTACGTGCGCGTCCTGGAAAANCCAAAATGTCGTTGGAGTACTTGGGATGCAATTCGGGCGGGAGTTAAAGCTCGGGCTGATATGCACAATACCATTCAGGATAGAGCTTGGAGTTCTCCTATCTGGTATAACGCCNAACCGAACTAACCCTTGTAAACGCGGGCGTGAGAGCTGTTATTTGAAGCGGATCAAAGAAGCGAGTAAAGGTTCAGAGTTCNATAGNGTTTAAGTGACTGTCTTAGCCTGTAGATAAAGCCATTGGGCTGCGCAGCAATCACTCAGGTTAATAAGGGGGAAGTTGTGAAAGACAAAAATCGAGTTACGAAAGTTGGAGGGGGTTACGCCCATTACGTCTTAATTGTCCTCGTCATCGTATANGTCTTTAATTTCATTGATCGAAACATCCTTTCTATCCTTTCTNAGGAAATACANGCTGANNTAGGTGTTACTGATGCCCAGATGGGATTCCTTTACGGGACGGTGTTTGCCGTCTTTTACGCGGTTTTTGGAATACCGCTTGCTCGCTTTGCTGATGTTTGGGTGCGCCGGAGTCTGATTTCAGTCGGATTGCTTTTTTGGAGCCTGATGACAGCCTTATCCGGGTTCGCCAAATCCTTTGGCATGCTAGCGACATTTCGAATCGGTGTTGGCATAGGCGAAGCTAGTGCTTCGCCAGCGGCTTACTCCATGTTGTCGGATTACTACCACCCCAAGCTGAGAGCTACAGTTCTGGCGATATATTCAAGTGGTGTTTACATCGGTGGTGGTATTGGACTCTTCCTTGGCGGTTTCATTATGGAAACGTGGAGCAATTGGTACCCGGAGCCGACTGCAGCACCCCTCGGGATCAAAGGCTGGCAGGCGGCATTTCTGGCGGTTGGAGTCCCAGGCATGCTTATGGCGGTTTGGGTTAGAACACTCAAAGAGCCGAAACGCGGTGTCAGCGAAGATCTGGTAACGGAAGAACATCCGGCTCCATTTTCAGTTCTTAAATCTGAACTATCTGCCATATTGCCTATCGTAAATTTGTTTGTATTGCGTCAGTTGGGTGCATCTATTTCAAGAAACCTTGCGGGCGCAACATTGATTTGCCTGGCTGCTGCTGTTCTGATCTGGATGACGGGCAGTGTCACGCAGTGGATCGCGTTGGGAATTGGTGTTTATGTAACATTTTCATGGGCACAATCTCTCAGAGCAAGAGATCCTGCTACCTACGCTATGATTTTTGGTTCGAAGGCCATGATTTACACGATGATTGCCTTCCCGACTATATCTTTTGTGACTTACGGCGTTGGATTCTGGACGGCTCCACTGTTACTCCGTCTTCATGATACGAGTGCAACGGAAGTAGGCATGTATATCGGTCTCGGAAATGCATTAGGTGGTCTGATTGGTGTAACGCTTGGTGGTGTGATTGGTGATTGGGCTAAACAAAAGCACCCGGCAGGCAGGCTGGTTGTCGGGTACCTTGCGATTTTCGGTACAGCTCCGCTGGTTATTTGGATGATTTATACGGAGAGTCTGATGACAGCGTTTATTCTTAATTTCGCACATCATTTGTTTAGTGCTGCATGGCCGGGGATCCCACCCTCGACGGCGACGGACCTTGTGCTGCCGAGGATGCGGGCAATCGCGGGTGCGTATTATATTTTAATCAATACCATGATTGGACTTGCTCTGGGTCCTTATTTCATGGGTCAGCTGTCAGATATGTATGGCGCAACGGGCATGAATTCTGCGGAATCCCTTCAGACGGCAATTTCCACCTCACTCCTGATTTTCGGGGTTACGCTGATTTTCCTGACTTTGGCCTGGCGCAACTTGCCAAGGGATGAGGCTAGTCGTCTTGATCGCGCACGTGCGCATGGTGAGGACATTTAGCGGGAGATCGCTTGTCTCCATGAAACCTCGAAGTGGATTAATCTAGCGGTGTAGCCGCGTATCGAACTTATGCTCTATGAGAAAGATACTTTCACACCAGGCCTCTACCACAAGCTAGTGGAGGGTACCAACACCGTTGATTGTTTCGCATGCATGGAAACAAATTATTCAAAGAGACATCGACATAGTTTCTTCCGCTGACACTGAGTAATTTCTGAATCATTGAGGATTAGCATTGGCGATGCTGGGGTTGTATAGCTAGTCTAGTAGTCGATCGCGCAGATGTTCCTGTGCAGAGCCATCAAGACCTATGGCTTCCAAGTACCCCTCAATGCTGCCGTAGTGGGAGTAGAGTTCTTGAAAAGCTCCCTCGAGATATTCTCTTCTGACGCTGGCCAGTATATCGATTACCTGATCGTCGGGCAGGGTTTCCGCCCCCTGAGCCTTGGCTTGTTCAAGCATTCTGACTTTCATGCTCTGTTTCAGTTCAGCGGCCTGGTTGCTAATCAAGTAGTCCTCGAAAATTAGTTCCTGGTTAACCCCAAGAGTTTTAAGAATGATCGCGGCCCCGAAACCCGTGCGATCCTTGCCGGCCGAGCAGTGCAGAAGAAAGGCCTGATCAGTAGCAAGCAAATGGTTGGCCAGCTCTTTGTAAGCATCCACATGGTCTCGGGCTATATCGCGGGTAACGTTCTGCATGAATTTGATAAAATCGCTGGCTGTTGGTCTCTGCTCGTTTAGTGACTCTCTGAATTGAGCTGAGCTGCCAGGCCAGATCGGTATGTGAACGCGACAAGAAAATGGAGGAGCGTCCGGTGTAGGCATCTCCTCAGCCTCCGCATGACTCCGTAGATCACATATGACGCCAATGTTTAGCTCAGAAAAGTCTGAATACGCGCTCTTAGGAATATCTGTGAGCGCTCCACAGCGGAAAAGCAGGCCTTTTTTGACGAACTTGCCATCCTCTGTTGGATAACCTCCAAAGTCTCGAAAGTTGATACTACCTTTAAGTTCAGTAAAGCGATCAGATGTTCGGAATTTAGATGAGTCCATGGGGCGCATTCTAGTCGACATCGTCGAGAAAAACTCAGGATTCGATAAGATTTTGATGTGATAGCAATGCTCGTTATTGCGGCAATTTTTTCCGGTGGACTCGATGTACAATGCTCGTTAGGGAGGAGGCGGATACATGACAGACATAATAGACATATTAATAAAGGAATTTGGTGAAGAGATGGTTTTGACTGGCGAGGATGTGAGTTCCCGTCAATCTGGTTTTTTTGCTCGATCCGGTGTAAAGGCAAAAGCTATCATTAGACCGAGGAGCACAGAAGATGTGAGCCGCGCGTTAAAGATTTGCCATCATAATGATCAATCTGTTGTAGCCCATGGAGGACTGACGGGGCTAGTAATGAGTGCCGTTACTGCGCCTGATGACATTGTTATTTCTCTTGAATTGATGAACCAAATTGAAGAAATCAACGTCGTCGACCGAATTGCCGTGGTGCAGAGCGGCGTTGTGCTGCAGACGCTGCAGGAACAAGCTGAAAAGAAGGATCTTATGTATCCGCTTGATTTAGGCGGTCGAGGCAGCTGTACTATTGGTGGCAATATTTCAACGAATGCTGGCGGTAATAGAGTTATTCGTTATGGTATGACGCGAGACATGGTGTTGGGCGTTGAAGCTGTCCTTGCGGACGGGACCATTGTCTCATCTATGAATCAAATGATAAAAAATAACGCAGGTTACGACCTCAAGCAGCTTTTCATCGGGTCTGAAGGTAGTTTGGGCATTGTTACCCGAGCAGTATTGCGACTTCGCGAGGCCCCTCGCGAGAGAGCAACGCTCATGGTTGCAGTAGATGAGTTTGAAAAACTTCCGGTTTTGCTAAAGTATCTTGATTCTGAGCTTGGAGGTACCTTGTCGGCTTTTGAGTTGATGTGGAACAATTATTACCGATTGGTTACCACAGAGCCGGCGCAGAACTCTGCCCCTATGCCCCAGGATTATCCTTTTTACGTTCTGATTGAGGCTATTGGNTGCGATTCCGAGCGGANGGAAAATGTACTAGCGGGCGCCTGGGAGAGTGAGATTGTAGTTGATGCGGTTATCGCGCAGTCAGAGNCNCAGCGCATGGAGCTTTGGGCCATAAGGGATGATGTAGGCCAGCTTAATCAATTTAAGCCGAACTTTACATTTGATGTCAGTTTGCGCATNTCGCATATGATCGATTATGTCAACGAGGTAAATCGGGGATTAGAAGAACGATTCCCACGTATGGTGAATTATATCGTTGGCCACATGGGTGATGGAAACTTGCATTTCCTCATTTGTCCTGGAGAGGGCGATAATAGTCTTAGGCATGATGTAGAAGCTTGTGTTTATGAGCCGCTGGCTGCGATATCAGGATCTGTCTCAGCCGAGCATGGAGTGGGATTAGAAAAGAAGCCTTGGTTAGGTGTTTCCAGATCATCCGAGGAAATAGATTTGATGAAACGCATGAAGCTTGCCTTGGACCCAAAGGGTATTTTGAATCCAGGCAAGATTTTTGATCTAGCCTCATNATTGGCCGGTTAGCTTAAACGTAGGTTGAACCCTTCATGCCGCTATCTATATCTTGGCGCATGACGACATTTACCAGTGCGGGTTTTCCTGATGCGAAGGCACGTTCGAGGGCTGGTCCAATTTCCTCGGGACGTTCGCAATATTCACCGTGCCCACCCATTGCTTCTACGATTTTATCGTAACGAGTGTAGTTGAGCTTTGTTGCGACCAGCCGGTTAGCACCATAAACAGCTGCTTGAGGCCTCGCCATCTGCCCCCAAGCAGCGTCCACTCCGACGATGCCCACAATAGGCAGGTTGAAACGTACAGCGGTATCGTACTCAAACCCATTTAGACCAAAACTACCGTCCCCATATATGATCAAAACACGCTTCTCTGGCTTCGATAGTTGTGCCGCCAAGGCGAAAGGCATGCCTACACCTAGAGTTCCGAGTGGTCCAGGATCCATCCAGCAGTTTTCGGCTGGCACCGGAAGTACTTTGGATGCTTGAGCTACAATGTCGCCACCGTCACCGATCAGAATGACATCTTTGTCAGCTACAAAATCTTTTATTTCTCGACATAGTCGCAACGGATCGATGGGAACTTCTTCGGAATCTAACTGGGAAGCAAATTCAGCCTCAAGCTCGTCCTCTCTGACACTCAGCTGATCTCTCCACTCGGAAAAATCAATGGGGCTTGATTGTAGGGAAGCCGACATTGCGTCAAAGCTTTGAGCTAGGTTGCCGACGATATAGGCGTCCGCTGAACGATTAGTTCCAATCAATTCGTTTTCAATATCNAGTTGTATTATCTTCGNATCTTGAGGGATAGACCGACCGAATCCGAGACGAAAGTCTAGGAGGACGCCAGCGCAAATGAAGACGTCGCATTGTTGCATGGCTTCCTTACGAACTCGATTTAGGAGCTCCGGTGTTCCTGGTTTAACCATGCCTCTGCCCATACCGTTGACAAATGTAGGCACCTTGGTTTTTTCGATAAAACTCTGTATCTGACTTGCGGCATTCGACCACTTGACGCTGGTCCCGGCTAGCATAACTGGCCGTTCCGCTGATCTGAGAATCGCGAGCGCTTCGTCAATATTGCTTTGTGCCGGTGTTAGCTCTGGCGCCACCGGTCGCATGGTAGGGAAGCGGACATGTTCTGTATCGGCNTCGCCACTTAATATATCCATTGGGATTTCCAAAAANGCGGGTCCAGGATTACCGGACACAGCGTGCCTAATCCCTAATTCTATATAGTCTGGGATCCTCGCTGTGTCGTAGCAAGCGTCGGCCCATTTAGTGATGGGTTTCATCAAACCAACATGATCCATTTCCTGAAGAGAGCCNCGTCGGAGATTGTTGAAAGGACCCTGTCCTCCAATAACTAGTATTGGGCTATTAGCTCGCCAGGCATTCGCAACTCCGGTCACACCATCAGTCACACCAGGACCTGCGGTTAGCACCGCACAGCCGATTTTTCCTGGATTCAATCGACTCCAGGCATCAGCCGCGTGTACCGCTGCTTGCTCGTGCCTGACGTCAACCACCTGAATACCTTCGTCGAGGCAACCGTCGTATATCGCCATGACGTGACCACCACTTAAGGTAAAGACGCATTCGACACCGGCTTCNTTTAGTGCGCGTGCTGCAAGTTTGCCACCATGCATTTTCATGATCATTAGCCTCGCTTGTTTATTGATCTCTCTTTCTGCCCGAATTCAGATCGTTTTACAATAGGTGTACGAGCGTCATTTAGGGGNCTTAGCTGATTTTAGCTTTAAATCATGANGTNAGTGGCGCCAGCTAGGTGCGTTAGTTAATGCTGATAAGCAGAGCTCCATTGATCGGTAGATCGAGTCGTGATCAGCCCAATCGTGTACTAGCAACAGAAGATTGCCGAATCCTCCTGTTATCTTTGACAGGCGGCTAACCTGCTCTAATGCGTCCTCANGATTGCCTATCACAGCAAATTGGTGCTTTNTCAGAGCATCAACTGGGTTCGAAAACCCCCGTAGTAGACCTTGGAGATTATTATGCTTCTCTAACCATTGGGGTAGCTTGGTTGCGACTTCGGTTCTGGCGGTCTCACGGGTTTCCGCGATGTGCATAGGTGCCACCAAAGACCAATTCCTCCTGTCGGCTAATTTGTTGTGTTTGACAGCGTACCTTTCATATAGCTCCCAGTTTGCTGCCAGTGCTTGATAGCCCCCAGGAGTTGTTGCCGCAGAAGAGACAATAGGAAGACCTTGCTTGCCTGCAAGGCATGCGCCGTGTGGGGATACTTCGGAAATGATTGCGACGTCTTCTCTTTCTTCAACGATCTGCGGAGGATGGTATTTAGTGACGCGTTGGACTGTGCATCGGTCTAGGTTGACATTTTGCTCTGAAAAAACCTGATTCATGCCAATAGAGACGAGCCTGTTTAAGAGTTTATGGTCTGATGGTGTATTTGCCGATATATATAGACCTACTGGATTCAAGATAGCAGCCTGAAACAAAAGGTTGGATAATTATAGATTCGAGTTCCGATCTNAAAAAGACACTATGAAAAAAACTAGCGATATCTATCCAGAAATCCAGACCCAGCAATTGGATATCAATGGCATCAGTCTTGAGGTTGATCAGTGCGGTGACCAGGAGAGTGATCAGCTTGCGCTNTGTCTCCACGGTTTCCCTGAGCACGCGATATCCTGGCGATTTCAGATGCCAATGCTTGCTGAATTAGGTATGAAAGTTTGGGCACCTAACCTCAGAGGTTATGGCAATTCTACGATACCGCAGAATCTTGAAGACTATAGTATTGAAACTCTTATGGCGGACGTCGCAAGCCTGGTTGATGCATCGAATTGCTCTAGGGTTACCCTGATTGCTCACGATTGGGGCGCTATGATAGCTTGGTATTTCGCGATACGTCGAATTCGCAACCTTGAACGGTTGATTATTTGCAATGTGCCGCATCCAGCAGCGATGCAGAGTGCCATGGGTTGGAGGCAATTGCTGCGTTCTTGGTATGCCTTTTTTTTCCAGATTCCGAGATTGGCGGAGTGGGTTATAGGTAGAGGTGATCTTGGTAATCTGATGCTTAGCAGCAGTGCTGCGCCTGGTAATTTTTCAGATGAGGTCTTGCAGTTGTATAGGGATAATGGCCGTCGACCCGACGGGTTAAGAGGCATGATTAACTACTATCGCGCCTTGATCAGGGGTGGAGGGGGCCGGCGGCAGCGTGATCTCGGAACTCCGTTGATTGAGGTTCCAACCTTGATGGTATGGGGTGAAGATGATTCGGCGTTAACCATTGAGACTACCATAGACACTGATCAGTGGGTCTCTGATTTGACACTTCGCTATTTGNCGCGCATCTCACACTGGGTTCAGCAAGATGCTCCGGATGAAGTAAATGCGATGATGCGGGCTTTCATCCTTGGAGAAGAAGTCCCGACTATGGTTTGGGAATCAAGGCTAGTTTACGATGATGTCTGACCAAGTGTGTGTTGACTCGAACTTAAAAAAGATAGGCTATATTTCTATGATACTTTCAGATGACGGGTAAAAATCCTATCTAATCTGCCGTTTGCCTTGTTTTTGCGCAGCCAACTATTGACCTTTTTGAGTAACTCCGCTTCCTTGGGTATCAGATATCCTTTTTCCTGGTAAGTGAACGTCTTCTCGTTCCTTAGTCCGCAGAGTTTAGGATGCCTTCTTGATTGCAGAGCGACTTCAATTTTGTCGGTTATCATTAAATCTGCTGTGCCGTCAGCGATTAATTCAAAAATCTCACGATTATCAAGATGAAGCACCTTAGTCGCCTCGCGTATGTGTGAATCCAGAAACTTCTCATTGGTACCACCTGGATTGACGATCACGCGCACCCCGGCTCGATCGATCTGCTTCAGCGTTTGGTATGATTCGATATCGTTACAATGAGCGATCGGAGTTTTCCCGCCGACATGGTAGGGNTCCGAAAATAGAGCGAATTCTTTACGTTCTGGTGTTATTGAAATGCCGCTCATTCCGATATCAAATTTACCATGCTGAAAGTCCTGTATCAGCGTCGGCCAACTGGTCTGGATGAATGTTGGTTGGCTGCCCAGGTAGGTTGCTAGGTTTCTGGCGAGATCGATATCGATTCCCTGGAANTTGCTGCCGTCGTCACTAAAAGAGAAGGGCGCATAGTCACCAGTAGTACCTATCCTTAAAACTCCGCTATCGTTAATTTGATCGAGTCTCGATGAGTAAATTTCGATGTTTCNAATGGCAGTAAAGATCGACTTCTTCGCATCATTAGTTAGGCAGTCGATAGCAAGATGATTGATAAAATTGTTTACATCGGTCGTGATGACCGATAATTCTGAGGCGATACGATCACCCAACTTGATTAACTTTGGCCGAATCACACTACTTAGATCAGTTACCGATGTCGGGGGGTAGTATTCTGTTTTATTCGTATTTTTCCAGCGCGAAAACCAGCAAGACTGAATAACTTTTGCAGCTTCTATTTGACTTTCAAAGAAGCGTTTACTGCTAGGTATCTTAATACCCTTGGATAATGCTGCGGCGATTCCCGCCTCGATAACTATACCTTCACGTCGAAGGTCTTCGACAGGTAGACCATGCTGCCATTTGTATGCGGCGACAGCTTTCATGTGATCTAGTCGTTCTGCAATAAGTTTTGTAAGTTCNTCAACCTCNGCATGAGAGAAGCAGGAAGGAAATATCAGTATGAAAATTAGGTTTCTTTGTAAGAGGCTCATTTGCTTTCCGATAGGTCGTACTATCTTTTGTAGCNACGTACCTGATTAACTCTATCAGGATAATCGCTGAATATGCCGTCAACACCCAAGTTAAGCATGTGTTGAATTTCAGCCAGTTCGTTAACAGTGTAAACCAGTACTTTATAGCCTCTTTGTTGTGCTTCTCGCACCAGTTCAGGTGTTACGTTAGGTAGATAAAAATTTACCGACCATGCTCTTAGTTCTTCCGCTCGTTTCCATAGATTGGTTGTTGGTGCCTCGAATAGTGCTCCTCTACGATAAAGCGGATCGCTTTTTGCTAATTCTTTGTGATTGAACGAGGACAGGAGAAATTTTTCTAGGGGCCAATCATAATTAGCAAGAACCTCGCTGACGGGTTGTGCTGTATTTTTNCCCTTAAGTTCNANATTTACACCGCATTGGNTNTTTACTAAGCAAAGCACTTCATTNAGAGTCGGAATCGGTGCCCCATCGCCGGCATCCAAAGACCGAAGATAGTCAAGGGGTAAATCTTCAACGTTGCCCTTGCCATTAGTTGTCCGGTCTACGCTTTTGTCATGTATAACAAGAAGTTCGCCCGAAACGAAATACACATCTAGCTCAAGCCAGTCGCAGCCGAGATCCATCGCGTGCTTGAAAGAAGGTAAAGTATTTTCCGGTTTATAGCCCTTCGCCCCGCGGTGACCAATGCTTATTACTTTTTTCATGTAATCACGTCAGTTTAAAACTGTCATATGATAACGCTGTCATTCTAGGAATCACGAGCGCGAGTCCGTACAATCGTCGCATGAGTTATCAAGTTCTCGCTAGGAAATATCGTCCAACAAATTTTAATAAGCTGGAAGGTCAGGAGCACGTCCTTAGGGCTCTCATTAATGCACTGGATCAAGAACGGCTGCACCATGCCTATCTTTTTACAGGTACACGGGGTGTTGGTAAAACAACCATTGCTCGAATCCTTGCGCGTTGCTTGAATTGTGAAACCGGTATCACTTCCCAGCCCTGCGGTACCTGCAGCAGTTGTGGGGAGATTTCAGAAGGACGAAGCGTTGATCTGATAGAGGTTGATGCGGCATCGCGCACCGGAGTTGATGATATGCGCGAATTACTAGATAACGTCCAATATATGCCAAGTGTAAGTCGTTTTAAGATTTACCTAATTGATGAAGTCCACATGCTGTCGCGGAGCAGTTTCAACGCTATGTTGAAGACGCTTGAGGAGCCTCCAGAGCATGTGAAATTTTTGTTTGCGACAACTGATCCGAAAAAACTACCGATAACGGTTTTGTCGCGATGTCTTCAGTTCAATCTAAAGAGTCTCTCACCACAACAGATCGTTAAATATTTGGGGACAGTCCTCGATCAGGAATCTTTAACTTTCGATGAGGCAGCGTTATGGCTCCTTGGGCATGCAGCGGATGGAAGTATGCGAGATGCCCTCAGTCTAACTGATCAAGCCATATCTTACGGGGATAATGAGGTTCGGGAAGATACGGTCTCTGCGATGTTAGGTAGCATCGATACCAAGGTAGTCTTTGGCCTACTTAACGATATTTCTATGGGTAATGGTGAAAATTTATTCTCTGCTATCGACCAACTATCAGACTATTCTCCAGACTTTGCTTTACTCTTGGATGATCTNTTAGGAACACTACACCGAGTAGCTGTTTCGCAAGCGGTTCCAGGTTCAATAGATAACTCTCAGGGCGATCAAAAAGAGGTTCTTAAAGCTGCTGAACACTTGTCACGTGAGCAGGTTCAGTTACTTTATCAGATAGGCCTTATCGGGCAACGAGATTTGCCTCTCGCACCGACTCCTCGAATAGGATTCGAAATGGTGCTGCTCCGCATGATGTCTTTCTGTCCTTCTAGCCTTGGCTCTGCTTTTTCCGGACCGGAGAATAATCATCACGTTTCTGCTAATCAAGGTGGACCTTTTGACGTTGCATCAAGCGAACCGAAAGGCTCGCAAGCACAAACTGTTGAAGTCAAACTAGGCGAGTCAAAGACGACCGAAGACGTGAAAGAAAGGTCTGAAAGCGTTAATCGCAAACTGGCCGATCCTCTGGAGAAGGGGGAGAAAAGAGTGCCACTAGTGGAATTGATGTCTGCTATTAATGGCGACAGTCAACCAGTTCAAATCGACGAATCAGAGACCCTGGGGTTATTAACTCCCTCAGCAGAGCAAGTCGTGTCAGAAACAATTGAGGCTACAGGGCAAAAAAAAGAAGCATTACCAGCAGTAAATTTGGAGCCTGGCTACCAATCTTCAGATATTAGCGAGGAATCAAATTTAGCCGTCTCCTCTAGAAGGCTAGACAGCAATGATCGGATTTCATTTGCGGCGTCTAATGTTGATCCCATGGTAATGCCAGCACTTCACCCAGATAATTGGTCTCAAATTCTCTCGCTTTTGAATCTAGGCGGCGTTACTCGAACTCTGGCTGCTAATTGTCTGCTGTGCGCTGTAAGTGAGGATGGTTGTTTGCTGAAATTGGCGGAACACCATGCCAGTCTCTGGAACGCTTCTCACGAGGACCGTATAGCGAATAGTTTGAGCGAACTCTACGGTAAGACAATCAAAGTAGATATCGAAGTTGGTGATACAGAAATAGAAACACCAGCAGCGAGGGCAGACAGAGAGCGACAGGAAAAGCAAATAAAGGCGGTGACAGAAATTGAGAACGACAAGCGTGTTCAGCAGCTTTTGGAAAATTTTGATGGGCGAATCGATGCCGACAGTATCTCGCCTTTGAAAACAGGAGACTTGTGATGAGTAGCGGACTCGGAGAAGGATTTGGCGGCATCATGCAGAAAGCGCAGGAGATGCAGGAGAAGGTTCAGAAGATACAATCCGAAATCGCCAATATGGAAGTGACTGGCGAGTCTGGCGCTGGGCTAGTTAAGATAAGGATGACAGGTCGACATGATGTCAGACAGGTACTGATAGAAGACACTTTGATGTCGGAAAACAAGACTGTATTGGAAGATTTGATTGCTGCTGCAATGAATGATGCAGTTCGAAAAGCTGAGCAGGCTCAGCAGGAAAAAATGTCGAGTCTTACGGCTGGTATCCCTCTTCCACCCGGTTTTAAGTTTCCTTTTTTTTGATATGAGTCGACCTAAGTTAATCGAAGATGTTACGGAGGCCTTTCGTTGCCTCCCTGGTGTTGGGCCAAAGAGCGCTCAACGCATGTTGCTTTATCTCCTAGAGAGAGATCCTGACGGTGGCCGTCGGCTGGCTACTCTGCTTTTAGAAGCGATCGAGAAAATTCGTCGTTGCGAGTCATGTCACAATCTGACTGATGCCAGGCAGTGCCATATATGCGAGGACAAAGGGCGGGACGCAAGTTTGCTCTGTGTAGTGGAAACTCCCGCAGATGTCATCGCTATAGAGCGGTCTGGCAGCTATCGCGGTTATTATTTTGTCCTGATGGGAACTCTTTCACCCATCGAAGGCCGTGGCCCCGAAGAGATTGGTGTCGATAAGTTGATAGAGCGATGCTCCAAAGAGGTCAGCGAGGTCATTCTGGCGGTTTCGTCAACAGTTGAAGGCGAGGCTACGGCATACTATGTCTCCGAATCTTTGAAATCCTTCCCAGTAAGCATCTCCAGACTAGCCCAGGGTATACCCCTCGGGGGGGAACTCGAATTTGTGGACGGGGGCACTCTAAGCCATGCGATTCAAGGACGTAAGAGTCTACTTGGCGAATAAGCAGTGATGAATGAACGTTTCCAGTATGTTGAGACGATTGCCCAACTCCAGGCGGTCGTAGACACTTGCAGTAAGGCCAGTGTAATCGCGGTTGATACCGAATTTGCGCGTTTTAACACTTACTATCCGATAGTTGGTTTGATTCAGATCGCGACCATAGATGACTGTTTTCTGATTGATCCTTTGGCGGTCGTTGAACTTTCAAGTCTGAAAGTAATTTTTCAGAACNAAGATATCATTAAGGTATTCCACGCATGTTCGGAAGATCTGGAAGTCTTTCAGTATTCATTTGGTTGTGTCCCCGAGCCGCTGTTTGATACTCAAGTTGCTGCCGCCATGCTGGGAGTGGGATTTTCTATGAGTTATCAAAGGCTCGTTCAGCACTGGCTTGGTATCGATCTGCCAAAAGACCAGACGCGTTCAGATTGGCTTGCGCGCCCTCTAAGTAAAGAGCAGCTCCAGTACGCTGCTCTTGATGTTGTTCATTTACTCCACATTTGCACTCTGCAAGAAGAAGAGTTATCTGCAACCGGGAAACGGGCTTGGTTGCTAGAGGAATCGGCCTCTCTCGGTCAAGATATTCCAACTATGATTGATCCGCAGCTTGCCTATAAAAAACTAAAAGGTCTGTGGCAGCTTGAGCGAAGACAATTGAATCGATTGCGTGCATTGTGCGCATGGCGCGAAGAAATGGCTCGAAAAGAAAATAAACCGCGAAATCGAATTGCCGATCAAAAGGCGCTGATGAATATTGTCCGCCATAATTTTTCTGATCGCCGCAGCTTGCAGCAAGCGAGTGAATTGAGTCAGCGTCAATTAAGAAAATACGGAGATGATCTGCTTCGGGTAATGAGAGAGGCTGATGAAATTGGTGATGATGACTTGCCGCGCGAGATTGATCGAGATGCTGCATCATTAAATAGAGCGACACTTAAACGCTTAAAAAAAATTGTGAATGATAAAGCCGAAGAACTCTCGATTTCTCCCGAACTACTTACTAAACGTCGTCATTTGGAAAAACTTATCCGCAGCTCGGAGGGGTTGGGAGTTCCCCAGTTGCCGGAAGGGTTACTTGGCTGGCGTTCAGCGGCTGTCGGCGGGGATCTTATTGAGGCCTTGGCAGAATGAATTGCTTAGAAATAGAGTGCGATGTCTATAGAAGCTCTACTAAAGAGCATCTCTACCTATTTGTTAAAGCCGGAGAGGGTATGGTAAGCGTTCCCCAGGACTTGCTCTTGCAATTCGGGCAGCCGGAGAAGGCGCTAAGTGTTGTTATTTCTCCAGACCGAGTGCTTGCCAAAGAAGACCCAGAGCTTGTGGTTAAAAATCTGCTTGAGCAGGGTTATCATCTGCAGTTACCTCCAGCGGATAAGCGTTTTGTCTGAAGAATTCTGGCGTGTGAAGTCATTAGAAGAAATGACCGATGACGAATGGGAGGCATTGTGCGATGGGTGCGCTCGATGTTGCCTCATTAAGCTTGAAGATGAAGAAACGGATGAAATTCATTATACAGGAGTGGCCTGTCGCTACCTTAATCAGGAAGTATGTCGCTGCAGCCGCTATCGAGACAGATCGAAAATTGTACCTAATTGTGTTCAGCTGACGCCATCGGGCGCACGAAATTTCAAATGGTTACCCAAAACCTGTGCCTACCGACTGGTAGCGAGCGGGCGCGATCTTCCTGAATGGCATTACCTCGTTTCAGGCAGTCGAGAGACGGTACATACAGCAAATATTTCGATCAAGGATAAATGTCTGTCAGAGGAATTTGTGCATCCGGATGCATTGGATGAACAAATCATCCAATGGGTAGAANTTTCGGATTCTTTCCATGGATGATTTCGTTAATCTTTACCAATACCACTTGGCGTGGTTGATCTACTTTTTGAGCGGCGGTGTCTTTTCGATCGCATGGTGGCGTCTGACTTCAGGCGTGAAAAATGCCGGATGGCGTGACCTAGTTAGGGGAATGGCTTTGGTATTTATATTTACGCCCTGGTACGTGAGCGAGGCTCAGGAACATGCTGCACCGGCTATTGTGGTTGTTGTCATGGATCTCTTCTTGGGAAGTACCGATAATGGGCTATCAAGTGCAATATGCCTGCTCAGCGTTACTGCAATAATGCTTGTGTGGCTTCTAGGAAAAAGGCTATTCGTTCGGAATCACGACGATTAAGACACCTTCATAGTTCCTTGGAATTGGCTGGTATATTTGCCAGCCAACCGTTATATTGCGGGACTTTTACGTTTGTGGATTTGATTCAATGAAATTTTCCAGCACATCGACCTATATCGCGACTGAAGAACTACAGATGGCGGTCAACGCAGCGGTGGATCTAGAAAGACCTTTACTTATAAAAGGTGAGCCCGGCACTGGTAAGACGATGCTGGCTGAAGAAATTGCTAGTTCGCTAGGTATGCAGCTGATTCCATGGCACATCAAATCGACCACGAAGGCTCAACAAGGGCTTTATGAGTATGACGCTGTGTCTCGTCTGAGAGACTCTCAGTTGGGCGATGACCGAGTCCATGACATCAACAATTATATCGAGAAGGGTAAACTGTGGGAGGCGTTTACGGCCGACGAAAAAGTCGTGTTGCTCATCGATGAGATAGATAAAGCTGATATCGAGTTTCCAAATGATCTTTTGCTTGAACTCGATCGAATGGAATTTCATGTTTACGAGACGGGCGAGACAGTTAAGGCGAAACAGCGTCCTGTCGTGGTCATTACCAGCAATAATGAAAAGGAACTTCCTGATGCGTTCTTGAGGCGCTGTTTCTTCCATTATATCCAGTTCCCTGANAGGGANACGATGGCGGATATTGTTGAAGTTCATCACCCNGCCATCAAGCAAGATTTGGTCAAAGAGGCCATGGAAATCTTTTTTGATGTTCGAAAGGTTCCAGGTCTGAAAAAGAAGCCATCTACTTCTGAACTCATAGACTGGCTTAAGTTACTTATGGCGGACGATATCCCGGATGAAATTCTTACTAATCGTGATACCTCCAAAGCGATCCCCCCATTATATGGCGCACTGGTTAAGAACGAACAGGATGTTCAACTCCTCGAACGGCTGGCGTTCATGAATCGACGGCAAGGCTCAAGTGGAGGCAGCTAACCCCTTATGCTGATTAACTTTTTCTTTGCGTTAAAAAAAGCTCGTATCCCTGTATCGATTACGGAACTGCTTCATCTTCTAGAGATTCTTAAGGCTAGATTGGTCTATGCAGATATAGATGAGTTTTACTATATGTCTCGCATGGCGCTGGTTAAAGACGAGCGTCACTATGACAAGTTTGATCGTGCATTTAGCACCTACTTCAAAGGGCTTGAAGATCTGTCAAGCCTGCTAGCGTCTTTGATTCCCGACGAGTATCTGCGGCGGGAGTTCGAAAAGAGCCTTACACCCGAGGAGCTTGAAAAAATTCAATCCTTAGGAGGTCTTGAAAAACTCATAGAGGCTTTTAAGCGTGAAGTAGAGGAAGCTGCCCGCGGAGAAGGAAAAGAGAAAGATAAGGAAGGCAAAGGCGAGAATGGTCGTGGCGAAGAGGGTAACGATCGCAAAGGTAAAAAGCGACGTGGCAAGCGCCAGTGGGATAAGCGCGATTATAAAGCTTACGATGACAACGTCGAGCTCGGCACACGTGGCCTAAAAATTTCTCTGAGGCGATTGCGCAAGCTTGCGCGTCAGGGTGCAGAAGATGAATTTGATATAGATAACACCATAAGTAAGACCGCGAAGAACGGTGGACTGCTTGATATCATTATGAGACCGGAGCGTCGGAATACGGTTAAGGTTCTTTTGCTGCTCGACAATGGTGGCTCAATGGATGCCCATGTAAAGGTTTGTGAGGAGCTTTTCTCGGCTGCGAGAAGCGAATTTAAGCATCTTGAAACCTACTACTTCCATAATTTTATTTACGATGGCGTATGGAAACAGCATAACCGACGCATGAATGAACGTATTGACACATTTGATGTTCTTCACAAGTACACACATGACTATAAGGTCATTTTTGTCGGTGACGCTACCATGGCCCCTTACGAAATTACGCACGCCGGCGGAAGTGTTGAGCACTGGAATGAGGAAGCTGGTGCTATATGGATGCAGCGATTGCTCGATACCTTTGAAAAGGTCATCTGGATTAATCCTACACCTCAGGATACTTGGGAGTACTCAACGTCTGTTTCGTTAGTCCAGAAGCTTGTTGAGGATCAGATGTATCCGCTGACGATTGCTGGTATTGAAGAAGGTATGAACTACCTCTCCAAGTAGCCCACGGTTTTTAAGTTCCTCAGTCCTTAAAATTGAGTTTACTCAGCGCTTCGTTTTTTTATTGAAAGCAAGCGAATACACAAATGTAGGCAATTAGCGCCGTACTTTTTCAGAGTCGCTATAATTGCTAAACATAAATGTGCAACCCGTCGATGAACAGTCCAACTTATAAATCTCTCGAAAGTCGAATCGATAGCTGCATGATCGCTGATCGTTTTGGCCTGTGGCGCGATTTGAAGAAAAAAAAAGAACGCCTCAGGGTTACGCGGGCGATTGAAAAATCGGAGG
The DNA here is from genome assembly GCA_002694945.1 of Gammaproteobacteria bacterium. GTDB lineage: Bacteria > Pseudomonadota > Gammaproteobacteria > Pseudomonadales > Azotimanducaceae > UBA9659. The sequence continues at coordinate 42,213 of NZNP01000063.1, forward strand.
AGCATGTAGCAAGGCGCAAGGCCAATCGACCAGTAGTTAGCTATCCCGAAAATCTGCCGATTTCGAAAAGCGTCGAGAATATACTTCAGAAACTCTTGACGAATCAGGTGGTTATTATTGCGGGGGAAACTGGGTCTGGTAAAACCACTCAATTACCTAAGATCTGTCTTGATGCCGGCCTCGGTCTATTCGGTACTATTGGTCACACTCAGCCCAGGAGGGTGGCAGCCCGAACAATAGCTTATCGATTGGCAGAAGAATTGAAAGTCAATCTGGGGAATGAAGTTGGCTATCAAATGCGATTTCAGGACGTTACTCGGCCAATAACATTAATAAAGGTAATGACCGACGGTGTGCTGCTTGCTGAAACCCAGAACGACAGATTTCTCGAACGCTACGATACGTTGATTATTGATGAGGCTCATGAACGGAGCCTGAATATCGATTTTCTGCTTGGCTATATAAAACGCATATTACCTAAGCGGCCCGACTTAAAAGTTGTGATCACATCGGCAACTATTGATGTGGAGCGTTTTTCAAGGCACTTCAATGGCGCCCCAGTGGTCGAAGTCAGTGGTAGAACGTATCCTGTGGAGGTGCACTACCGACCAATCAACGAAGAGTTGGAAGAGGATGAGCCGGACACTCGGGTGATTCTAGACGTTTTGGATGAAATTGAAGATTTACCCAATGGAGATGTTTTAGTCTTTCTTCCCGGAGAGCGTGAAATTCGAGATACGGCGAAAGCGATTAAACGTAAAGGGCCCAAAGGCTATGAAGTTTTACCTCTCTATTCACGGTTAGGTGTTGCTGAGCAAAATCGTATTTTTGCCGATCACAGAGGCCGTCGCATCGTTTTGGCGACTAATGTGGCAGAGACATCCCTGACTGTGCCCGGTATTCGATATGTTATTGATCCTGGTGTAGCACGTCTCAGTCGTTACAGTCTGCGGTCAAAAGTCCAACAGCTGCCAATCGAAGCTATTTCTCAAGCAAGTGCTAATCAGCGAATGGGGCGTTGTGGCAGAACCGCAGCCGGTGTTTGCTTCCGCCTTTATGCGGAGGACGACTATGAAAGTCGACCGAAATACACCACACCCGAAATAATGAGGACTAATCTTGCTGCAGTGATTCTTAAGATGTTGAATTTGAAACTAGGTGATATTCAGAAATTTCCTTTTGTTCAACGTCCTGACCAGAAACAGATTAACGATGGTTATGCCTTACTTTTTGAACTTGGTGCGGTCGATCGACATCGTCGAATTACAAGGCTAGGCAAGCGGCTCTCGCGCTTTCCGGTAGATTTGCGTTTTGCTCGGATGCTGTTGGCGGCGGGTGACATNGGATGTNTNTCGGAGGTACTGATCGTCGTCAGCGGACTTTCTGTGCAAGACCCACGAGAGCGGCCCTATGAGTATCAGAAAGCGTCCGACGAAAAGCATCGGCGTTATTGGAATGAAAAGTCTGATTTCTTGACGATGATCAACCTTTGGCATAGCTACGAGGAGCAGAGGCAGCTCCTTAGTCAAAGTCAATTACGTACTTATTGCCGCGATAATTTTCTGTCGTTTGCTCGAATGCGTGAATGGCGAGAAATTCGTCGGCAGTTGTTGCTGGTCTGTAAAGAANTTGGCTTAAAAGTCAATATTCGGCCGGCAGACTATGCACCCACTCATCGCGCGATATTAACAGGATTGCTTGGACACGTTTCACAGCGTAGTGGTGAAAACAAGTACACTGGTGCTCGTAACAGGTTACAGTTTATTTTCCCCGGTTCTTCCCAATTTCTAAGAAAGCCTAAGTGGATAATGTCTGCGGAATTAATCGAGACCACACGATTGTATGCCCGCACGGTCGCGGAAGTTGATAGCCGTTGGATAGAGACTTTGGCGGGACATCTCGTGCAGCGCAGTTACCATGAGCCCGAATTCGATCATAGTAAAGGTCATGTGGTTGCACGTGAGGAAGTCACGCTCTTCGGTCTGGTTATAATAAACAATCGGCGAATAGATTTTGGTAATGTTGATTCACAGGGGGCTAGAGAGATCTTTCTCCAGAAGGGGCTCGTAGAGGGAAAGCTCAAAACCCGGTTGAAGTTTTTCGCTCACAACCGCCGAATCATTCGGGATATCGAGACCATGGAGTCAAAATCGCGTAAACGTGACATCCTAGTTGAAAGTCGTGTGTTATATGATTTTTATGATGAGGTTATCCCCAGGAAGATTTGCAGCGAGCTGGAACTTGCGGCATTTGTTAATCAGTCAACTAATAATGCNAAGCGGCTGCAATTGACACGTACTGAACTGATGCGGCGAGAGGCTGAGCTTTCCGAGGCTCTTTATCCCGACAGTCTGAAGATCGGTTCGACCCAATTGCCTCTACGATATAAGTTTGAGCCTGGCGAAACTGAAGATGGGATCAACATTGATATACCGCTTATCTTGCTTGGGCAGATTCCTAAGGCGCAGTTGGATTGGTTGGTACCTGGATTGCTCCGGGAAAAATGTCTGGCGTTAATTCGATCGTTACCCAAGTCACTCCGCAAACGTTTCGTTCCGGCTCCGGAATATGTTGATAAGGTGCTAGAAAGCTTTGAGTATGACGGTAAGCCGCTGACGGTCGCTCTTGCTGACCGTCTTTTCAGAACTTCCGGTACGCGTGTCTCTGCTGATGATTTTCAGCCGGAAGTACTTGACCGACATCTTAGTATTAATATCCGTGTTGTAGATGAGCGAGGGACTGCAGTCGCTGCTGGTAGGAACCTCACAAGTCTCGTGGAAAGTCTCGGAGAGAAGATTAACAGAGAGATACAGAAACGTTCGGAGCATATATTGGAGATGTCTGGCGCAACTGATTGGTTGTTCGNAGANTTGCCAGAAGCCGTTGAAATTCTGCAAGGCGGAGTCAAAGTCNTACTCTATCCTGCGATTGTAGACGAGGGCGAGACGGTTGGCATAAAGCTAGTAGAAACAAAATCCCTGGCCAACCGACGTTCCGAGCTTGGAATACTGAGGCTGTTGATGCTGAGGTTGCGAGATCAGGTTAGATATCTTGAAAAGAATATTCCGGACTTTGACAAGTTTGCTCTCTACTTTGCAACACGTGGCTCAGGAACTGCCTTGAAAAATGGCATTGTCAGATCGACCTTTCGTATGACTTTTCTAGAAGGAGCAGACATCCGGTCTCGTGCAGCGTTTGAGGAAGCCTTGAATAAAAGGGAACTTCTTTTCGAGAATATGGAGCAGATTGCTTTTATCTCTGCCAAGTCTCTTGAACATGCTTTTGGCTTGGAGTCGGCTGCGAAAGCGCTNGCTTACACCGACATCGCTGATGACATTCTAGGCCAATTAGAGCGCTTATTTCCTCAGGATTTTCCCGAAGGTATTGCCTTGAATCAANTACATCATTATCCAAGGTATCTCAAGGCGATCAGTTACAGGTTAGAGCGAATAAATCCCCTCAAGGATCGTGCATCTATGTTGCTCGTTCGAGAATGGCAGAATCGATACCTGGAGCTAGATGAGGATAACCAGATCAGGTTAGCTGATTTTCGTTGGATGCTGGAAGAGTACAGGGTGTCTCTCTTCGCGCAATCAGTTGGGACTAGTACGAGGGTTTCAGATAAAAGGCTCGCTCGGGAATGGGAAAGCTTAATGGGGCTTCGCCGATGAATTGGCTTTTGTTGACATTGCTCCTTTGTACATTATCTCTGAATGCATTCGGACAAGACGTTGCGGACCCTTTTGAAGGTGCTAATAGAAAGTCACATGCGCTGAATCAAATAATTGATGAACGCTTCGCGGGGCCGATCGCGAGTGGCTATAGTCATAATCTGTCTGGCCCGTTAGAAAGATCGCTCGATCGGTTCTATGGTAACTTTGCCGACGTAGGTGATGCAGTTAACGGATTCCTCCAGGGAAAACCCAGAGTTTTTCTATTTAGTACGTTGAGGGTCGTAATAAATACAACAATCGGACTCGGCGGATTCTTAGATCCTGCCAGTAATTTGTCGCTGCCCAATGAGAATGAAGATTTCTCTCAAACACTTGCCAAGTGGGGTGTTCCAAGGGGTCCATATCTTGTTATTCCTTTTCTTGGACCTAGCAGTCTGCGTGATATCTTCGGTCGAGCAATTAACAATCGGCTGGATCCTTTAAGATATTTAAGTCCGGTTGCTAATCGCAATGTTCTATATGTGTCCCGATTCGTTCATGATAGAGCCAATCTACTTGTAACTGAGGATGCAATTTTTGGGGATCGTTATCTCTTTTTTAGGGATGCTTACCTGCAAAGGCGCAGATATCTTGAATTAGATGGCGAGATAAATGAGGATCCGTTTAGCGACGCGTTTGAGGACTTTTAAAGTATTCATTGCAAACAATTGTCATATAAGTAGATTAGGTCCACAATACGCGCGGTTTTTTTGTCCCAGTGCAGTGGGATAAGGTTTTCTGTCAAAAATATGGGCAGCGATAGACCCCAGATATTGATCGTTTCCGCTCCCGCGGCAGCCGTTAAGATAAGGCTCAGCCTGGCGGCGGGCGACTTTACCGAAGTTGAAACTACAGGTTATGAATCCGCTCTCGCGTCTATAAATCATTTTCTTCCGGATCTTATCTTGTTGGTCAATCAGGTCGGGAACGACACTCTGTATTTGACGTCAACCATTGTTGCTAAGTTCCCGACGACTCCCGTCGTAGTGCTGGGCNATGACATCATGTCAGAAACATTGTCAGNTTATCTAGCAGCAGGCGCTTCAGATTACATTTACTTCCAGGGCAATGAGAAAGAATTTCTTGCTTTTGTCATCAANAAGAACTTAGAACACGCACGTCAGTTATTCAAAACTCAAGATGAGCATGAAACGGCAANCCTTTATGCTCAATTAGAAAAAGATCAACGCTCAGGTTTTTTAGTCCAGCAAGCTATGCTGCCCCGATCGCCTTCGACTATTGGAGGTCTTACTTTTGATCATAAGTTGTACCCATCAATGTTTATGAGCGGTGATTTTATTGATTATTTCGAATTAGTAGACGGTCGCGTTGCATTCTGTATCGCGGATGTTTCAGGCCATGGTGCTTCTAGTGCATTTATTACGGTGTTGCTGAAAAGTATGTCCCGCCGGCTTTCAGCAGAGCTGACTGATTTATCATCGACTGCAAAGATTCTGACGTGGTTTAACAAGGAATTGCTGCAATGGCAGATTGAGCATCATGTGACTATGTTTTTTGGAATCATCGATCAGCGGCGTAACCGTCTGGTATATAGCAATGCAGCACATTTCCCCGCATCCATTCTGTGTTATCAGCAGGGCGCAGAAGTTCTTGATATCGGTGGCCAGCCTCTGGGCCTCTTTGAGCAGGCCACATACAGCTCAAAGGAAATAGCCTTGCCGGAAAGGTTCTGTCTGTTTATGTTCTCAGATGGTGTGTTCGACGTGCTGCCCGATTCCTCTCTTGAAGAGAAGGAAGCAAAATTATTGGAGATGGTAAGTTCAAATATTGAAATGGAACTTGATGCAATGGTTGAGAGGCTGGGTATTCTTGATAGGTCTCCATTACCTGATGATATAGCTGTATTTAGAGTCGCGAGCGCTGCTTAAATGAGTCAGATTTTTTACGCTGAACAGGCGGACTTCCACATACTAAAATTCGTCGGTGATGTTCGACTTAGTCAGAGTCCGCTGATCTCCAACTTTTTGTTAAAGATGAGAAAGCTGGATAATTGTTGTGGAATTGTCGTCGATCTCTCTGAAACGGTTGCGATAGACAGCACCGCGCTTGGATTGATTGCTAAATTGGGAATCATTTGTCGAGAGAGTTTTGCTCTGACTCTCAGTATTGTTTCACCAAGAGGTGACATATCGCGTTTGTTGGAGAGTATGTCCATGCAGGAGGTAGCGATTATTACCAGTCAGCCTTTAACGGACAGTGCAGGCTTTGAGGAACTGCCTGAACAAGTTGTTTCGGAAACGCATTTACTGAATGAGGTTCTCGAGGCTCATAGAACGCTTATGGGTCTTGCTACAGACAACGAAGAAAAATTCAGGGACCTCGTAAGTAAACTTCAGGAAGAGCAGACAACGAGCAGTCATCTGTAGGGAGTTTCCTTTCTAGTCTCCCTGGCCTCTATCTTCAATTGAATGAAATCATTATGTGCCACGTGCACCAAACCTGCTATGCGCCTGATAATATGATCTTCGATTGCTTCGATCTGGCCGTCGGCGAAAGCGACTTGCCACATTGCCAAAATCAATTTTTTTTTCTGGTTGTAATCAAAAATATCATTGATTACTTGCGTAAACTGATAAAGGTCATGTGCGGCTTCAACTTTTTCAGCGGCGAGGCTCATCAGCTCTTGGGTGCGTTCAGATGCTATCTCAAAGGTTCCCGTAAGTACCTNCTCAATCGTCGTTAGCTCTACGCTTTGTTTCATTTGATCAGAGCGAGCGACTTCTAACATTAGTGCGGTTGCCGCGAGGACGATATTTTCGTTGTTTTCTGGATCGGCTGATCCAGCTTCTTTGGCGATGTTTTCAAACAAATTAAATAGACGGTTTATCATTTGAATGTATCCTTGATATCTTGGCTGACTAGTTTCCCGGCTTCCAAGATGACGTTAGGGGTAGCCCTATCGTCAAACATGTTTGTCGATAGGTGTCGTCTAAATGCCCGTGCTCCATTGAGCCCTGTAAATAGGCCGAGAAGATGTTTCGCAAGATGTTTAATGTGAGTACCGGCAGTGTGCTCCTGACAGGCATAATCGAAATACTCATACATTACTTCAAAGCGGTTAACAGGCTGCGTCTTATAAATAGCTTGATCCAGTTCGTTCAGCAGGTAAGGATTGGCATAAGGAGCGCGGCCTAGCATTACACCGTCAAACTGCTCCAGAAGGGCTAGTGTGCTACCGATGTTTTTTATGCCGCCATTCAATGAGAATGCTGCGTCAGAAAATTGTCGAGCTATTTGATTGACATAGTCGTACTTCAACGGAGGAATTTCTCTGTTCTCTTTTGGGGATAATCCCTTCAACATCGCCTTGCGGGCATGTATATGAAAGATTCTGCAACCTGCCTCGTAATTTTTAGTTATAAAGTCAGCGAAAAATTCAAAACTGTCCTGATCATCTATACCTATGCGAGATTTAATGGTTACAGGAATTGAAACGCTTGAAGCCATCGCCGAGTAGCACTCCGCAACCAGCTCAGGTTCTGCCATCAGGCATGCTCCGATGCCGGCCTGTTGGACTCTATCGCTGGGACAACCGCAGTTCAGATTGACCTCCTGATAGCCTGCATCTTCGATCATTTTTGCCGCAATAGAGAGTGATTTAGGGTCGCTGCCACCTAACTGCACTGCGCAGGGAGAATCGTTGCTGTGCATTAATAGACGTTGTTTGTCGCCGCGTATCAGAGCACTAGTAGTGATCATCTCAGAGTACAGCATGCACGATGGTGAAAGTGCTCTGAGTAAGACGCGACAGTGACGGTCCGTGCAGCCCATCATTGGAGCAACACTGATTTTGTGCAGCATGTAGAGCGATCGCTTTGATTAATCTTTGCAGGTCAATAGTGTAACATCTTGCCTGTTCCACTCGCATAGAATTCATGAAAGTCAGAACCCGAGTTGCACCGTCTCCGACGGGAGACCCCCATGTTGGGACTGCCTATATGGCGTTGTTCAGTTACTGCCATGCGCGTAAGCATGGTGGCGAGTTTATTTTGCGTATCGAAGATACCGACGCAGAAAGGTCGAGTAAGCAATCTGAAGATATTATTTTGGACTCACTTAGATGGCTGGGTCTTGATTGGGATGAAGGTCCTGATAAGGGTGGNCCTTATGGCCCGTATCGACAAAGTGAGCGCTCAGAAATTTACGCGGAACATGTCGATCGTTTGTTATCCGATGGTCATGCTTTTCACTGCTTCTGCAGCCGGGAGAGACTGGACGAAGTTCGTTCAGCTCAGATGTCTGCTGGGGAAACAACTCGATATGATGGGCATTGTCTTTCATTGACCGATGATGAAGTAGCAGCCAGGCTTGCGTCAGGCGAGGCCTCGGTCGTGCGAATGAAGGTTCCCGATGGAGGAGAGTGTGTTGTTCAGGACGCGCTGCGTGGAGAAATCAGAATAGCGTGGAGCCAGGTCGACATGCAAGTTCTGATGAAAGCCGATGGGCTACCGACCTATCATCTGGCGGTTGTGGTCGATGATCATCTTATGCAGATCACTGACATTATTCGCGGTGAAGAATGGATCAACTCAGCACCTAAACATATGCTGCTTTATGACTACTTAGGTTGGCAGATGCCTCGACTTTTCCACATGCCGCTTCTACGTAATCCGGACAAGAGCAAGCTAAGCAAACGGAAGAACCCGACCAGCATCGGTTTCTATAAAGCAATGGGCTTTTTGCCCGAAGCAACATTAAATTACCTCGGCATGCTCGGATGGAGTATGCCGAACGGAGAGGAGAAGTTTTCGATCGCAGAGATGATATCTCATTTCGATATTTCCCGAATTTCTCTTGGTGCGCCAATTTTCGACGTCGACAAGCTTAGATGGTTAAATGGTCGTTGGTTAAGAGAGACACTTACTGAAGAAGCCTTTGCCGAATGCCTAATTGAGTGGGCCTATAATCGCGAAAATTTACGAAAAATTATTCCTCTAGTAAAAGACAGAGTCGATGTGTTTTCGGAACTGGCGCCAATGATCAGTTTCTTTGCAGAGGGTATGCCGGATATTTCTGAGAAGAGCTTTGAGTTAAAAAAACTTGAGCCAAATGATGTTAAAAAATATCTCCAGTTCGTCCTCTGGCGTTTGGAATCACAAAACGACTGGCACCGCGATGTTCTGGAAGAGGTGTTTTCGGAACTGGCGAAGTCTTTAGGCATAAAGATTCGAGAACTCTTGGGGCCGGTTTTTATTGCCTTTTCGGGTAAATCCGCTGCCCCACCCCTGTTCGATTCGATGGCGATCGTAGGGTCAGATCTAACCAGGGCAAGAATTCGGCACGCGCTGAATATTCTTGGTGGCGTGTCAAAAAAACAAGCAAAAAGTTTCGAAAAGGAATATCGTCAACTCTGACCTTTAGACAGGAAACAGGAGTAAAGAAATGTTCGATCAGGCTGCTGACCTTCTGGAAGAGGGTAAGGCGCTAAAGCAAGTCCTTGACGACCTTAAACCGGATGAATGGTCAAGACCGACGCCTTTTAAGAACTGGACTGTTAACCATGTCGTCCAACACTTACATGGCTCGGACAAAATGGCCGTACTCTCCCTCAAAGATTCGGAGGGTTTTAAAAAGGCAAAAGCTGATCCAAAACTTGTGGAGTTGACCATGAATCCGACTGAGGAGGGAGCACTGCTGCTCGACTCCTGGTGGTCTTACTTTCTAGAGATGTGTGACCTCTTAGGCGATAGTGATCCAAAGCGTCGGGTGCCCTGGTTTGGTCCGGATATGGGTGTCATGATGTTTACAACTGCCAGGCAGATGGAAACTTGGTCTCATGGTCAGGACATATTTGATATGTTTGGTAAAACGAGAGTCAATACAGATCGGCTTAAGAACATAGCAGTTATTGGTGTTCGTACTTACGGTTGGACCTTTGCTAATCGAGGTATGGAACCGCCGGGGCCAGCGCCTTACGTCAGTCTTATAAGTCCGAGCGGCGAGGTATGGGCGTTTAATGATCCTGATGAAGCGAACATGATCGCAGGCGACGCCGCTGAGTTCTGTCATGTTGTTACGCAGGGCAGAAATATTAAAGATGTTAATCTTGAGGTCAAGGGAGAGAGTGCCGAACAGTGGATGGCGATTGCTCAATGTTTTGCCGGTCCGCCTGAAGACCCTCCGGTGGCAGGTTCGAGAACCATGAATTTTTAGTTGGTCGAAGCGCTAAATCGATAATTAACGAAGCAGATAAAAGAATTTCAGACGGGGTTAAGAAAAATTATGGCTGCACACGACCACGAAATTGTCTCGATTTATGGGCACAGTGAGTCACAAAAGGATGAACTGATGAACCGCGCCCCCGAGTGCGTATTGATGTGGGGGACAAACGACGGATGGCCTGTTGGAGTTGTACACTCCTTTGTCTGGCATGAAGGTAAAGTTTGGATCACTTTTGCAGCGCATAGACATAGAGCTTCGGCGATCAGGCGTGATAACCGCGTTTCTGTAACAGTCAGTGGTGCGACCTCCCAAGATCCTGCATGCCCGAGGGGTGCGGTTACTTTGAAAGGGCGTGCGACTTTCCATGATGACGACTCAATCAAGGAGTGGTTTTATAGGGCGCTTTCGAAGAAAGTCTCGCCAAATTCGAAGGAAGGTGAAGATGCTTTTTATGATCTGCTTGATTCTCCCCTGCGGACCATTATCTCGGTAGCACCTGAAAAATGGATTTCTTTCGATGCGGAAAAGTCTCAGAAGGATCGTATGGGTCTCTTGAACGATGAAGAGAAGACTCCTCCGCTGAGTTCCGACTCCGAAAGAATGAATAAAGAACGAGCTAGGCGAGGACTTGAAACTCGAGATCCGGAACAAACATGACCGAAAATATTGAAGATCGAATCGCTCTGCAGGATGTGATGACTCGCTATGCTATTGCGGTGGATGATAAAGATTATGAGGGCTATCGAGTGCTCTTTACTGAGGATGTTCACGTGCTTGGGCTTACCCCTAAAGATATGCATGGCATGGACGAGTTTTTCCCTTGGTGGAAGAACGCCATTGATCAATATGACTCTACTCAACATCTTTTCAGTCCGATGATTGCTACGGTCGATGGTGATTACGCGAAAACAGTTAGTAATCTTCAGGCTTTGCACTACCCAAAGGGCGATCCCGATACAACCGTGACCCTGTGGGCAAGTTACAAGACTGATATGCGGCGTGTTGATGGTGTCTGGAAGATCTGCAGGCATGAATTAATTCGGCGTGGTTTTGAGGTGAACAGTTCTGACTAATTTTGTTGCTTACATAGCTCGGAGTTGCAAAAACGGGAGGCCTACGATCTTCACACTGACGTTGTTGTTATTGCCGACCGCAGAATCCCAGGTCGCCGTCAAGGGTGGTGCTGCAACATCTTGCAATGCACTAGTAAACGATCTGACGAGGTATTGGGTGGACGTAAAGAACCATATGCTTCCCATCCAGGGCAAACTCCAAAAACCGGAAAGGAGTGCTTTTGTCTGTGTTAGTCACTACGACATGTCGAATGCTCAGGAAAGAAGGATAGCTACTAGTGCTAATCTTCGCTGTTTTGACCTCCCATTTAATCAAGGTCTCGGAGTTTGTTGTGACAATCGAGGGCACGAGTGCGCACAATTGCATCCAGCACTCTTTCCGGAGCTAATGAATAAGGGGCATAGGTCAAATCAATACGAACCGCCGAAATCTAATTGGGTGAAGCCCCCGACTGAGTCGGATCAGTGGGGATCGAACTAAGGTCGAGCGCCGTTGTCCCATGAATTTGATTGGATTTGGATCTTCGGCTAAGATTCGCGCGTCGTCGCCCATGTGGGGCTATAGCTCAGCTGGGAGAGCGTTTGACTGGCAGTCAAAAGGTCGGCGGTTCGATCCCGCCTAGCTCCACCATATTTCCTTTGAATGGGCGCTGAAGTTACTNAAATNTTTTAGTGCAATTGNCCTATGANCTATCACTTCGGGTTAAAAGTGGCGGGGNTTCAAAGGCCGCATTAGTCCTATTTATTGGCCCGTGACCCTTGGTTCTATCTTTATTTTTTTTGGGGTTGCAACATCGCCCGATATACCCTTGCATTAAATTCTGCGCCAGTCATTCCCGTGTGTTCAANTGGATCGGTGGTTTCAGGTGTTATGCCTAGTATGTTTGAAATATCTCGGCCATTAAGGTCTTGCAGTCCTAGTGACCAGGCCATTGAAGGTAGGTCAAGCACGAAATAATAATAGAGTTCCCGCCAAGACTTGCCTTGTCGACGAAACATTTCGTCTAGGAAGGTGATATCGAACCAAGCATTGTATCCAACAAGAATCACATGTTTTTCTCGGGCAGAGCGCCGATGAAAGTCGAAAAGCTTATTGACAGCAGTTGCTGAGCTGATGGAACCTTGACTCTGCCAGCGCTCAACTGAAAAGCCGTTGACCGCAACCGCCCCAGGCTGAGTTCGTTCAGGGTGATCTGGCATAATGCGAAGAAATATGCGGTCAAGTTCCTTGCCCTTCAAATCNGTCATGATGATTCCAATATCAACTATTTCATGATATCNAGCCACCAGCCCAGTTGTTTCTACGTCTATATGTGCTAATAGCCACTCCTCAGGATTGCTACTAGGAGTTGTGCTGATGAATGGTGCTTTTTCAAGCGCTTCGACGAATGCTGGCGTAGCTACTGCGAATGTTGAGCAGAGTAGCAGGCATTGCAAGGANAGGCTTCTAATTGCTTTTAACATAAAGTTGTTCGGCTGGGACGTTNGGTACGATAAAAATGTGAGCAAGCTNAGCGGCAAAGTCGAATAGACATCGCGTCTTTGGGTCTTTTAAAGTCTTCCGTCCTTCACTATCACATAAACAGTTTTTGTATAGCCAATTGGCAAAACAATATTCTGCTATTACCTAGATTTAACATGAAAAGTGCGACCATAAGTCTTCTTTTCTCTTTGTCTCAAAGCCGAATTGTTAGTGATGAGGTATACGCTTANTATTTTAGAGAAATGAGAGCCGTTCAGTAAACAGCTTTGAGGGGCAGTTGCACTAATTGGTAGCTGCAATGTTCTAGGTCCCAATTTTCTGATTGTCATCGCGGCGTACCGCGATAATACTCGGTCTTGGAGGCAGTTGTTGATCAAAGTCGGGCCAACGGGTTGCAGGATTCTCAAAATTCGAACCCTCAGTATCCCCTGGGTGTTGTACGGCTAGGAATAAGGTCCGAAAGTCTGGGCTGAATTGTGGCCCTGATACCTCGGCCCCCAAAGGTGCACGAAAGAACGCTTTGCTTTTACCACGCGCGTAACCGTTGGTTTCGATCATCCATATACCGTCGGCTGCTCCGGTATCTTGGTTGCCGTCGGTCGATACCCAAAGGCGCCCTTGTTCATCAACCTCCGCATTGTCGGGGCTGCCGAACCAACCATTTTCGGTAGTAGTTACATGCCAACTAGCATTAGATTCGTCTGATGGATCGCCGCATTTGACAAGAATCTCCCAGCGAGATCTAGTAGCAGCAAAGTCTTTGTTGGGTTCTATTATCTCTATAATGTGTCCAGTCTGGTTATCAGCGCGTGGGTTAGCTTTGTCGGTTTGTTTTTTCGTTCGGCGGTCATTGTTAGTTAGCATAACCCAGGCCCTACCAGTTGTTGCATCTGGTTGAATGTCTTCTGGTCGGTCCATAGGTGTTGCCCCTAAGAGATCAGCTGCTCGACGGGTTTCTATTAGCACCTCTGCCTGCGAATCAAAGTCATTTTCAATAGTTAATGGNCCTTGCCCAAAGATTAGGGGCAACCAATCGAGAGTACCATCTTCGTTGAATCTGGCGACGTAAAGGGTGCCTTCATCCAGCAGATTTTCGTTCATTTCTTTACTTTCATAAGGTGATTTCGATATGAACTTGTAGACATAGTCGAAACGTTGGTCGTCTCCCATGTAGACCACAACTCGTCCATCAGGTGCCAGGACGGTTTCTGCACCTTCATGTTTGAAGCGCCCTAGGGCAGTCCTTTTTTTAGGCATGGCGTTTGGGTTTAGGGGGTCCACTTCAACTATCCAGCCAAATCGGTTGGGTTCGGTAGGTTCTTCTTCGATGTTAAAGCGCTTCTCGTACAAGCCCCAATTAACCAGAGCCCGCGACAGGCCATAGCGTTTGTGATTTCTTGCCTCAGGATGGTCGTCTTCCAGATTGCCTAGAAAATATAGATTGAAGTTTTCTTCTGCCATAAGCCAAGNGCCCCAGGGTGTTATGCCACCGGCACAGTTGTTCATGGTGCCTGCCACCATTGAACCCGTTATATCGCTGCTAGTCTGCAATCGCTTATGCCCCGAAGCTGGACCAGTGATCTGCATGGGGGTTTCGTGAGGCGTAATCCTGCGGTTGTATTTTGAACCAATGACTGGATGCCAACCCCCCCTTTCTAGTTTTACTTCGACGATAGAGCCGCCTTGAGCAGCCATTTCTATCTTTGCTAGCTCGTAAGTCATGGAATCCGGAAATCCTTTTGCAACATTGGGAAACATAAGCCACGGCGAAGTGTATTCATGATTAATGCAGAGTAGACCTTGCGTTCCTGATTGGTTCAAGGGTAGAAATCCGATGTAATCATTNTTGAAACCGAAGCGATTCAATTGCTCCGCTTCTGATTGAGCATATGGGTCAAACTCCGCAGTGCTATCGAAAAGGTGGTCACCCCATTTCATTACAATGTTTGACTTATACCCCTCGGGAATATGGTGCTTATCATCTAGCCCGCGCGAGATTTCGGAAAAGGTTTGAGAGTATCCTCTCCCAGAGGAGTCAAAATAGCATCCGGTAACCAACATTCCTGTGGCAGAAAGTAATCCGCCGACAACTGTTCTGCGTCGGATTCGTTTCTGTATCACTTCGTCTATTGCTGGCTTATCTAAGGTCGAAGGGTTAGAAGGAATATTGTCGGGATCTTTCATGCCGTAAGTCTGGGGCTATTTTCGTAGGAATAGAATACAAGAACACTTAACTATTTGCTTAAAGAGANANAGTGAANGTTAACAAAAAAGCTAGCAACTAATTTGAGGTTTGTCCTCTTTGTTCGCGCGTAGGTTGATAATAAGCGGGTACAGAGTTATGCCCGAAAGAGTGAAGAATAAATCAGACCGAGCAAAGCTTAGCGTTCNAGATCGATNTTTCCATCGAGCTGACTCAGCGGAGTCGAATNTTTNCGAAAGTGGGCCGGAGGTCAGCATCTGCGTCTGCAAACATACAGGCTTGGGGTTCGTATGAAATTCTGGGTCGATTTTCTTTGGGATTNAAGTATGGAGNNGATCAATTTNANAAGTTTGTTAAATCGTTGTGNGTGGATTAGGCTTCATCAGTTTTATGCAAGCCAAGTGAGAGGAAAGTATTTTGCAGCGCGTACGATTTGGCCGAACTGAACTTCAGGTCAGTCCTGCGGGACTGGGATGCGGNGGTAGTAGCCGTCTCGGGCTCGCNACTGGTGGNGATGAGCGGTCGGCCGAACGCCTTGTGCGTCAGGCGCTTGCCAAAGGAGTGAATTTCCTGGATACCGCACGTGTCTATGGTACAGAGGAGGTTGTGGGTCGTGCTATAGCCAGTAGACGGAGCGAGGTTGTTGTCAGCAGTAAATCGCTTTTCACGAACAAAGATGGAACCTATATATCCGTGGTAGACCTGGTTGCTTCGCTTGAGAAGAGCATAAAACGAATCCAATCAGATTATATTGANGTATTCAGTCTTCATGGTGTGACTGAGAAACAACTGGACTACTGCCTTGATGAATATATTCCTGAGCTTGAACGCCAGAAAGCCTTAGGCAAAATTCGGCATATTGNAATCACCGAAAGTTTCGGTCAGGAACCTCAGCATGAAATGCTCTCTCGAGCGATTCCGATTGGCTGCTTNGATGTNGTTATGGTTGGCTTTAATTTTTTGAATCAGACAGCCCGCAANCAGGTTTTGCAACTTTCAATNGAACATGATGTTGCTGTCCTGGTGATGCACGCTGTNCGGCGNGCGTTATCTAATGCCGAGAGATTACGGGAAATAGTTGTTNAACTCGNGGGTTTAGGNGAAGTNGATCCAGAGATCGTNGANCTATCAGATCCTGTTGGTTTTTTGCGNGAATCCGGTGAGTCTATAACTGATATNGCATANCGATATTGCAGATATGAGACTGGGGTCTCAGTTGTGTTAACAGGCACTGGTAACCCAGAACACTTAGAAAAAAATATTTCTGCTATTAATGGCGATCCTGTACCCGACAGTATACGTGGCCAATTGGACCAAGCATTTAGTCGTGTCCAATCGACATCAGCAGATTAAGTCAGTAATTGTCTCAGTCCTTCGCGCACTGAGAGAGGCCTTATTCCCAGCAGTTGCTCAAGCTTTACGACATCGAAGGCCTTGTCTTCCAGCAAACGCCGTATCTCATTCTGACTGATACTGGGTATTCCCGGAATTATCTTAGTAAGTATGCCGATAATTGACAGCATAAAATAAGGTAAAGATACGACACGGCATCGACTGCCAGTGAATTCGATGCATGTTTCAACAAGCTCGCGATAGGTTATAGGTGATCTGCCTGCCACAATTAGTGTTTGACCTATGGTGTCAGTCTTTTCCAGGCAGGCAATTATGCAGGCAACGACGTCATTGACATGGACAGGTTGAATGAGAGCATTACCGCTTGCTGGAAGGGGAATTAGTGGCGATAACCTGGCGACTTTAACAATCCTTTCAATGTTGTTTAGTCCTTCTGAACCGTAAATCATGGTTGGATGTAATATAGTTGTGGGTATGTTTTGTGTCGATATTGCTTGCTTCATAGCGTTTAAGTTTTTGCATTTTTGATCAGGGAAGCGAGTGAAGACGCGAGTTGAACCTAGGGCGACCAGTCTGGCCACTGATGGCTTGTGTTTTAGCAGGTTGGTTAGGAACTCCGGTCTACTAGCATTGACCAGAGTATTCCCTTCTCCTATCAATGCCGCGAGTGCTTGTGAATTGGATGCATCACATGTGACGAATTTAGCCGAAGCGCTGACAACCAGACCCCGTTGCTTCCTAGCAATTCCTACGANTGGTCTACCGGTCAGTTTGAGTTGATCAAATAGCTGTCTGCCGGGTCCTCGACTAGCCCCGATGATAATTATATCGCTACTCATTCAATGTTACTCATGTCATCAGATAAAGCGGCTANGNTAAAACTTATCGCATTCAACGTACCGATTCGATGCGATGAGAGTTTCTAGATAAATTTAATCATGAGCAAAAGTTTACACTTTAGCAAAGTATAGCCTGACATCGTCCGTCTTTCGTGGTCACAATTTTTAATCCTCAAAAATTACCACAAGGTTNAAATCTTATGACTCGGTCAAGTTGCTGAGCCTTAGATCTGGCGTTTAGGCTTGGCAGTTGGGATAGCCTACCTGCGACTCCTATTATTGTTACCATAGTTTCAGCATCGTCTTCTTTGCTTTTATTTTGTGCCAGGCCATGGTTTATTATCAGATAGAGCATGTTTGACGAAGAGGAGTTTTCTATGAAAGCAGCTGTTCTTAGGGAGGTGGGTAAACCGCTCGAAATTGAAGAGGTTCAGATCTCGAAGCCTGGACCGAGAGAAGTGTTAATACGAACTGCCGCCGCCGGTGTCTGTCACAGNGATTTGCATTTTGTGGATGGCCTGTANCCGACTCGTATGCCAATCGTTATGGGACATGAATCAGCCGGCGTGGTTGAACAAGTGGGTGCAGATGTCAATTATGTAAAACCTGGCGATCATGTTATTACCTGTCTGTCTGTTTTCTGTGGCCATTGCGAACATTGCGTGACAGGTCATATGAGTCTTTGTGATAGTCCTGAAACAAGACGGGGAAAGGATGAAGAACCTCGTCTGGCNCAGCTCGGGGAAGAAATGACGCAATTTGCGGACCTTTCTTCGTTCGCTGAGCAAATGCTCGTTCATGAACATGCCATCGTAAAGGTTCGTGAGGATATGCCGCTNGATCGGGCAGCACTCATTGGCTGTGGTGTGACGACTGGTGTCGGTTCCGTATTCCACACGGCCGGCGTCGAACCNGGTAGTACCGTGGCTGTTATCGGTTGTGGTGGTGTGGGTCTATCCGCAATAAACGGCGCGGCTTTGGCTGGNGCCGGTCGGGTAATTGCCGTTGATATGATGAGCAGCAAGCTCGATATGGCTAAGACATTTGGTGCGACTGACGTGGTNGATGCATCCAGCGTTGATGCCGTAGAGGCTGTGAAAGATCTAAGTAACGGNGGCGTACATTACTCCTTCGAAGCAATTGGTTTAAAACAGACCGCAGAACAGGCTTTTCGGATGTTAAGACCCGGTGGCGCNGCGACCATCATCGGTATGATTCCAGCTGGTGTAAAAATAGAACTAACTGGTTCGGCTTTTCTCCAGGAAAAAAAAATACAAGGCTCAATGATGGGTTCGAACCGCTTCCGCGTCGATATGCCCCGCTTTGTTGATTTTTACCTAGACGGAAAGCTTCATTTAGACGAGATGGTTTCGAAGCGGATTGGCTTATCTGACATNAATAGCGCGTTTGAGGATATGAAAGCAGGTAACGTAGCGCGTAGTGTTATTGTGTTCGACTAATTTTGTAAATCCTCTTCTTTGAGGCGGATACGGCTTTTCATTTCTGGGTATCGTGCCGAAATAGGGCCATAAAACTCCCTAAGCCTAGCCATGTCTGCTTTAAGTTCTGTTGGGATAAAGATAGGGCCAAGGCCGGCCTCTTTTTTTGCATAATCTAAGTAGCCACACACAAGAGGAATTTTCGCGTTTTTAGCAATGTGGTAAAAACCCGACTTCCAATAGTCTGTATATGATCGTGTTCCGGATGCAGGAACGACAAGATTAGTTCCATCACCGACCTTAATCTGTTCAACCATTTGGTTAACCAGATTGTTAGANGCNGNACGGTTCACNGGNATACCACCTAGATACNGCAAGANAGGACCNAGGGGCCACCAGAAAACNGTGCTTTTAATCATGTAGNTAATTGATANATGGAAAGAGAAGGCTGCGGCAAGAAGGAGGATNAGATCCCAATTACTAGTATGTGGTGCGGCTATGATTAAGCAGTTCTTAGTTAGGGGTGGTTCACCTCTTATACGCCAACCAGCAAGTTTGAGAACTAAACGTCCTAGCCAGTGTGCCAACACACCGCAGCGCTTTGGTTGTTCGTTTTCCATCATTTTTTTTTAGTTAGGGGAGAGCAATGTAGCATCGACGATCCAAATAGCAAGATTGACATGTGTCATCTCTAGTTTAGGTAAACAGGCTTTAAGGACTTATTCGCTCATTTCGCATGGTTATTGCTTTCAGAAGCTGAATGAGCTTGTTGCAAGGTCGCCGTGATAAAATTGTAGCCATGAGGAAAAAAATACTGATAACTCTTCTGCTTAGCTTCACGGTATTTATCGAAGTCAATTCGAAAGAATTACCCCATTTCAAGAACGAAGCAGAGCAGGGATTACTTGTTGAAGAGATAAATAANGCGGTTTCNAGCNCNGAATTTAAAAGAGTCAANGATCTGTTATCGGANATTACTGTATNTGCATCCGCTAAGCCTGACTGGGTTATCGAAGTTTTAGAGCGTCTTAGTTGGATCCCTAAAGCAAAGGAACAGGACTACCTTCTCTGGTTGGAATTACAGTCAGAATTTGAGCGGCTTGTTGAAGAAGGCCAACTAACTACAGCCATGGGACTTGCTGAGAGTAGCCTTCTTTATTCTGAAGAAAGNTTTGGCAAGNGTCATTGGTTAACTCTTCAGTGGTATCGCGATGCCGGAGCTTTNGGAATAGGGCTTGGCGAATTCGAGTCGGCGGACTCCTTTCTTAGCGAAGCATTGGTCCTGTCGATCGATGGCTTAGGAGATACTCATTCCGAAACACAAATAATTATTGGCTTATTGATTGAGCTATATAAGGTAAAGGGAGAACTTGCAGATGCTATAGCACTTCAGGAGCTTGTCATTGCTAATTATGAAGCCGCTTTCGGTTCGAATCATTTGTCTACTCTGGAAGCAATGCAGGCGCGGNTTAAGATTCTCCAGTTGCAGGGGAATTACTTGTATGCCCTAGAGATGCAGNAGGAATTATGCCCATTNGTGGATGAAAGCTTATCGCTCTATCATCCGTCNGCCCTGCATTGTCATATTTATCTTGCAAATTTGCTAAGTGAATCAGGNCGACTAAACGAGGCNGAAGCGACGCTTAGCTTAGTAGTAGCGAATATTGAAAAATCTTCGGGAGTCCTAAATGCGATGGCGGTTAGAGTGCTAATGACCCTGTCTGACCTGCGTTCCCGAAGAGGCGACTATCAAGTCGCGAAAGAAATGTTGTCTGATCTCATAAATCTCTCGCGGCAGATGGGTCTTGTTGATCAATCGTACATAGGTAAAAACTATCTGGCTCGTGTTTTGGTGAGTGAGGGTCAGTTAAGTGAAGCGGCTACGCTGATGANGGATGTCGTTACTTATGGAGAGNGCGCTTGGTCACAAAGGCCAATCGACTATAATAATAGCCTGCTTGAGCTAGGTCGGATATATCAACGGCAGAGCCGATTCAGCGAGGCAGAATCTATTTTTAAAAAAGCTCTCGCTGCGTTCCTGGAGTTGGCTGGTGACAAACATCCTTCCACTTTGGTTGCGATGAACAATCTAGGCAACATCTACGAGCAGCTGGGTCTTTATGATCAAGCGGAACCCCTGTTGAAGCAAACTTTATCAGGCATGGAGGCAACGTTTGGACAATCGAGTTCACAGACTGCGTCAACGAGAAACAATCTGGCTCTTTTACATGAAAGTCAGGGCAACTTCAGGGAAGCGGAACCTTTATATTTGACAAGTTACAAGCACCTTGTCGACCAGTTCGGGAAGGATCACGCGGCCTCTCTAGCGATACAGAACAATTTAGCGTATCTCTATATGTTGATGGCGGATTTTGAAGTCGCTAGCTCCATGTTTGAGGAACTGGCGGAACGATGGACGATCCTTTTGGGTCAAAACCATCAGGATGTATTGAAAGTTCGCAATAATCTGGGCCGAGCATATCAGAAGCAAGGGAAATTGAGTGAGGCTGAGCAGCAGATCTACAGCTCCTTAGTTGCAAGGCGACTGCATCTTGGAGAAAAACACATAGACACGATTCGATCCGAGATTGACCTTGGATCAGTTTATCTCGAACAGGGACACTTAAGGCTAGCTGTTCAGCAACTCAAGTTGGCGTTAAAGCTTGCTGAGAACGAGGTCGGGGAGGAACACCCTTACACCTTTGAGGCTTTGAATAACCTTGCCAGAGCTCATGAGGCTCTGGGTGATATTGATGCAGCGCTTAATATTCGGGAGATTGGTTTAGTCCGGCGAAGCCGTTTTCTAGACAGAATGCTATGGGTGACAGGTGAAAACGCAAGAGAAGGTTACATTAGGTTACATCGCCCGGAATTGCATGAGTATCTAGCAAATCTGATTCGGTCAGATGATCCAGATGTAGGTAAGAAAGCTATCGGNGCNAGTCTNCAGCGTAAAGGGCTACTTTTGAAGATAGCGTCAGAAATTGAACAGATTGCGCAGTTATCAAATNACCAAATTATGAAAGCTGCAGCCACNGAGCTAGCAGCTGTCCGAAAACAACTCGCTGCGTTGACCCTGTCAGGTCCAACACCTGAAACCAAAGGTAGGCATCCGGAAGCCCTTTACGAGCTTGAATCACAGGTTAACGAACTNCAGAGTACTCTTGGCCGGGCTAGCCTTCGATATAGATCTACAATTGCTGATGTATCTGTTGAAAAAGTTGCGCAGTCATTGCGCCCGAACTCGGCGCTTGTCGACTTTCTTATGTATGATGATGGAGACCAGGGAAAGGCTCTTGCTGGTGTTATCATCAACTCGGCAGGTGTTATCCNATATGACATCGTAGAGTTTTCTGANAGCGCCGAAATTGAAAATATCGTATTAGATTATCGCGAGATCATTCAGGATGATCTCGCAGATGAAGATGAACTTCTTGAGCTAGGGCAAATTGCTTACGAGNTAATTTGGGNCCCCATAGCTAGATCGATTGAGGGCATTGACTATGTCTATCTGATTCCTGATGGTGTGCTAAATATCTTGCCGTTTAACGCGTTGATCAATGGTGAAGAACGTTATCTCATAGAAACNACTGATTTACATATGCTCACATCTGGGCGAGANCTTTTACAAACNCAATTTGAACNAGCTAGTGGTGGNTACATTGTTCTAGCAGGCCCTGACTACAACGCAGACCAAATAATGACTCCTAAAGAGCGCGCTTTGGCTGAAGGTCGACGATCTGCTGCATTGCAGCAGGGAATTCGAGGTTTTGGAGGGGGGTTGCGGGGGCTCAAGTTTGCGCCACTGCCTGGAGCTGAGCGAGAGGGTCAAATTATAACGGATCAGGTTATAGCCAGTGACGTAAGCGGCGAGATGTATATCGGTAAGTCTGCGCAAGAAAAAGTCCTCTCAGAAATCAGTGCAGTACCCGAAGTGCTTCACATGGCAACGCATGGATTCTTTCTTGAAGCCGATGAAAAATTGCGGAAAAGACTATTGAAGATGCAGCGTTCCAGTGAAGTCCAGGTGCCACCTCCCGGCGATAACCCGTTGTTGCGATCAGGTTTGGCGTTTGCTGGAGTAAACAGCAACGCTCCTTTTCTCGGAGATGTTGATACCGATAATGATGGGGTTCTGACTGCCCTTGAAGTTCTGCGTTTGAATCTATCGGGCACGAGGCTGGTTGTCCTGTCAGCGTGTGAAACGGGACTGGGTGAGATTCATGAAGGAGAAGGCGTATACGGCCTTCGACGATCTTTCCAAGAGGCTGGGGTCGCCGAAGTGATTAGCTCGCTTTGGGAGGTCAGTGATGCTGGCACCCAGGCATTAATGACCGATTTGTATGGCCTTATTGTTAATGGCATGCCTGCTAGAGAAGCGCTACGTCAGGTTCAAATAGAAATGCTTGACTCGCCCAATTGGGGGTATCCATATGTGTGGTCTGCTTTTATGATTGTTGGAAGTTATGAATCTGCTGGTATGACCCTGCAGTAGTTGAGTGTAACATTGGCAGCAAAATTAATTGAAAGAGACGCAATTGTGTTTATTCGACGGTACTTATGCCTTATCGCTATTTTCTCAATAGCGTCAATTTCTTCAGCTCAGACCTTAGATGAGGCNATCAGGCTGACNTTGCGGACTAACCCGGATGTGTTGGCTCAGTCTTACTCCTCNGAGGCAGCAAAGCAGCTTGAGCAGCAGGCGAGAGGTGCCTTTTTTCCGTCGATTGATTTCGTGTTTGCAAGCGGCAAAGAGAACTCTAACAACACAACTACCCGAGCTTTGGGGCTCGATGATCTTCGNCTGACTAGAGAAGAACAATCNTTACGTCTTACACAACTTATTTTTGACGGTGGTTCGACNATAAACCTAGTTCGGCAGCAGGCTGCGCTCTCGGACGCAGCTGCGGCGCGACTGTTTAGCANACGAGAGAATATAGGACTCAGAGCAATACAGGTATATCTTGAATNGCTTCGCCGCGATTCCATTGTCGAGCTTGCTAAAGAAAACCTTGNGCACCACGACGATACCCTAGATAAGATTTTCCAGCGTTTTGAAAGTGGCGTAGGTACTAAAGTGGATGTTGTTCAGACTCGGGGCCGAAGGGCGCAGTCGAAATCCAATCTACTGCTATCGGAGCGCGAAGCTTCTAATGGCACTGCTGAATTTTATAGGGTCGTAGGTGAGTATCCTCAAGGCCTGAAAGTGCCCAAGGCTGTAAATGGTCTGCCGGCCACTTTGGAAGAAGCTATGATGCTGGCACAGCGAAATAACCCTGGTATAAAGGCNGCAGAGTCAGAGTTGGCCGCAGCNGAAGCNGGCAGGAAGCAGGCTAAGGGGGTTTTTTACCCGAGGTTCGATCTGGAACTGGGGGCAACTCGAAATAACGATACGGATGGTTCTATTGGAGCCAATGATGATGAGTCTGCTGTTATCCGAATGACCTACAATATATACCGCGGTGGTGCAGACCGGGCGCGTCTTAATGAAGCCGAGGCCCGCGAGTTTGCAGCAAGAGAGTTGTTGAATAGTACGAAGCGGTTAGTTGAGGAGGACGTTACACTCATTTGGAATGAGCTTCAGGACATACAAATGCGTCAGGAATTCTTGGCGGCTCACGTAAGTGCGACTGAAGAGGTGCTCGTCGTTTATCGCGAGCAACTGAATCTCGGTAAGCGCACCTTGCTTGATCTTTTGGATATTCAAAACGAATTACTCCGTGCGAAGATTGCTCAAGTATCGGGCTATTATCTGGAGTTACTTGCGAGATATCGTGTTCTTGCCAGTACAGGCAAGTTGCTCGAAACTCTAGAAATAAGCGAATAAGCCAATATCCCGGTTCTACTGACCGGCCTCTATTTTTCAATGTTAATTGAAAGCACAGTTTAAAACTTATTGCGGAGCAGCTAACCTAATTATTTGATTATGATCGGCGTCGGACTTGATTTTGGTACTTCTAATAGCGCTGCAGCCTGGTATGACGGAGAGAAAGTGCATCTCGTTTCGCTTGANGANGACGAGNNTGTCATGCCTACCGCNACTCATNTGGACCGTGAACTAAAAACNTTGACTGGNGCTAATGCAGTNANCCGTTACATTGANGAAAATCGCGATCGAATAGTTGAACTGACNCCCGAANTCATTGCNAAGTCAACGCTACTNACAAACAATGCAAGNGCTGGNGATCCTNACGNTCAAGCAGAGAGNGAAACCTCTAATGTATATGGACAACCTTGGGTTGATCGNGGNATGCCNGGCAGNTTGTTTCGTGGTGTAAAGAGATTACTGGGTGACCCTGGAATCAGGCGTTTACTAGTTTTTGAGCATCCTTTTAGGCTAGTGGCATTGATTACACCGGTTCTATTGCGCATAAGGCTTAGTATTGAGGGTGTTTTACCAGAGCGTCTTGGAGCCCTGCATTTCGGTCATCCAATAAGGTTTGAGGGTCAGAATAATAAACTGGCCTTTGACCGTCTCTCAGAAGCTTCGAGTCATGCTGGNATAAAGCATTTATCTTTCTATCCGGAGCCTGTTGCTGCTACGGTCAGTTATCTCTTCGACAAAACGCCAGGAGACAAGGGTTGTGTCCTGACGGTTGATTTCGGCGGAGGGACCCTGGATCTTTGCGTGCTTGAATATTCTGGTAACAGCTTCAATGTATTGACGACAGCTGGATTACCGTTAGGCGGCGATCATATTGATCAGATGATTTTTCGAGAACTACTTTTTCCTCTACTAGGAAAGGGTGAGAGGTGGTGCCGTGTGAAAGATGGGGTTGAGATCGAAAGCGAATTCCCTTTCGAGGAATTTGAGGACAAACTCCTTAACTGGGCTGTTACCTATATCTTGAATCAGAATCAATACCGATCGAAGGTTGCCGATCGGATACGTGAGGGCGGTGAGGCCAAGGAAAAATTTCAGCGGCTGCAGGAACTTATCACTCATAATTACAGCTATCTTGTGTTTCAGGCTATAAGAAAAGCCAAAGCGAACCTTTCTGTAATTGAAAGTACTTTGATTGATATACCTGAACTCGATCTATCAATAGAANTTACCATAACAATGTTAGAAAGACTGCTAACCCCAATGCTTGAACAGATGGATGAGTTGATTACAAAAACCTTAGTCTTAGCGGAGATGCATGAGAGAGATATCGATGTAGTGATTCGGACAGGAGGNTCCTCNCAGATCGTTGCGGTAAGAAATATNCTTGAGCATCGTTTCTCTGGTAAGGTGATCGAGCANGATCCTTTCACTAGCGTTGCGGCAGGACTAGCGATAGCGAGTTACCACGGATATCAGTTCGAAAGTAAAGACCATTTAGAAAAAATTAAATGACTATCGGCTAGGTTGGTCAGACGTTTCGCTAAATTGCTTGGGTTTAATCGATCTTCTGTAACATCTAGTGTTACTTGAGTTAGGGCCTGAATTTTCAAAGAATCGAATTCCTTTTATGATTCTCTCTGAGTTTTTTTACTCAGTTTTTACAATGCGGCCGTTGCCCAATCGACGGACTAATACACAAACCGCTCTCAGGAGGTAGCAGACAGTCTGTTACTTATGGGCGAGCATGTGAATGCCGCGGTTAATAAAGTGTTGCTAAACTAGCAATTGATTAATCTGTGAGAGCAAATGCTATTATCGATTTTGATAGCTACTCCTAATGCTAGAAGGGATATGGTTACGTTGCAGTTTCAGTCGGTGGCGAAGCTGCAGGATTCACTGGCTTTACAGCTGAACCGGGAGTTAAGCTATTGCCAGTATCTCTGCTCCAGAATTGCAACCAGTCCTCCAGCATTAGATACAAAGATGGTACGAGGAATAGTGTAATGGCGGTGGCGAAGAGCACTCCAAAGGCCAAAGAAATTGCCATCGGTATGAACATGAAGGTTTCTGGATCAGTGTCGGTCATTAGAGGTATCAGGCCAACGAACGTGGTCACCGATGTGAGGATGATCGGCCGAAATCGGACGACGCCTGCGTTCGCAACGGCCTCGAAGATATCTACGCCCTGCCGTCTCTGACGGTTAATGTAGTCGACCAGTACGAGCGATGCATTCACCACGACACCTGACAAAGCAATGATACCGAGCAGCGAGAAGAAGATCAGGTCCCACCCCATTATGAAGTGTCCTACTATAGCGCCTACTGCACCGAATGGAATAACGCTCATGATGACTAGAGGTTGTAGGTAGCTTTTTAATGGAATTGCTAGCAAAGCGAAGATTATGAGCAGTGCCAGCGGAACTGTGTTTACCATGCTGCTAAGGGACCGTTCGCGTTCTTCTTGCTCTCCGGATAGCATTACAGTGACGCCTGGGAAATCTGGGTTATAGCACCGATTGTTAGGGTCGTTGAATGATGTTCCTGCAGTGCAGATTGCGCGTTCGACAGCAGCCATGACTTCCTCTGGTGTTACGACCGCCCGGTCGACGTCCCCGCGTACGTCTATTATCCGCTGTTGTTCCTCGCGGTTTATCGAACTGTATCCAGTACCGTAGGTGACTCGGGCGACCGTTGAAAACGGCACTTCAATGTTGTCGTTGGTCCGAATACGCATATTTTCCAGATCGCCAAGTGAGCGACGTTCCTCTTCTGGGTACCGAACCATTACTCTGACGTCATCAGTGCCTCGTTGTATACGCTGCGCTTCCTCACCGTAAAATGCTTGGCGCACTTGCCTCGCCAGATCGTTGAGCGTAAGTCCAAGTGGTTTAGCCTCCGGGAGTATGTCCAGTTTAATCTCTTGCTTACCCGCCCTGAAGCTGTCGCTTAGGTCTATTACGCCGGGATACAATGCAAACTCCTGACGAATAGCTGCCGCCGCACTTTTAAGTTGCTCTATATCTCGCCCTTTAAGTTTCAGCCCAAGTGCTTCGCCCGCGTTGAACAGCGAGGTCGTAAACTCAAGCTGAACGGCGTCAGTGACGGATCCTACTTTCTCACGCCATAGATCGGCAATTTTATTAGTGTTCCAATCAGGTCGTTTTTCGTAGGGTTCGAGATCCATGACAACTTCTGCCAGGTGGCTTCCCCCTGCAGTTTTAAAGGACGGACCTGAACCTCTTGCAGCGTCTACACCGATCGATTCCAGAACGTGTTTCAGAATAGTATCTCCGTCAGGTGTCCCGACAGCTTCCTCTACCTCGCGGATAGTTTCATAGCCCGCCAACGCTATTCGCCTCGCGGCTGCTTCGGTATATTCGACGTTAATTCCTTCGGGCATGGTCAGAGTGACGTAAATCCGATCCCCTTCAACCGCAGGGAAAAATTGAAAGACAACGCGGCCACTTATGATTAAAGCAACGGAAGCGACTAATATGAATGTTGCGACGGCCCAAGTCACCCAACGCCATTCCAAGGTTTTTTCGAGGAAAGGTCGATAGCGATGGTTGGCAAAATGTTCGAGTGCGTTGGAAAAAATGCTCTGGAACGCTACCCACTTCGTGACTACGGGAGCTCGGTGCAGAAAATAATTCTCGGTTTTTCTGTGCGAAAGATGAGCTGGTAGTATAAACATACATTCAATAATGCTGAATATCAGACATACCAGGACGACCCAGCCGATAATCGAGAAAAAGCTACCCATCCTACCATCTAGAAGGAGAATTGGAAGGAAAGCAGCAATTGTGGTCAATACACCGAACACAACGGGCACGATAACCTCTGAAGTACCAGCGATAGCTGCCTCTCTTCGGGTTGGTTCGATCGACTCGTGGCTATAAATCCGTTCACCGACAACTATGGCGTCGTCGACGACAATTCCAAGCACCAGGATGAAGGACAGGATGCTCAGTGAACTGATGTTTAAGCCCGCTGCAGGGAATACCCATATCGCGCCGAGTATCGCAATCGGAATGCCAGCCGCGACCCAAAGAGCCACTTTAAATCTGAGGAAAAGCGCGAGTATAACTAATACAAGCACTAGGCCAGCGTAGGCATTCATCGTTAGCCGATCGATGCGTCGACTTAATGGCACAGACTCATCGATCCAGATCGCAGTTTTTACTCCTTGTGGTAATGATGGTTGTTTACGTGCTAAATATTCTTTGACAGTAGCTGCTGAGGTAAGGGTGTCTTCTTTTCCTATACGATAGATCGAAACAGACACAGCAGGTTCTCCGTCAAACTTCGCTTTCAGAAAGCCTTCCTGAAAGCCGTCCCTCACGGAAGCAATATCCCCAAGCGTTACATTCGTGCCATCGCGCTGAGTGACAATAACGATGTTTTCAAATTCTCGCCCGCTGTAGGCTTGTCCCTTTGATCGCAGAAGTATTTCACCGCCTTGTGTCTTTATGG
>NZNP01000064.1 GCA_002694945.1 Gammaproteobacteria bacterium
GATCGGCCCTTCGTGGAGGTGGATACCAGGTGGGAGCGCCTTGAAACCGCCGCTCAGGAACTTAGTAGAAGCCGGCTGCCGACGTTGCTCGTCAGAGGAGGGTTATCCGATGTGCTAAGTCAAGCCGGTGCTGACGAATTTTTGGCGACCTGTCCGCATGCTGAATATGTCAATGTCACTGATGCTGCGCATATGGTTGCGGGCGATCGGAACGATATTTTTACTTCGGCTGTTGCTGAATTTCTAGACAGGCTTGCATAAATCCTTCAGATCGGTTGATCTGGCTTCGCATCCCTTTCAAAAAGAGTGGCTGAAGTATGGAGCTCTTTTTGTAACCGCTGCTATAGGAAGATTGTTTTGTAATCGGTAGAAACATTAGTGTTAAAAACATGATTAAACATAGGCTTAATTGAATATACAGCGCAGATGAATAAGACAAAGCTTACGGGAAATCTTCTCCAGTTGTTGATAGCACCGCTTTTGTTTGGGGTAACAGTTTTAGCAGACGAAAGGCCGAACATTCTGGTTCTCATGGCAGAGGATATGAGCAGTCGCGTTAGGAGTTTTGGCGACTCTGTTGCAGTAACGCCAAACCTAGACAGGCTTGCCGCTGAAGGAGTCAGGTACACCAACGTCTTTGCGACGGCAGGNGTCTGCGCGCCCAGTCGTGCGGCGTTCATTACAGGCATGCATCAGGTTTCCATAGGTGCTCAACANATGCGCGCCTCGACGCGTCCTGAAGGAGCATACAAATCCGTTCCACCCGNTTTTGTTAAAGCGTTTCCCGAATATCTTCGGCAAGCAGGTTATTTTACCTTTACGGATATGAAGCTTGACTATCAGTTCAGCGGCGTTTTTTCTGAGACTGGGCCGTTTACAATTTGGAATGAAGAGGGCAGGGATTCAGATTGGTCAGCTCGATCAGATGGACAACCATTTTTCGGTCTAATCAATTTTGCCGTGACGCATGAGAGCGGAGTCTTTCCTCCTCTGGGATATTGGCCAAACAACTGGGGCCACTTTTTATCCCAGGTGTTTCGCTTCGTGTCGGGTCCAACTGCGGATGTCGAGGTCGTAGAGCCGGGAGACATAGTTCTTGAACCATATTACGCGGATACTGAAACGGCGCGCACAGACATTGCAAGGCACTACAACAACATCCATGTAATGGATTGGCAGGTAGGTAAATTGATTGATCGGCTGGAGTTAGAAGGGCTTCTCGACGAGACCATCATAATTTGGACTACAGATCATGGTGACGGTTTGCCGAGGGCCAAGCGAGAACTTTATGACAGCGGCATTAAGGTACCAATGATAATACGTTGGCCCGATCTTAGAGGCCAGGGAGCCTTAGAGTCCAGGCTGGTCAGCTTTATCGATCTCGCGCCAACTATAATGGTGCTGGCCGGTGTGCCTGTCCCGGNTCATATGCAGGGTAATGATTTCATCAATGATGAACCGCGTAGCTATATTTACGCATCGCGAGANAGAATCGATACTTTTGTCGACCGGCGTCGGGCGGTTCGAGATCACCGATACAAATACATTCGAAGCTGGTACCCAGAGAAAGCTACTGGGCACTTGCTGTCCTATCGAGACAATATCCCCATGGTTCAGGAAATGCGCGAGAAGTATGAANCCGGCGAACTAAACGAGGCCCAGCGNTTGTGGTATCTACCTACAGGAGAGGAACAACTCTTCGACCTGCTTCTTGATCCCTATGAATTACAAAATTTATCAAATGATCTTGAGTTTGCGGGAGTTCGCCAGCGTTTAGCTGATCAACTTGCGTCTCATTTCGAAGAAATCGGTGATATGAGTGAATTGTCCGAACAGGACATGGTAGCCCGCATGCATCCGGCGGGGGACTCTGCGGTAACGGCCACTCCCGTCCTAGATCTTGCTGATGGCCTCATCACGGTTGATACGCCGGGTGCATCCATCGGTTATAGCGTAAATGGAGGCCCTTGGCANAACTANACCGGTAGNGTCACTTTGCTGCCTGGCGATCGTGTGGCGGTGAAAGCTGTCCGATATGGCTGGCGGGAGAGTGAAGTGGGAGACTATCTGGTGCGTTAATAGTCTGGTGCCACCTTGTACACGGAGTGCAAACTTGGATCGGAGATGATTCAGCGAGGGCAGGGTGGGCTATGGATGCATTGGTGCTATCTAAGTCTGATCATTTGCCTTGTTGAGCGAGATAACGGTCCAACTCGTTGGCAAAGTTCTGCCTGTCTGTTTTGGAAAGGGGTGGTGGTCCGCCCGTTTGAATGCCAGATGAACGCATAGTGTCCATGAAATCTCGCATGTTAAGTCTCTGACGAACATTTTCGCTCGTATATCGCTCGCCGCGTGGGTTCAATGCTGCTGCTCCCAGCTCAACCACTTCGGCTGCCAACGGTATGTCAGCGGTTATCACTAGGTCCTCAGCTACTACACGTCGAACGATCTCATTGTCTGCGACGTCGAATCCTTTTTGGACCTGCATAAAGTTAATGAATTTTGATGGAGGAACACGCAGATAACTATTCGCAACCAGCGTCGTGTGTGTGTGCGTTCTCTCTGCTGCACGAAAAATAATTTCTTTGATAGCAACAGGTGTCGCGTCTGCGTCAACCCAGATAGTCATGCCGTAGCTTCCGTAACGTCTATGTTATAAGTAGCGCCATCAAGTAGAGCAGGATACTCGTATGTTGAATACGTTCAAAACTGTTTCAGGTTTTATAGGTCAGGCGATGGAAAGGATTACGGGGATCAGGATGACGGGCGACAAGCCGGAGAACGTCTTTAACTTCCTTCAGTTATCTCAAAACATAGCAACTTCAGGTCAGCCTAATGAGCGNCAACTAGCTTCAATTATATCGGCGGGATACCGCACCGTGATTAACCTGGCACCCTTAAGTAAGCTTGAAAACGCTTTGGTCGCCGAGCGNTCAATTCTTGACTCCATGGGCGTTCGTTATATCCACATACCGGTGGATTTTGAGAATCCGACTGACCAAGATTATCAATGTTTTGCTCAACATATGGTCGAAAATGCGAACGAGCAGCTTTGGGTGCATTGTGCCGCCAATATGCGAGTTTCTGCTTTTATGTATCGTTATCGGGTTTGTGTACTTGGTGTAGATAAACGAGTTGCACGAAGTGATCTCAACAAAATATGGGAGCCGTTTGGCGTTTGGAAAAAATTTGTGGAGAGTGAAAAGTCTTTCTGAACTCACGATAGACTTTTGGTTTGAGGCATACNGGGTTTTGAGTGAGAATGAAGGCAGCTATGAGTGAATCAATTTTTAGAAAAGACGGTACCGCTCAGGGGGTAGCCAAGCAACGCTTGATAGAAACGATCGCCAAACCTGATGAACGGGTCATAAACGATCCTTATGCCGATAGGTTTGTATTAGGCGCTAGTTTTATCAAACTTATGGGACATAAGTTCAATATATGGTTGGGTGAAAAAATTGCACCCGGTTTTCATGAACATCTTATTTCGCGTACGCGCTTTATCGATGATCTAATTGAAAAAAGTGCTGCCAGTGGAATTGAGCAATATGTCATTCTAGGAGCGGGGTATGACTCCCGAGCTCATCGGCTTGAGCTTCCGTCTTCACTAAAGATTTTTGAGGTGGATCAACCTGAAGTCCAGGTTAGAAAGCGCGCTAAACTGCCCAAAGAATTACCTAATTCAGAAAATATCAGTTATGTGGCCGTTGATTTTGTTAGCCAGTCGTTAACTGAACAACTTACGGATGCAGGATTTGATCAAAGTAAATCCTCCATTTTTACACTCGAGGGGGTCTCGCAGTACATCACTAAAAAGGCTTTCAGTTCAACAATCGAAGAAGTCGCTACGCTAACTCAAAGAGTCAGTTCTATTTTTTTTGTATCGTATGTCAACGAACTTCTAACTAAAAACCCAGAGGCTTGCTTTGGGAAGGGCTATCCAAACGCTGAGAAAAGAGTCAAATTAATAACATATGGATCGGCGAAGGTAGGTGAACCTTGGATATCATTCTACGGTGCTGAAGAAATAGAAAGCATTCTTTCGCAAAATGGTTATGCATTAAAAGAAAACGTCACTTTGAAGGATCTTAACTCGCGGTACTTTGCTCCAGTTGGAAGAGCTCTTTCTGAAAATCAATTATTTCACCTTGAACATTTCGTGGTGGCGAAATCTAAGATTTGATTTAGCTGCTTAGCCACCCGGTCTCTAATTAGATTTAGGCAAGTTATTGATAATGATCGAAGGATGAGAAGTGAATATAACTTGATAATAACGTTATAAGGCTCAATGGTTTGGCGACCTTCGAAGCCATGTAGAATAGAACCTGTGAAAATTGTCACCATTTAGAGCGAGAGAATATATGAGTAATCGTTATCTGGTTCTGGTTCTAACGGAACCTACAGACGGCAATGAAGATCGGTTTAATGATTACTATGAGAATACCCATCTTGATGAAGTTATTGCATCAACTGGCTGGCTTTCAGCACAAAGGTTCAAATTGATAGATGAAGTGGGTGAACCCTGCCCGTTGCCGTATCTGGCCGCATATGAAGCCGAAGCCGACACTGCTGGAGCAGTGTTGAATCGATTAAATGAGACAAGACCAGAGCGTCAACAGAGCGACTCACTCAACAAACGAACGGGGCGAGTCTGGGTGTTTGAACAGATTGGTCCTAAGCATGACGCATGATAGAACCTGTATAGGATGCGTATGTACCTGAAACTCTAGAGTACAAAAAATGCGGGTGTAACGGATGTGGAAGTAGGGTCTAGGGACGTTTATTATTCAGCTACCCAGGCGATGAGTGTTCAGGAAAAAATCGATGCACAGAGTGGGTACGCTGAATTCATCATTAAAGGAACCAAATAATGACCTACGCTCCAAGTTATCGTGCTTTTTATGATGCTGACAGCCACATTATGGAGTTGCCGGATTTCCTGAAAAAATATGCTGATCCGGATATCAGGGAGGACATTCCTGAAGTGTCTTATAGCGCTTCGCTTGTAACAGATGAGGAAGTTGCTGTCATTATGAATCAGGGCGGTCGACATAGTGAAGAGCACGTAGCTACTCAGATTGCTCTTGGCGATCATTTGATTGAGAGCTCGAAAGAAATTCAAGCTCTCGGTGCTTTTGATAAAACAGACCGTACAACCGCGATGGATTTACTTGGCTTTAAGAAACAATTGGTGTTTGCCACGCATAGTGTCGCTTTCCCGTTCCACCCGAGTTCCAAGAAGCCCTTGAAGCTTCGCTACGGGGCTACTCGTGCTCACAATCGACATATGGCTGACTTTTGCTCTGATGATGATCGCTTGATGGGCGTGGGAATCGTACCCTTGGATGATCCTTCTTTAGCCATCAGAGAGCTAGAAATGGCTTTAAAGGAGGGCATGGAAGCGATATGGGTGCCCCACCGGGCCCCAATTGATATCTCTCCTGGTCACGTTGATCTCGAGGCCTTCTGGTCGTTGCTCGCAGAATCAGGCATACCCTTTGTCATTCATGTCGGAGGTTCACCGTTACAAACCCTAAAGGCCTGGAGCAACAATGGCCGTGCACCCACTAAAGATTGGATGGGGGGCGGTGAAAATGTGAGAACCAAAGATGCAGCATTATTGCACCAGCCTCCGGAGACTTTTATTTCTATGATGGTTCTGGATGGTGTATTTCATCGACACCCGAAATTGCATGGTGCATCTGTTGAGCTTGGAGCGGGTTGGGTTCCCGAAATGCTGCGACGACTGGACTGGGTTGCGAAAATCTATGGCAAGGTCGATGAGTCCGTAAGGTTTGACAGGCCACCTTCCCAACAATTGACAGAGCAGATGGGCTTCACGCCGTTTCCGCACGAGAATGTTACTAACCTGATAGAGCAGTCCAATGCCGAGCTCTACTTGTTTTCCAGTGATTATCCTCATGTTGAAGGAACGCGGGATCCAATAGCTCGGTTTGAGAAGTTCCTCGCCGACGCTGATGAACCCGTTAAAGAAAAATTCTACTCGGAAAATTTTTTGCGGTTATGGCCTGATGCGCGTGTCAACTGAGTATCCGCTAGTTACCTTGCTAGGTTAACAATTATCTGACGAGGCGACTTGCCAGCGTAAGGATAACGACCATGCATAACACGGAAATTGTCAACAAGTGCGACGTCTCCAGCTTGCCACTGCAGTGCAGTCGAGAAGGTATGGCTAACCGCGATAAGTGCTTCAAGGATTGAATCGTCTATCTTTGTGCCGTCACCAAACGTCAGTGGTGTCGGTGTTCCTGTCCCCCTCTGCCAGCCGCGCGAAACAGCGATGACTTGATTGAAAAAGCTGGCGGAGCCGTCTGATAGTGCTCGTATTGCCGGCATGACAGGCGTCGTAGCACTCAAGGTTTGATCCTTCCGCCACCGCCATTCGTAACCCAGCCGAGCCAGCTTGTCCTCTGCTTGTGCCTCACTGTTTACCGACAGGGTGTTGCGCCAGCTTCGCCCCTGGCCAGATTCGAGATTATCATTTTCTGGCATCTGGATTGTGTAACGAAGTCCTAATTCTGCGAGCAGATCGGTCCAGTCCGGATACTGACGCTTAAATTCAGCAAACAGAAGATCCGACCGGCACAGAGGTGTTTCACCTCCAGATTCGGGCGCGGACAGGCAGCAGAAAAATATCTTGCTGGGATAAAACGGGGTTTGTGCTAGTTCATGGTGAAGAAAGATTTCTCGATCTGGAGGGGCTTCATTAGCAGTGAAGACACGTGGCGTCAGGTTGATACGGACTGCGTTTGAGAATGATTCGTCGTAAGTGAAGTCCTCGTAACCAAAAGTTGCAGAAAACGCATCAAAGTCAAGAGCGCTTTTGACAGGAAAATCACGAAAGAGCACGGCGCCATGAGTCCTAAGTTCAGCTTCAATGTAAGGTAACTGGCCAGCTAGCCAAAGGGTCAGTTCATTGATGTTGCCGCAAGCTCCGTCGTTATAGATTTGGTGAGGAAAACCGTCCATCTTCCTTATCCTCATTCGATCTCAAAGAGGCTGGCGCGTTCAACCATTTTTCGGGCACGGTTCAAGTGAGGTACGTCGACCATCTTGCCCTTAAAACTGAAAGCGATACGGCCCTCTGCTTCAGCCTCAGCGAATGCTTCGATAAGGCGTCTTGCCTCCTCTAGTTCGGCCGCGCTTGGAGAGAAAGCAGCGTTGACCATATCGATCTGGCTTGGGTGAATAGTCAGTTTGCCAGTAAAACCCATTTTAGCGGCGAATTGACATTCCTGTTTTAAACCCTCGGGATCATTGAAGTCGACATAGACCGTATCTATGGGCTGGACGCCCCCTGCAACGGCGCTTAAGAGGGTCATTGTTCGGCAATACTCAAAAGGTGGAAGGTAGCGATTGTCTGGGCCTCGATTTGTTTGGGCGCCGAGTGAGGTGGCTAAATCCTCTGCGCCCCAAGTCATTGCGACTACTCGTTCGCATTCGGTGAAAGTTGAAACCTGTAGTGCCCCTTTCGGGGTTTCCATTGAAACCAAGATCAATGCAACACTCATCGAAGGATGGCCAAACTTTTCTTCGCATCGGCTGATTGCGTTGCTGATGAAAATTAGTTCGTCGAGGCTAGATACCTTTGGCACGACATAGGCATCAGGAGCATTCTGCATCGTTGTCTCAATGTCATGCAGAGCCCACGGAGTATCAAGCGAATTGATCCTGACACAGCGTTCTTTGCCATTAAAATCGACAGAGCCAAGCCAGTTGTTGATGATTGATCGCGCCTCGCCCTTCCGGTCGGGTNTCACCGCATCTTCAAGGTCCAGAATCAANGAGTCTGCCTTTGTTGCAATGGATTTATGCAACATTTTTTCGTTTGCGCCAGGCACGAAATGCATAGATCTGCGNAATCTATCAANACTGTTCGGTCTGTTCACTTTGGTTTCCTCATTATNATGTTGCCTCCTCACTTATCTTAGCGAATTTTTATGGNGGTATGTCAGGTAGCAAAGCTTGCGAGGCACTGAAACTGGGATAGACTGAGTCATTAACAAACGGGGAGAGCCAATGGACGATTTAGCAGGTAAGAATGCTTTTATTACGGGTGGTGCTAGCGGTATCGGATTTGCTATCGCAAAGGCATTACTTAACGAGGGCATGAATGTAGCGATCGTGGATGTCGATCGACAAGCGCTTGACGAGGCTGCGCAGGCTCTTGATGGCGCTAATGCAAAAGTCGTTGCCCTGCAGCTAGATGTCACAGATCGAGATCGTTATGCCGAGGTGGCGACCGAGGTCGGAGAACAATTCGGTGCAATACATGTCCTGTGTAACAATGCCGGTGTCTATCGTGGAGCTTCAATGGATCAGGTGACTTACGAAGACTGGGATTGGGTTATGGGTGTTAATGTCGGGGGCGTTGTGAACGGCTTGCAGAACTTCATTAAGCAAATGCAGGCGCATGGGGAGGGCGGGCATATTGTTAATACTGCCTCGATGGCTGGTCTAACAACCTCTCCTGGACTAGGGGTCTATAATAGTAGCAAGTTTGCCGTGGTTGGCATGAGTGAAGCGCTTCGNGCTGATTTGGAGCCGCATGGTATTGGAGTTTCAGTTCTTTGTCCGGGCATGGTGCGTACAAAAATACTGGAGAGTGAACGTACCAGGCCAACCGAATTTGATGTGACGGATGAGGCCGCCGAGGAAGCAGCCAAGGCACATTCAGAAATTATGAACGTGGCTATGAACACCGGCATTGAGGCAAGTGAGGTGGCTGAGCTGGTGGTGCACGGGATAAAAACTGGACAGTTCTATCTGTTGCCACATCCGGAGATGAAAGAAGCAATGGAAGTCAGAGCAGAGGAGATCCTGAATTCTTTTGGTGAGGCAGATCCTGCGCGAGTTGCAGCTCATGAAGAGTTCTTATCGGCATTGCTTCCAAGTAAAAATAATTAGTTCTTCTTCATCGCTTTGTTTTGGTAGTTTTTCGCTTAGCTGACATATAGTTATTCCAAAGTATGTGGGTAAATATGACAGAAATTATGCGGGATCATAGTGAAGCGTGGGTGTCTTATGGCACTTGATAAATGGTTTCGAGTTTCATGGTCAGCTNGTCATGGCGGGTGTGGTTGTGTAGTCTGTCAGTTGTCGCAAAATAGAGAACAATAATGGCCGACAACAAAATCACGGACTACCTANCNTCTGAAAACTATGTTGGGTTGGATCGTTACCTTAAATGGCAGCNCAAAGCGGATGGTTGGATAGCTGCAAGGTATGGAATTACAAGTCTTGGACCTGCAGGCTTTGTCGTGGGGTTCCTCTTTTGTTATCTCGTGTTTGCAGTCTGACAGTCCATTCACGAATAAAACATTCTGTTTTTCTGAAAGGAGATTNAANCGTATGTCCGAAGCTAAAGACCTGGGTAGTGGTATTCAGGAAGGTTTCAGAATTCCCATGAATGAAGCCACCGAAGCCTTGCACGTCGGTGAAGANGATTTGCCATGGTTGGAATCCGAAGATGGTTCTCAACTAAAGGTTTTACACATCGATCTTAACCAGGGGCTCTGGATACTGAAAACGCGCTGGCAACCGGGTTACGCAGTTCAGACTCACTATCATACCGGGCCAGTTTTTGCCGTGACTAAGTCAGGTGGTTGGTATTACAAGGAATATCCTGATTATGTCAACCGAGCAGGTTCATACCTCTATGAGCCCTCCCATTCTATTCACACATTATTGGTGTGTGATGACATCGAGGAAGAAACTGAAGTCTGGTTTGCGATCTATGGGTGCAACGTTAATGTTGACGAAGGCGGCAGTATCCTCGGCATTGTCGATGCCAAAGCTGTTTTGGAAAGCTATCGGAAGGGTTGTGCAGCCGCAGGGCTGGATAGTTCGAAAATGATTGTATTTGGTGCTGAGCCAACGTAGTTTTATCTATCATTCCTAGAGATTGGTGTAGAGGAGAGTTGATTGACTGATTTTGGCTTAGTTATGTTCCCTGCTGATTATGCTATAGCTCCTGCCGAGTTGGCGCGGGCTTGTGAGCATAATGGTTTCGAATCGTTATTTTTTCCAGAACATACGCACATCCCCGCCAGTCGACTGTCGCCTTGGCCAGGGGGAGCCGAATTGCCAAAAGAGTACTGGCATACTCATGACCCCTTTGTCGGTCTGGCAGCGGCTGCTGCAGTNACCAGTACTTTAAAGGTAGGTACAGGTATTGCATTGGTCACGGAACGTGATCCTATTCTTATGGCCAAGCAAGTTGCGACGCTTGATCATATAAGTGATGGCCGATTGATTCTCGGTGTGGGTGCAGGCTGGAATGCAGAGGAAATGGAAAATCACGGTACCCTTTTTGCGGATCGTTGGAAGGTTTTACGGGAACGTATTCTTGCGATGAAGGCTATCTGGACAGATGAAGCGGCCGAGTTCCACGGAGACTATGTAGATTTTGATCCTTTATGGTCTTACCCCAAGCCTAAACAAGAGGGGGGGCCTCCAATCCTGATGGGCGCTTCATCAAAATACATGTACAAGCGGATTGCTGAATACTGTGATGGCTGGTTCCCAATATATCAGGACGAGGCGCGNGCCGCTGCCAGTGGGGCTACTGATTATTCGGAGAGTATGCGCTTGACTCACGAGGCATGGAAGGCTGCGGGGCGTTCGGGTTCCCCGAATTTCACTGTCTTTGGNGTTGGACCGGATCCTGCGGCTNTTGAGCGTTGCCTTTCTAANNGCTTTGATCGAATNGTCTTTGCNTTACCTCCAGCCGCTGCCGATGAAGTATTGCCTNTGGTNGAACGATATGCCNGTTTGAAAAAGCAATTTGAAGNTGCGTGATNGACNTCNTTAACTTAAATCCANCCACNNTTCACTGGATCATCTCGNTNNGTTANNGGTTATGCGCTATCGTCNAGTAAACACATGAANCCNTTTCTAAAAANGTTNGGGTTTGCTGCTACCGATAGNGTTCTGATTACTCANATNGACGATATGGGCTTCTGCCACGCAGCAAACNNGGCGAGTGAGGCNTGCCTTGCCTCGGGCGCCTCAAGTTGCGCATCNATAATTGTNAATGCTCCNTGGTTCAGAGAAGCCGCCGAAATTTGTTTGAAGCATTCGGAATTTGATGTTGGTGTCGATCTCACATTGACCGCCGAATATCCGACATTTCGTTGG
>NZNP01000065.1 GCA_002694945.1 Gammaproteobacteria bacterium
GTAACTGGCAGATTTGGTTAAACTGAATTATGACTAAACATTTAGAAAGAGATTTAAATCAACTGAGTAATCAGATTTCTGATCTTGGCGCCTTGGTTTCGGAGTCGACTTCAAAATGCATGGTCATGCTACAGACCTTTGATAGGGGCATTGCTAAGGAGATCGTAGAGACTGAAGCTGAGGTCAACACAACCGAAGTTGAGATTGAAGAAGAATGTCTGAAAGTCCTTGCATTGCATCAGCCTGTGGCTGGCGATCTTCGCTTTTTGATTGTCGTGCTTAAAGTAAACAACGATCTGGAACGCATGGGAGACCAGGTCGTCAATATCGCGGAGAGAGTGAGCTTCCTTGCCGATAAAGAAAGGGTTGTAGCGGACCTGGACTTTGTTGCCATGGGGGACATCGCTTCGAGGATGGTTAGTCAATCAGTAAAAGCACTCGTCAAGAGAGACTCCTTGATGGCACGAGAAGTGCTCGCGATGGATGATGACCTGGACGCTATGCATGCCAGAACCTACAGAGTTATTCAGGACGTGATGGCAGGAAATCCTGACATTGTTATACCCGCTGTTTCTTATCTGACTATATCTTCTAATCTGGAAAGGTTGGGTGACTTGGCGACAAATATCGCGGAAGAAATAATCTTCATGGAAGAGGGTGAGGTCATAAGGCATCGCGAATAGCCACTCTTGCCCTNCTACGCGACCTTTTCTATGCCCAGTCCATAATTTAAGTGCACTAACCTTTCACCATTGCCGCAGTTTTTAAGGCAGCTCCCCCACCAACCGGGAAGAACTTTTCAGGATCACCAATCCCGCGCTGTGCGATAAGTGATTGCTTGATTTGTTTTGCGGCACCGGCTGGGAAGGCAGCTATTTGTCTCGCGATGTCATAGCAGCGGCTAACGACTTGGTCGTCTGGNACGCACTCATTAATAAGGCCTAATGCCATCAGCTCGTCTGTGCTGACGCGGTCACCTAGTAGCGCTAGCCGGGCACTGTTGAATTCGCTTGTTTTGATTTTCAGCCAGGCAGCGTTCATGGGAATGCCGGCACCTTGTTGAATTTCGCCGATTTGGAGGAAAGCTTTCTTCCCACCAACGATGAGGTCGCAAGCGAAAGCTAGGGCTGCGCCTGCATTGATNGC
The DNA here is from genome assembly GCA_002694945.1 of Gammaproteobacteria bacterium. GTDB lineage: Bacteria > Pseudomonadota > Gammaproteobacteria > Pseudomonadales > Azotimanducaceae > UBA9659. The sequence continues at coordinate 1,147 of NZNP01000065.1, forward strand.
AAAACTTTCCAGGGCAGCGATAAGTGGTGTCTGGCAGTGGTACAACGCAAGATGCATGCTGCGAGCATCACTNACCGGAGCGCCCGCCCAGTCAGGTGGCGGTTCCTGTTGTAGAGCTTTCAAGTCGATTCCTGAACAAAAGTAACTGCCCTCACCACGAAGTACGATTGCCGAGATCTCATCCTCATCATCAAGCTGCGCGATGGCTTCTATAACTTCAGCGAAGAGAGGTGGAATGAGAGAGTTTCGTCGCTCAGGCCTATTCAGTACCAGTTCCGCCCAGCCATCGTGAAGGTTGGTATAGACATAAGTAGACACGGNTCAGGACGCTGCTACAAAGTTCATGGAGATTGAATTCACGCAATGACGNGTATTTTTAGGTGTAAAGCCTTCTCCCTCAAATACGTGGCCAAGGTGCCCACCGCANTTNCTGCAAAGAATCTCGATTCGATATCCATCTGCGTCGACTTCCCGAGTTATCGCTCCTGGAATTTCGTCGTCAAACGCAGGCCACCCACAATTTGAATGAAATTTGTCTTCTGAGCGGTAAAGGGGTGCGTTGCACTGTTTGCAAGTATAGTGACCACCTTCGAAGTGATCGGTGAATTTGCCCGTGAAAGGCATTTCGGTACCTTTACGCAGAATTACGTGTTCTTCCTCTGGGGTTAGGGACTTGAAATCGGTCATGATTTTTATCCATAGGCGGCTGTGTTTGTAACGAGAACTTTTAGCAGGGATTTTTGCCGGTGGGAAGAGGCTCTGTGTGCTAATCTGTCTTTTTTAGCTGTTAGAGATGAAATGCTTAGATACCTAATGAGAAGTGCGTTTCCTGTATTCCTAATGATGTTTCTACTGGCGGGCTGCTCTGAACCGTCTGAGCAATTGGATGTGGTTCCGGATTCTGGGGCGGAGGACATAGCAGAACTTGCAGCTGCAGCAGATGAATTAGGTCGTNTGGCCGAACAAGTAGAATTGGCTCAGTCAGTTACGCAGGACCAGTTGTCAGAAGGACAAGTCTATCTGAATCAAAATGCTCAAAAGTCTGGGGTCAAAGTACTTAAGTCCGGATTGCAATTTGAAATCTTGGAGCAGGGTGACGGCGATTCACCTGGTCCCACAGATACGGTAGTCACGCACTATCANGGCACTTTTATCAATGGTGAGGTATTTGACAGTTCCTTGGAACGCGGACAGCCTGCTGAATTCCCAGTGAATCGTGTTATCAAGGGTTGGACTGAGGCTTTGCAAATGATGCGAGAAGGCGATGTTTGGCGATTAGTCATCCCACCCGAGCTTGGTTACGGGCAACGTGGTGCGGGTAACAGGATACCGCCCAATACGGTATTGGTCTTTGAAGTGGAGCTTATTGAGGTAAAGGGATAATCTGCCTGTAGCTCAGGATTTATCTGATGTGGCGTAAAGAACCTGCGACGATAGNAAGTTACAACCAAAAAAATATCGCTAAAAAGATCTTAACAAAAATAGTAATGTCTTAAGGAGAATTCCATGGAAGCAAATATCTTGCATGCCCCGNTGTATACGGGCTTGTTTGCTGCAGCACTAATGCTCATGCAGATGGTATTGATGGGTCTGGTCATAAAACAGCGTGGTACCAGTGACGTATTAATAGGGGATGGTGGCGTTGACGCCATGCAGCAGGCGGTTCGTGCACATGGGAACTTTATCGAAAATGCCCCCACTTTTTTGATCGGACTTGCACTGATTGAATTGATGGTTGGTGCCAATACNTGGGTTATTGTGATGGGGTCCGTCTTTGTTCTTGGCAGATTACTTCATGCAGTGGGTATGAGAATGACAACTGGCTTATCGATGCCGAGGTTAATAGGAACCATTGCATCTATTTTAGTGACGCTTGTGGCAGCCGGCTACCTGGGGTACNCCGTGCTTGGAAAAATTTAGTCAGCTGAAAAGTGCTGTGCNAGGCAAAGGACTGCCCTTCAGACCCCCTGGCTGATGTTTAATGAACCAAGTTAACGATGTCTGCGGTAATCTCGTAGGACCTAAGGCGCGCCTCATGCTCATAAACTGATGAGACAATGATCAATTCATCCGCCTGTGTTTCCTCAAGGAATGCTTCGATTTGCGANTTAACNGAGCTAGNGGAGCCGACTGCNGCGCAACGCGAAAGATCCTGCACCATTGCTTGTTCCGCGCCTGAGAGTTGTTCCTCATAGCCCTCTACGGGTGGGGGAAGCTTACCTGGTACACCCCGNCGGAGGTTAACAAAAGACTGTAAGGAAGATGTTCTCAAGTAACCCGCTTCCTCGTCGGTAGTGGCGGCGCAGATGTTGTAGCCGAGCATCACGTAGGGTTCGGCGAGTTGCTCTGAGGGTTCAAATTTTTCTCGATAAATTGTAATAGCTTGGTCTAGAGCTGCAGGAGCAAAGTGAGATGCGAATGCGAAAGGTAGACCCAGCATTGCGGCAAGTTGAGCACCAAACAGACTGGACCCCAGTATCCAGATGGGTACATTTGTGCCGGCACCAGGTGTTGCAACTACCCTCTGACCGGCCTGGGGATCTTTGAAGTAATGTTGCAATTCGACGACATCTCTCGGGAATTCATTTACATCAGTCGTTGCATGTCTTCTAAGGGCTTGCCAGGTTANCNGGTCAGTGCCGGGTGCNCGTCCAAGACCCAGATCGATTCTGTCCGGGAACAGGCTGGCCAGAGTACCAAATTGTTCCGCAACGACCAGAGGAGAATGGTTTGGTAGCATGATTCCGCCGGCNCCGACTCGGATGCGTTGAGTTCCGGCTGCAATATGGCCTATGACCACACTNGTCGCTGAAGATGNTATACCAGGAATATTATGGTGCTCTGCGATCCAGTATCGCTTATAGCCCCACTCTTCAGTGGCCTGCGCAAGGCTAAGTGAATTTGCCAATGATTGTGCCGCAGTGCCTCCTTCGATGACCGGAGCAAGATCTAGAACGGAAAATTGCGTCATCGTTTTAGTTTGTCCCTGGACAGCGAGTTCTGTGGGACGACAAGTTTATCTTTAATTTGTCTCTGCAACATAATTTGCTCTTTTCTTTGGGCTNATTTTAAAGCACCGCNANCCAATTCTGCTAGTTCTCTTGCCAAGTCGGCCTTTGCTAGGGCCAGCAGATCAGCCACCGCTGGCTCCGAACAAAAGCGAAGATTAGTCTTTTGCGCCATTAGTGCACTTGTGGCACTCAGTATGATTGTAAAACTTCAACAAAGCTGATCGAATATTCACCAAGGGAAATATTCAGTAGTGCAATGCTCGAACTGTCGCAAAAAAAATATGAGTTATGGCGATCAGGCGCTGAAGTAACCGCTGCTGACCAATTCGGCGATAAAGTGCTCCATCTGGAGGACGGTACTTACCTGAAATTGTTCAGGATAAAACGTCTGTTTAGCTCTGCGCGCCTATTCCCCTATTGGCGCCGGTTTGCTTCGAACGCGAGTCGGTTAGCTGAGTTGGGTGTACTGACGTTCACCGTACGAGAGATCTATGATATCCCGCATCTTGATCGCACGGCGGTTCACTATGATCCACTGCCGGGCCAAACACTGCGCCAGACCGAATGCCTGGATGCTGGATTGGTTGATCGACTAGGCCGCTTCCTGGTCAGTTTGCATGATCGTGGAATTTATCTCCGCTCCTTGCATCTCGGCAATATCGTGCTGACGCCTGGCGATGAACTGGGTTTGATTGACATTGCTGATATGCGAATAAGGTCGAGTTCATTACCTCGACGTTTGCGCATTAGGAATTACCATCATCTGTGCCGTTACGATGAGGATCGCGCCAGGATAGCAATACATCGCAATGAGTTCCTTAGTGCCTGTGATCCTGTCATCAGGCCTAAGATAGCAGCCATGGTAGATAATTAATTCGAGACTCTGACGATCCGTGTGCCTACGTTGCCTCCCCTCAATAAGTCAACGAAAGCGGCTGGTGCTTTTTCAAGCCCCTCAAAATCGTCGTTCAAGGGATTTAGCTCGCCGGAGTCTATCCATGCCTTAATCTGCTGACGAGCAGCTTCGTATTCACTCAGGTAATCAAAGACCAAAAAACCTTGCATCCTAATACGTTTGTTGATTAACAAACCGGGTATACCCTTCGGTCCACCGGCAGGAGTACTCGTATCGTACTGAGATACGACGCCACAGCAAGCGATTCGACTTTGTTCGTTCATCCGGAACAGGGCGGCGCCGAGTATGTCACCGCCAGTATTGTCAAAATATATGTCGATGCCATCCGGGCAAGCGTTCTTCAGCTCCGCTCGAAAATCAGGACTTAGGTAAGAGACTGACTCGTCGTAACCCAGGCGGGTGGTTAGCAGTGCGCATTTTTCGGGGGAGCTGCTGACTCCCACGGTCCTACAACCATAGACTTTAGCCATTTGACCAACCATATGACCCACACTGCCCGCAGCCGCGCTGACCAGAACGGTATCGCCTGCCGTTGGTTCCCCTATTTTCATGAGGCCGAAGTAAGCTGTTAGGCCGTTAGTACCTAGTGCCCCCAGGTGATGACCAGGATCGATGTCGTCAGACACCTTCTGAACTTGAGTGTGCTTGTGAACGCTGAAATCTTGCCACCCTGACTGACAGACCACTAGATCATCAACACTTAACTCATCACACTGACTGTCGACGATCCTCGCAACGCCCGTGCCATTCATTACGATGCCGGTTTTTGGTGCGCCCGCGTAGCTTGCGCTACCTTGAAGACCAGCTCGAGTCCCTGCTCCGATCGTGATGGCAATTGTTTGACATAAGACTTCGCCTTCTTTGATTGCGGGAACTTGGCTGGACACCAGTTTGTAGTTTGATTCCGCTAGTTTTCCCTCCGGTAAGGAGTCGATCAGTATTTGTCGGTTTTCCATAGCTGGGCTCACAAATTGCTTTCGCTGGAGTGTAGCATGCCAAAAATATCTGTTTTAATGCTGATGGCGCGTCGATGAGATTGGAGTATTTGTGAAACTGAAAGAGAAAGTGGCTGTGATAACGGGCGGCGCGAGTGGTATGGGACTGGCGACGGTTAACCGGTACTTGGAAGAGGGCGCTCGCGTAGTTATTGCTGACTTCAATGCCGATACTGGCGAAAAAGCCCTTGCGGCAGCCCGAGCTGATGGCTTTGGCGACTCTGTTACCTTCATTAGAACAGATGTCGCACGCGAAGCGGACATTGTGGCCATGCTTGATGAAGCGGTTGATCAATTTGGAGGGCTTGATATTGTTTTTAACAATGCTGGCGTTGGTGGGGCGATAGGTCCATTGACGGAAACTTCTGTTGAAGATTGGGATTACACATTTGATGTCCTTGCGAAGGGTGTTTTTCTGGGGATCAAACACGCTGCGCGAACCATGAAAGCTCGAGGTGTTGGTGGTTCGATCATTAATACAGCATCTATCGCAGGACTTAGTGGTGACGGAGGACCCTTGGTTTATTCAGCAGCGAAAGCGGCGGTTATTAGTTTGTCCAAATCGGCTGCCGTTGAATTGGCGCCAGACAGGATTAGGGTTAATGCGATTTGCCCAGGTTTTATAGCGACACCCTTGGCAGGCATGGGCGATGCGTCGTCGGTCGAAGGAGCGTTCAGTAAGGGGCAGCCCTGGCCCGACTTTGGCAAAGGTGAACATATTGCAGGTGCAGCGTTGTTCCTTGGATCCGATGACTCTGAATTTGTAACTGGAGAGTCGTTGGTCGTTGACGGCGGCCTAACTGCGGCTGGACCGGAATTAAGTCGGAAATTCCCAAAGACGTCCGGACGCAATTCTCGGGTTAGTGGCGTCACTAAAGGCACTACCGGTGAATCTCCTGAAATCAGACGCTTTTGAGATAGTTGAGAATCAAGCCTTGGCAGAAAAAGCGAAACCTTCATATCGATTGGCCGCGACGCGCTCACAAGTCTCGAAGTAAAGGGGGATGCCGCCGACGTAAGGCATGAAGATTCTAGGTTTTCCTGGAACATTCGCTCCTAGGTACCAGGAATTGCACTTGGGCATTAGGGTCATATTAGCTAGTTCGTTGCCTTGATTTACCCAGCCTTCCTCCGCTTGGGGTTCAGCTTCGATGGTTGTGAGTGCTTCGTCTCGCATGAAAACTAAACAATCCATAATCCAGTTAACATGCTGTTCAATGGTCACAATCATATTAGAGAGAACGGACGGGCTCCCAGGCCCCGAAATTGTGAAGAGATTGGGGAAATCTGAAATGGATAGCCCGAGATAGGTGCGGGGCCCAGCAGCCCACTTTTCCTTAAGCGTCAAGCCGGACCGGCCTTCAATGTTAATTCTCTGCAGACTACCGGTCATTGCATCGAAACCCGTAGCGAAAATAATGGCATCAAATTGATATTCTACGCCACCAGTAACTAAACCAGCTTCGGTAAGCGTTTCAATCGGCTCATTCTTTATATCGATCAGTTGGACATTTTCTCGGTTGAAGGTCGCGTAGTAATTAGTGTCTACACAAAGTCTTTTGCAGCCAATTACCCCTTCAGGGCAAAGAGTCTCTGCGACGGCTGGATCATCGACAATTTCTCTAATCTTTTCGCGTACAAATTCAGCCGCGATATCGTTGGCCTCGATGGACTGACTGAGATCACCAAAAGAGCGCAGGAATCCTAATCCACCCAGTGACCACCTCTCCTCGAATCTAGCGTGCCTTTTGTCGTTGTCAGCATCCCAAACGGAGTCTTCGTATGCTGCCCGTCTGGCTCCAAAACCGCCGAACATCTGCCGGTTCTCTGACCGGAAGTTCTCATAGTCGCTCTTAATTTCCTCAATGAATGCTGGATCCAGATCCTGGTTGTGCGCAGGAATCGAAAAGTTAGGCGTACGCTGGAATACCGTCAAATGTTTGGCATTTTCAGCAATTAGAGGAATTGATTGGATGGCGGATGAACCTGTTCCTATTATCCCGACCGTCTTGCCGCTGAAGTTGACCTCTTCGTGTGGCCAACGGCCAGTGTGATAGGTTTCACCGCCGAAGTTTTCGAGCCCTTCGAATGCTGGCTGATTGATGGAGGACAGGCAGCCCGTCGCCATGATGCAGAAGCGAGTACTGACCCTTTCATTCTTATCGGTGGTAACAAGCCAACGTTTATTGGCTTCTTGGTATTTCAGTGCGGTAACCCGGGTGTTGAAAGAGATATCCCTACGCAGGTCAAAGCGGTCAGCAACGTGATTCGCGTAAGACAAAATCTCTGGCTGGGTCGCATAGCGCTCGCTCCACTCCCAGTTTTGCTGCAGGTCCGCATCAAAGGAATAAGAGTACTCCATGCTTTCCACGTCGCACCGGGCGCCGGGATAACGATTCCAGTACCAGGTTCCGCCAACGTTATCGCCTGCCTCGAAGACGCGGGCATTAAATCCGGCCTCACGCATTCGGTGTAGCGTATACATACCAGCAAAACCTGCGCCCACGATGATGGCGTCTAGCACCTGAGTATCGGCCATAGCAACATTCTCGATTGTTTCGTGCCGATTATTGATTAATCGTGACATCGTGTCATGTTGGATTGTTGAGATGAATCTGTGTTCATGAGCCTTTTCGGATACCAGCAAGCGTCTTAGAGGTGCATAATGATCTATTGATGACGCGTGGCGATAGATTCTTGAATCTACAACCTTATCGAACAGTTCTAGTGTTGGCAGCGGCTCAAAGTTTTGGGCAGACGGCAACACCGATTTTAGTCCTGTTGGGGGGCATTGTGGGAGCGCGCATCGCGCCGGATCCAGAGTGGGCCACGCTGCCTCTAGCGATTATGATCATCGGCGTTGCTTCTGCGACTATACCCGCATCATTACTGATGTCTCGGATTGGTAGGAAAGCAGGTTTTCTGATTGGGACGGGAATTGCCATCTTGGCAGGACTGGTCGCGGCTTGGTCAATTGAGAACAAGACTTTTCTGCTCTTTTGTTTCGCGTCGTTCATGATCGGTAACTATGCAGCATTTATGCATCAGTTCCGCTTTGCTGTCGCTGAGTCCGTGCCTACCGAAGAGGTGCCGAAGAGCCTCTCATTCCTGATGTTGGCGGGCATAGTTGCGGCTCTGTTAGGTCCCGAAGTGGGAAATCGGTTGAGTCAGGTCGAAGGTCTCAGTGATTACGTTGGATCGTTCCTTGGATCGTCTCTATTGATGGGCGTTTCTTTTTTTATTCTGCTGTTTTTTTATCGTAATCAGGCTGTTAACACTACAGATGAGGTTGAGCCGGTAAGGCCACTTGGTGAAATTTTTGCTCAGCCTAAGTTGATCCTGGCTATTACTTCAGCTGTCGTTGGCTATACGATTATGAGCCTCATCATGACAGCGACGCCGATCAGCATGCACGAAATGGATCATCACTCGCTGGATGAAACTACCTTGGTAGTGCAAAGTCATATTCTGGCCATGTATTTGCCTTCTCTCTTTAGCGGTTTTCTCATCAGTCGCTTCGGCGTGCAAAAAATAATCCAGGCAGGTTTTTTGATCATGTTGTCCTGCATTGTTGTGGGGTGGGGCCAACCGATGTTGATGCATTACTGGTGGTCTATGGTGTTGCTTGGTATCGGATGGAATTTCCTTTTTCTGGCTGGCACAACCATGTTGACGCAGAGTTATAGACCGTCTGAAGGCTTCGCAGTGCAGGCGGTAAACGATTTTCTTGTTTTCGGACTCCAGGCGGTAGGCTCTCTGGGGGCCGGTGTGCTGTTAGCTTTATACGGCTGGAATGGCGTCATACTCTTCAGCTTACCCTGGTTACTGGTTCTCTTATTTGTATACTTTTATGGTCGATTAAGCAGTAATACCGCTGCAGCTTAAAAAGACTCGCATATTGTTGTTATGATCGTCCGTGTCACCCTCAGGTTTTAAGGATCTACTATGAATCTTGGCAAGCTTGGAGTCTGGTACTTCACTGATACTAAAGGCTCAGCAGATGCNGCGGCATTCGCTCAGCGCATTGAGGCGCTGGGTTACTCGGCACTATGGATTCCAGAGACGGTGGGTCGTAACCCTTTTGTACACGCCGGTTGGCTGCTCGCTAATACTGAATCCTTGATTCTCGCAACCGGTATCGCATCGATTTATCATCGGGACCCTGGTGCTTCGATGGCCGCGGCGAAGACGTTGGCGGAACAATCAGGTGACCGTTTTATNTTAGGNTTGGGTGTTAGCCATAAACCNATGGTAGAAGGNGTGCGTGGACATAACTACGGTAAACCTGTCGGTACGATGCGCAATTATCTGGAACTCATGGGGAAGGCTCCTTACACTGCAGTGGCCCCGGAAAATCCGCCNCCTGTTGTTCTCGCAGCGCTTGGACCAAAGATGCTTGAGTTGTCAGGTACTTTAGCTGATGGCGCCCATCCCTACTTTACTACGCCGGAACATACTCGTACGGCCCGAGAAATTCTGGGCCCTGATAAGCTATTGTGTGTTGAGCAGAAAGTAATTCTTGNGANTGACGCTGACAAGGCGAGACAGCTAGGTCGTGCTGCGGCGCAGATGTATGCTCAATTGCCTAATTATCGGAACAACTGGAAACGGCTCGGTTTCACGGATGAAGAAATAGATAGCAGTGACAGATTTATCGACGAAACTTTCGCGTGGGGAGACATAGTCAANATAGGAGAGCGTGTTCAGGCACACCTGGAATCTGGAGCGACGCATGTCTGTGTTCAACCTATTAACCCCAGTGGTGTCTTCGGTGAGCCCGACATGGACTTACTNGAGCAGCTCATCGCGCGGTTCTAGTCTTTATTAGAGTTATGTCCATGGGTGCGACAGGGAGGCTGAAGCAGATGTTTATCAGCGCCCGATTTTGGCGAGTATTTCTGCTGTCTTATCGGTTTTTTTATCGAGCATGATGATTTATGAATTGGGTTATTGATCCTCCCGGACGAAATATTTTGCCTGTAATAGGCACAGAGGCCGTTTTCCCGGTCGGTAACGTATTTTGCGTTGGACGTAATTACGCCGACCATGCGGTAGAAATGGGCGGTGACCCTGATCGCGAACCTCCATTCTTTTTTATCAAGCCAAGCTTTTCAGTTCTTTCGCCCGGCCATGAAATGATATACCCGGACCACTCAGACGATGTTCACCATGAAGTAGAAATGGTTGTAGCTTTGGGCNCGGGAGGCCGCAATGTANGCGTCCAGGATGCGATGCAACTTGTCTTTGGCCACGCTGTTGGTGTCGACATGACGAGACGGGATCGTCAAGCAGANGCGAAGGAACAGCGTCGACCATGGGAAGCTGGCAAGTCGTTTGTTCATGCTGCGCCCTGCTCGATGATCACTCCGATTGAACTNACAGGGGCGATAGAAACCGCGGGGGTTTCATTGTCTATCAATGGTGACGTGCGTCAATCGGGTGACGTTAATCAAATGATATGGAAAATACCTGAAATTATCAGTCGGTTATCGGAGTTGTTTGTTTTAGAAGCCGGCGATCTAATTTTCACAGGTACTCCTGCAGGAGTCGGGCCTGTAAAAACTGGCGATGAGCTTCTAGCGAATATCGATGGCTTGTCAGAGTTGGCGTTTAGAATAAGCGAGCGCCGGGCGTCTTAGCTGAAACGGGGAACCTAAGGGGTATATGAAATGATAAAGACATTGTCGTACATATCTATCGTCCTATTGATTATGATTAAGCACGATGCTGTCGCTGACAACTTTGTNGGCACTATGGATGTCTTTGAGTCTGCACCTGAACTTAAGCCCTATTTTGATAACGCATTTGCTTATGCTGTATTCCCGACTGTAGGTAAAGGAGGCTTTGCTCTTGGTATTTCGCATGGCAAGGGGCGTGTGTATCAAGGCGATCAAGTGCTTGGTGATGTTGTTATGACTGAGTTATCGCTGGGCTTCCAATTTGGCGGTCAAGCATTTAGCGAGATTATATTTNTACAAGATCAGCGCGCTCTTGATGAATTTACCAGTGGTCGCTTTGAATTCGATGCCAGCGCATCGGCTATTGTTCTGACATTCGGCGCGCAGGCCCGGGCTGGCACAGACGGTGCCTCTGCAAGCTCTGGCATGGGGCCTGCATCCACNAGGCAGGTAGAGTATGGATTTAATAAGGGAATGGCNGTNTTCATTCATCCCCTAGGAGGCTTAATGTACGAAGCTTCAATTGGAGGTCAAAAATTCAGCTTCTCTTCTGCTGAAGNAGAGATTGCCNCGGACGCCGCCCNGGACGAAGCGACCTAGTANAAAGCGATTCGGAGTGCCTCCACGCATTCAGCTAGTAGTGCCTTACCATCGTCAAGGGCGGGTGAAAGTTGGAATAAGACGTGGGGCTGCCCTGCCCATTCTTTATGAGTGACCAACACACCGGCTTCGCTTAATTTTTCCGCATAAAGGTTGCCCTCATCTCTAATCGGATCGAGCTCGCAGGTTGCGATAAAGGCGGGAGCGACGCCCTTATGGTCTGTTGCGAGGAGAGATGACATTCGCCAGTCTTTAGCAACTTCGACAGGGTCCAAACCTTCGCAAACCAGTTTGGAAAAATAGTTCATCGTGGCGCGTTTTAAAAATAAACCATCGGCATTTTCGACCATAGAAGGCAGAGCCTCATGAGTGCTGTCAGGGTGATGCGCTCGGCCGTCGGTTGCGGGATATATAAGTAGCTGGAGTTTCAGTTCCAGCCCTGCGTCTCGCGCCATTAGTGCGCAGTACGCTGATAGATTCCCGCCTGCAGAGTCACCACCAACCGCTAATTTGGCCGTGTCTGCATTGATTTCTTTGGCATTTTCAGCCACCCACCTCACGGCATCCCAACAATCGACATGGCCTGCCGGGAATGGGTGTTCCGGAGCGAGTCTGTAATCAACTGAGACCACGATGCAAGGTGTGCCGGTNGATAGTATGCGGCATTCGCGGTCGTGGGTNTCAAGGTCGCCAATTACCCAGCCTCCGCCATGAAAGAAAACCATAACTGGAAGGGGCGCCGTACTTTCAGGGCTGTAGATTCTTATGGGTATCGAGGAATTGGAACCGGAGATGGTNATATCATTAGTTTTGACATCTGGGCCTGGCCCCATGCTTTCAGCCAGGGCTCGATAGCCTAANCGAGCCTCTTCTGGCGCAAGTTNATGGGTTTGAGGACTNGGCTCCGCGGCCATGGCTTGAACNAAGGCNGCTGTTTGCGGGTTTAATGGCATGTTATCGATCNGATGTGTTTTNNCGCGATGAATTTTTAATCAGGATNATACTAAACTTCAAGTCGCTCAGTCGCGTGACTCGCCGCCAAGTGCTGAGAAGAGTGCCGGCAAGAAACGCGAAAGTTCGAGTGTCATATTTACGAAGGCAGCATCTAGCTTTGCTGTGANATCATCCTCCTCATCCATCGAATCGTCGGAGGACAGAATCTTTATCTGTCGGAGTACGAGATCCTTATCGACCGTCACCTTGAGATCTCCATGCCAAATCAGTGAAAGCTTCGTGCAGCTTTTGCCAGCGTCTAGGTGGACACGGACCTCCGATGTCGCCAAGTCCTGCTTGCGAAGCGTCACCGAGCTCCCTTCCTCCGGGTCGAACAGATCACATTGATCCCCGAAAGAAAAATGTTCAGGCAGTTGTCGCGTTCGCAGCCAGTGAGTGAATATATCAATCGGCTTTGACTTAACCTGAGGTGGAACGACTTTAAGTGTACCAAGTGTTTCACGAAGGCAACCGAGAAACATCTCNNCTTCCGCGGCCGAGGAGGTGTCAAGAACCANCAGGCNCTCTGAATGGGAGATATAACCGAATATCTTCTTAGATTTTGGGAGTGCTCGTGGCAAGAGTTCTGCCAGAGCATCTTCCTTGAGCCTTTGTTTCTCCTTCGCCCTGATCGGACGATCTTCGAGGGTCTCCAGTCTCTGAATTTTTTCATTCAACGTATCTGCTAAGGCAGTGCTTGGTACGACTTTATCCTCTCGCTTGGCGCAGATTAGAAGACAACCTGCGACTTNGTGAATAAGAGCTTGATCTGGGATTGGCGACACCCAACCAAATGAAGAAGGGCGGACACCGGAGCAGGGTATAAAGGTTTTCGAGTTAAAGGCTGCTTGGAGCGTCGNGGAATCTGTTTCNATAGAATCCGCTAAACGAAATATTGTAGCGTTTTTGAATATCACGGCTGAGCCTGTCTTGGACAAGGCAGAGATTATAGGGAGGCTTGGTAAGAGAAAATAGTATAATGACGCTAGGGNGTGAAATTATGCTGCAGGCTACAGGTCTAACCTGTCAGCGGTCGAGAAACCGTCTGTTCGACAATCTATGTTTTTCGCTGGATAGCAGCGAGATATTGCATGTTCGTGGAGCTAATGGCAGTGGTAAAAGTACACTCCTTAGAATTTTGATGGGGCTATTTACTGATTATGAGGGNAATGTTGACTGGCAATTGGAGAATTTCCCACTCTTCATGGGGCACAAGACTGGAGTAGACCTGAGGCTAACGGTAGCTGAAAACATACGATGGCTTTGTCGTTTNCAAGGCTCCGAAGCCTCGATCGATGAAATAGATCGTGTTTTGGTTGAGCTCGGCCTAGNAGGTTACCAGGATACGCTGTGCGCTCTATTGTCGGAGGGTCAGAGAAAANGGGTAGGTCTAGCGCGGTTTTTCCTTTGTCAAAACCCCTGTTGGATCATGGATGAGCCATTCAGCGCAATAGATCCGGTGGGGCAGTCTTCGNTAATCCAAGCGTTTTCGAATCAACTTGAAAGTGGCGGAAGTATTATTCTGACTAGNCATCAGCAGTTGCGCGTTGAGCATGNTGTCAAACTTTTGGACCTGACATTGTGAAACTAGTNTTTAGTGTTATTGTCAGAGATCTTCGNTTACACCTTCGAGAAGCATCAGAAGTGCTCAATCCTCTCGTGTTTTTCGCCGTAGTGGTCAGTTTGTTCCCGCTTGGAATTGGTCCCGAACCTGAGAAACTGGGTGAGGTTGCACCTGCAGTTATATGGATAGCGGCGCTGCTAGCGACGTTAATGTCTATGGATTTGATGTTTAACCGTGATTATAGCGATGGTTCGCTCGAGCAGATGGTGGTTTCAGAGCAGCCCCTCATTCTCTTGGTATTAGGTAAAGTGGTCGGACATTGGTTGGTATCCGGACTGCCATTGATCCTTGTATCCCCTGTCATTGGCTTAGTTTTCTATGTGGATACCATAACGATCCTTATTATGATGCTCGCTCTATTACTCATTACCCCTATTCTGAGCCTGCTGGGAGCGATTGGTGCTTCGTTGACGGTAGGCCTTGAACGTGGAGGTCTATTGATAACTATCATAGTGCTACCGCTATACGTACCACTGTTGGTCCTAGGTATTGCGATGGTGCAATCTGCGATGGTTGGTGACAGCGTGCTTGGTTACGTTTATTGGCTATTAGCAGCGTTGCTTGCGGCTACTTCCTTATCGCCGCCTGTCATCGCCGCGGGCCTCCGAGTCGCGGTGGATCAATGATAGAATTTATCCTCTTACATATCTGCCTTGGTTACTTGTAACGTGCTGAACTGGTTCCACCGATTAGGGTCACCCAAATCTTTCTTTGAGATGACCACCGTCTGGCAATCCTGGTTGCTACCGATATCGTTAATATTACTATTGGGAGGAGCAATCTGGGCGCTACTCTTTGTTCCTCAGGATTATCAGCAGGGTCATAGCGTTCGAATCATGTATATACATGTCCCAGCTGCTGCAGTAGCTCAAAACGCTTATGTCATGATGGCGGTCGCTGCTGCTGTATTTTTGGTATGGCGGATCAAGTTAGCAGATATGGCAGTTCAGGCAATCGCCCCGGTAGGCGCTTCGATTACCTTTTTGGCCCTAATGACTGGTGCGATCTGGGGCAAGCCAACGTGGGGAACTTGGTGGATTTGGGATGCGCGATTAACTTCAACATTAGTATTGTTTTTTCTTTATATCGGCATGATGGCGCTGCGAGCCGCGATGGTTAGACAGAGTAATGCAGGCAGAGCTTGTGCCATTCTGGCAGTTGTCGGTGTAGTGAACCTGCCTATCATTAAGTATTCAGTTGATTGGTGGTACACCCTGCACCAGCCGGCGAGCATCACGTTGACAGAAAAACCCTCTATGCCGATGGAAATGTGGTTACCTCTGCTGGTTATGATAGTCGCTTATCATCTTTTTTTGTTTACGGTCTGGTTTTCCAGATTGCGGAACGAGATTCTTCTAAGGGAGCGTGAAACGGATTGGGTTAAAACATGGGTGATGTCGAGATGAAGTTCGATTCGCTTGAAGCGTTTATTTTAATGGATGGCCATGGTGCTTTTGTTTGGTTTGCTTACGCGATAACCCTATTGGTTCTGTCGATTAACCTATGGTGGCCTCGACGTGTTAGAAAACAGCTAATCAAGATGGAAAAAAATTTTAGAAAAAGAGTAGATGCAGGGTCAGGGGAGCGTTAATGAAATTTGGCAAGATGAAAACGCATCGCCGAAATCGCCTTTTATTAGTGCTATTTTTAGTGGCGGGTGTTGGTGGTGCAACTGCTTTTGCGCTCCTCGCATTGAATGAAAATATCAACCTGTTTTACTCCCCGGAGCAGATTGTTGCGGGTGAAGCACCGGTGGATCGGATGATCCGAGCTGGTGGTATGGTCGTTGAAGGAAGTGTCCATCGTTCGGCCGAAGACTTATCAGTCAGTTTTTCGATATCGGATTTGCGTGATTCGGAGGTTGTTGTGCAATACATCGGTATTCTGCCTGACCTATTTAGAGAGGGGCAGGGGATCATCGCTAGAGGTCAGCTTAATGCTGCTGGAATTTTCGTTGCGGAAGAAGTGCTGGCGAAACATGATGAGAATTATATGCCCCCCGAGATCGCCGATGTNGTCGCGGAGGCTCATGCTGAAGCTCGGCTNAAGACTGGCGTTGTGACAGGAAGTAANAGTGGGGTTGGCGGCTGATGGTTCCGGAGTTTGGTCACTTTGCATTAATCCTTGCTCTTTGTCTNAGCTTGGCGTTGTCTGCNCTGCCNGCATTAGGGGTTGTTCGAAGNGATGTGAGTTTAATGCGTAGTGGAGGGTTCATCGCTGGAGGCGTCTTCGTCTTTTTGTTGTTCAGTTTTATCTGCCTAATGGAGTCTTTTCTAGCGGATGACTTTTCTGTCCAGTATGTCGCCAATAACTCCAATTCAGCTTTGCCGATCCAGTACAAAATATCCGCCATCTGGGGAGCTCACGAAGGTTCATTCCTGCTTTGGACTCTTATTATGGGCGGCTGGACNCTTGCTGTAGCCTTTTTCAGCGGATCGCTGACGACGGACATGAAAGCGCGAGTCTTGAGTGTCATGGGATTATTGAATGTTGGGTTTATAGCTTTTATTTTATTTGCTTCTAATCCCTTCGACCGTTCATTACCTTTTTTCCCTGCGGATGGGGCAGATCTCAACCCGTTGCTGCAGGACTTTGGGCTGATAGTTCATCCCCCGATGTTGTATATGGGCTATGTTGGCTTTTCTGTCCCCTTTGCATTAGCGATCGCCACTTTGACGACAGGTCGTTTGGATGCAGCTTGGGCGCGATGGTCAAGACCGTGGACTAATGCGGCGTGGGCCTTTCTTACCATTGGTATAACACTGGGTAGTTGGTGGGCCTACTACGAATTAGGATGGGGAGGCTGGTGGTTCTGGGATCCGGTTGAAAATGCTTCGTTTATGCCCTGGCTGGTCGGAACAGCTTTGATTCATTCTCTTGCAGCAAGCGAAAAACGGGGTGTATTTAAAAGCTGGACCGTTCTGCTAGCGATCGCGACGTTTTCTTTAAGTCTTCTTGGTGCATTTTTAGTAAGGTCTGGAGTACTAACGTCGGTTCATGCTTTTGCGGTAGATCCAACACGCGGGCTCTACATCCTGACATTTCTGGTAATGGTTATCGGTGGCTCTTTAACACTCTACGCTNTCAAGGCATCAGGCATACGCAGTGAAGCNACTTACAGCGCGACCTCGCGGGAGGCCATGCTGCTAACAAATAACCTTTTGCTAGTAGTCTCTACGGCAGCGGTACTGCTGGGTACGCTTTATCCTCTGATTTATGAAGTTATTACCGATGGAGAGAAGATCTCTGTGGGACCGCCTTACTTCAATCGTGTATTCGTTCCTGTCACCCTATTGTTGCTCTTGGCCATGATGGTTGGACCATTTAGTCGTTGGCGNCGAACAGATTCTACAGTATTGCTAAATGAACACTGGGCTCTTCTCGCTGGGTCGCCTGTATTGGTGGTGGCGATTACGTTGATTTCTGGTNTATCTCTAGAACCGGTAGCGATTGTGATCGAAACGATTGGTTTATGGATTTTATTGCTACTTGGTAAGAATTGGCAGCTTACCGTCAAAGATGGTTGGCGAGTGCCCTCGGCCTCTTATGTGGGCATGGTCATTGGTCATGCTGGGATTGCTATAGCTATGTTAGGCGTGGTCGTCACCACTTATTACTCGGATGGCCGCGATGTGAGAATGGAACCAGGNGATTCGATGTCTCTCGGTGGTTACGAGTTCAGATTCGAAAAAATGTCAAGAATCAATGGCCCCAACTATGTTTCAGATCAAGCGACATTTTCAGTTTGGCGCGGTGAGACAGAGATGACGACCTTGAGGCCTGAAAAGCGCGTTTACAATGTTAGCCGCAATGTTATGACTGAAGCAGACCTAGATCCGGGGTTAATACGCGACTTATACGTCGCGCTAGGAGAACCTGTGGGTGATGGTGCTTGGGCGGTGCGGGTGCACGTAAAACCCTTTGTTCGATGGATCTGGCTGGGTGGTCTCATGGTAGCGGCTGGCGGTTTTGTAACATTGATGGATCGTCGATACAGGCGTCGCGGCCGAACAAAAAAAGGTTTGGTCCCTGACGGAGCGTTTGCGTGACCCTAAGTAAAAGTTTGCTTGTCCCGCTTATCGTTTTTCTGGTGCTCACTACCTTCTTGGGTTTGGGGTTTGGTCTTAAGGACCCACACTATTTGCCTTCAGTGCTCATCGATAAGCCCATGCCGGATTTTTCATTGGATGATCTGCATGAAGCGACCATCAAGCGCGGACGCGAAGACCTTCTTGGCGAAATATCTCTAGTAAACGTATGGGCAACCTGGTGTCCGAACTGTGTGGTTGAACATCCTGAACTCATGAGGATTAGCCGTGAAGAAAAAATTCCACTTTATGGCATAAATTACAACGATGATACGGACAGAGCCAAGGCATGGCTGCTTCGCTATGAAGATCCATATGAATTTAGCGTGGTAGACGACAAAGGAACCTTAGCTATTGANCTCGGTGTCTATGGCGCTCCCGAGACTTTCGTTGTCGACGCAGCAGGGGTAATCCGTTTTCGTCACGTCGGACCTGTTAATACTCTGGTATGGCGTGAGCAATTTGTGCCCGTGATCAATCTGTTGAAGGAAGGCGGGTAATGTTGAGATTAGTTGTTTTTTTTCTCCTGAATTTTGCCAGTCCCGTTTGGTCCGCAATTGACGCTTACCCTTTCCCGAACGAAGAACTCGCTGAGCGATATGACAATCTAATTGCGGAGCTCCGCTGTCCACAGTGCTTAAACACCAATCTCGCTGGCTCCGACGCCATGATTGCTCAAGATCTTCGGAGAGAAACTCACCGGATGGTCCTCGAGGGTTATAGCGACGTCGAGATTCTGGCTTTTATGCACGAACGTTACGGAGACTTTATTCTCTACAATCCAAGGATTAGTGTTCGGACTTTTGCTCTTTGGTTTGGGCCCGTAATGTTGTTCATAGTTGCCTTCCTCGTTCTGTATCGAATTACGCGACGTAAGCAATCAACGCCATCACTTTCAGAAGATGATCGTAGTCGTTTGGATGAATTGCTCGGGAAGTCAGATTAGTCATGATGTTCTATTTGGTACTGGTCATGTTGTCGGTATTTGCAGCCNCGTTTATTCTCGCGCCATTGCTCCTGCGAAATGCATCTGATGAACAGGGGCGCCAAGAGCTGAATGTTGAGCTGTTTCGCGAGCGGATAGCGGATCTTGATTATTCCGATAGTGATGCTGCGAGTCTCGAGATTGAAGCAAGACAGGATCTGTTATCGGACGCGGAAGGAACAACTTCTTTTACTAAATCTCCCAGTAATGGTCGGGTTTGGATTTGGATAGGGGCGTTGCTGGTACCTTTTTTCGCCCTATTCATATATTCGGATGGTGGGCTCGGACGAGGTGCAATAACTGACTTCAGACTGATGCAAGAGCTCAGAAGCTTGGATAGAGCTGATGTAAAGGCATACGAAAGCCTACTAGATGAACTTGCTGCTCGTGCATCGCGCAGGCCTGCNGACGGAGAATTGAATTTCTATGTCGCTCGTTCACTACAATCTCTGGGTCGGCTAGATGAGGCCTTGGTGATNTTTGAAAGATTAAGAGAAAAATTTCCAAATGACGCGGGCTTACAGAGTGCATACGCCGAAGCGCTTTTTTTAGGTAACAATAGAGCGATGACGCCAGATGTCAGACGCGCGGTTGATCGCGCATTGTCCTTGAATCCACACAACACTAGTATGCTTGAGTTGGAGGGGGTTGCAGCAATTGCCCGGGGTGAGCGTGAACAAGCGCTGACTTGGTTTAGGAAAGCCCTGGCAACAGGTGTCTCGGGCGAGCGCGCTGATATTTTGCGCCGGGCAATCACAAACCTTGATTCCGGTGAAAAGAAATTGATAGAGAGACCAGAAGGACGGTCAATTCTGGTCCAGGTCAGCGTCGCAGACGCGGTAAGAGTGCCCAGTGATGCGATAGTCTTTATCTTTGCCAGGGCCGCGGGTGGGCCTCCGGCTCCGCTTGCTGTTCAACGCTTGCCTGTCTCAGCTTTGCCGCGGGCTGTTGTTCTTGATGAGAGTATGTCGATGATACAGGGAATGGGGCTTGGCGATTTTGACGATGTTGTAGTGACGGCTAGACTTTCGCGAAGTGGTGACGTGACTCCAAAAGCTGGCGATTATGAAGCAAGGTCCTCTTTAATTGACATGGAAAAGATACCGGATCAAATATCCCTCGTGATCACTGATCCTGTCTCTCTTTAGTAGCATCTGTCTCGGGTTCACAAGAATTAGAGATTTTATCTCGAGCCAATGACTTCATGTTGGCAGCCTCTGCCTCCGCTCTTTCCTTAAGCGCTGGACGTATTAATAAGAAAAAGATTCCTGCGCCAACCGTCAGTCCAAATCCAACACCAAGAGCTAATAGAGCCATAATAAGTTCCTGAATAAGTCTGTTAAAAAGTTTAACACTAAGAACGCGAAGCGCTACTCTTAAGNAACTCGTCTCGAATTGGAGCAAGCCTNCGTGCGCAGCCCCTCGGNGCAGACGCCACACGTTTTTGCAATTTCAGAGCGACGCGTTAGAAACCCCGCTTAAGACTTGCTGACGACACTCGCGTGGGGTGACGTTATAAAACAGGTACCCGAAGCGCCACCAGAGGTTTCCCGTTTTATCAATTGCGGTAACGCGAAAAGATTGGGGCTTACGCCATTAGGTGCGACGTTCACATTCTTCTACCGACATGCCGAAATTGGTAAGAACACTGACTACCAGCCCCTTTGATGAGGAAACAGCAGGCTTTCTCGCCTACCACGTATGCTTGACTAANTCGGGCACGTGNTCGGCTNGTNGTATAGATTAACTGGCACTTTAAACGCGTCACAGTTATTGTCTAGTTTCTACTATGATGAGGAATAAGATATGAGTGCTGATGGTTCTTGGGATTGCACAATTAACTCTCCGATGGGAGCGCAAAAAGCTACATTGACTCTAGTTACTGATGGTGGAAATCTTTCAGGAACGATGGCAGGAGATCAGGGTACACAGGAATTTAGCGGGGGTACGGTGGACGGCGATAACCTGGTTTGGGAAGTACAGATGACATCGCCGATGCCAATGACCCTGGAAATTAGCGCGACGGTTAATGGTGATGAGATTAGCGGTAACGTTAAGCTTGGAGCCTTCGGTAACGCCACCTTTGAGGGCTCTAGAGCNTAAAACTCGNGAGAACCCAAAAGATTTTATATGTGTAATTAAGAATGACTTGAGGGGGAAANAGATGCATGACTTNGTAATNAGAAATGGTCTTGTTGTGGACGGAACCGGTGGAGAGCCCTTCGGAGCAGATATTGCGATTGATGGAGACACGATTGTTGAGGTCGGACAAGTGACGACTTCAGGTCGATCAGAGATTGATGCAAAAGGTCATATCGTTACACCTGGTTTTGTAGATATACATACTCATTTAGATGCTCAGATCGGTTGGGATCCGATGCTGACGCCGATCAGNTGGCATGGTGTCACAACTGCTTTGTTGGGAAATTGTGGAGTGACGTTTGCGCCCGTTAGACCTGGAGACCAGGAATTGTTGGCGGGCATGATGGAGACAGTAGAAGACATCCCGAGAGACGCTATCCTTAATGGTCTCTCATGGAATTGGGAAAACTACGGAGAATACCTGGATGAACTGGATAACCTCGACCCGGCGATTAATGTTGCAGGTCTGATCGGTCATTGCGCTCTACGTTTCTATGTCATGGGTGATCGTGGTGTAGAGGATCAGGCTACCGATGAAGAGAAAAGACAAATGGCGGAGATTGTCCGCAAAGCGGTGCAGCAGGGGGCTGTAGGTTTCTCTACCTCAAGATTTCTTGGACACTANCTCCCAGATGGTCGGCATGTCCCTGGCACCCATGCTGAACATGATGAATTGGTAGAAATTGCTCGGGCTGTAGGTGAGGAAGATGGACTCATGCAGAACGTGATGAATTTTTCCAAGGCCTATGAGGGAGAAATGGAGCTGGTTCGAAAAGAGGCGGAGCATGCAAGAGTGCTATTCAGTCATGGAACCGGACGTTCCTTTAGCTATAGCAAAAAAGTCGATAAGAGTATCGGCGAGATGCGTGATGCAGGCCTCGACGTCAATGCTATTTGCATTCCCAGATCTTCGGGTTTTGTTACTGGTATGCAGGCTTATCTGGCTTGGGTGGGTGGTCCTTGGAAAGAGCTTGCTGAAAAAAGCTTTTATGACCGCCTCGCAGCTTTGGAAGACAAAGTATTTAGACAGCAGTTAATTGATCACGCGAATGATAAAGGTTCCATGATCAGTGCTGATCAGATCTTTTATCTGGGGGCAGGAGATAAGCCGGATTATGTTGGTGGTGAAAAAGAGAGCCTCCAGGCTATGGCCGCTCGAGTGGGGGAAACACCGGTCGAAACCTACATTCGACTGAGCCGAGAAACGAAAGGACAGGCACTGTTTACTCTGCGCTTTTTCAATCAAAATTTAGATGTTCTCGCAGATGCTATCTCGAATGAATACTGTATTCCAAGCTTGGGTGATGCGGGCGCCCACGTTAGTCAGATCATGGATTCTGGTTGGGCAACCTTCACATTATCGCACTGGCATAGAGATACTGGTCTGTTCAGCCTTGCCGAAGCAATTCGTCGTTTAACCTCCGCACCTGCACGGATCATAGGGTTGGTGGATCGGGGCACGCTCAAAGTTGGGCAGAAAGCGGATATCAATGTCATTGATCTCGACACACTGTCTGAATGTATGCCGGAGATTGTGAATGATTTCCCTGGTAATGCACCTCGATTTATCCAGAAAGCAAGGGGCTATCGTGCGACCCTTTGTAATGGTCAGGTCATTCTAGAAAACGACGAACATACGGGTCAGCGAGGTGGGTCTGTTTTGCGTCATGGTGCAGCCTGACTGTTTAGTCTCGGTAATCATCAAAAGAGGCCCTAGGAAATAATTCCCATGGCACGAAGCGATAAGATGCTTTTTCGGTCTTAGTTAGTCTTTGTGACGAAGTTAGAGAAGACTAACTTCTAAGTGTTAGTTGAAAGCTGCCGCGCTTTGGTTACAATGCGCAGCCTTCGGACAAGCATCATCGGCTTTAAACGATCCATATGGTCGCGAAAGACGTATATTGGGTTGGATCGAGTTATATTGCCCGCCGATGACAAGAGTAATAAATTCAATTGTCTGGTCTTTAAGATGTAGCGCTGCGACTCGGCCGCAGTGTGTTTTTGACTGGAGTCAACGTGACTAATAAGCATTTGTTTGTGGCATTTTTTTTGGCCTCCATGGCGATATGGGTGCTATCGGGTAACTTGTCGTCAGAACCGGTTAGCGCCGATGTTCAAACTTCTCGTGAATTATCTGCTCAGATTAGGCACGTCCGCGGCATCAAAAGTTTGGCGGGAGAGCAAGAGGTTTTCCTCAAGGTTAGGGGTCAAACGAAGCCGAATAGAGTAGTTCAAGTGAAATCGGAAATCGCTGGCAAAATNGAAGCCTTGCCAGGAGAAAAGGGTANGCGTGTCGAAAAGGGACAACTTTTATGTCGAATAGCCGTGGACGCGCGCCGCAATGAATANAGGCAGGCGCTAGCAGAACTGCAAAGCTCGCAGCTGGAATTTGACGGTTTTGTAGACTTAAAAGAGAAAGGTCTGCAGTCGGAAGTGCTATTGGCGAANGCCAGGGCNGCTTTGGAGCAGAGTAAAACACGCGCTAAGCACGCGCAGNTGGCGCTCGAAAAAACCGAAATCNTNGCCCCGTTTACCGGTGTTGTCGACATGCAGTTTGNGGANGTGGGTGATTTTCTNTCGCCTGGCGAGACGTGCNTAAGCTTGATGGAAGTAAACCCAATTCTGATCTTTGGCCAGGTNGCTGAAANGAATATAGGACAGATAGCCTTAGANGATAGAGTGGACGTTAATTTGATAACGAACCAAACGCTGAGAGGGAAGGTCAGTTACATTGGTTACTCTCCCGATATGAAGACAAGAACCTTTCCGGTTGAAGTAACGGTGGAAAACCCTGGCGCTGCGGTTAGGGCAGGATTAACAGCGGAAATGCGCGTTCCTGTTGGTGTTGAAAGGGCTCATCTAATCTCGCCTGCGTCAATGGTGCTGGATGACGAGGGCGAGGTTGGCGTGAGGATCGTCGATTCGTCTAGTAGAGTCCGTTTCAGGTCAGTTACGGTGGTGGGCGAGAGCCCGGCCGGGGTTTTCGTCTCAGGACTTCCGGACGAGATAGATCTTATAACGGTCGGGCACGAGGAGGTGTTTGAAGGTCAGGAAGTAATCTTGGATCTCACGCCTCTGGTAGCTTTAGCAAAGCAGTAGGGAACCCGATGATTCAGAGCGTGATTGGCTCCGCGATCGAGAGAACGCGGACCATGATGTCAGTGCTTGCCGCGATTGTTTTTGCAGGACTCGCCTCTTACTCTGCCATACCTATCGAGATGGATCCAGATGTACCGATTCCGATAGTAGTTGTGACAATTCTTCATGAAGGGATTTCCCCCGAGGATTCCGAGCGGCTTCTGGTCCGACCTATGGAATTGGAGTTGCGCAGTTTAGAGGGTGTTGAAGAGCTGGACGCGTATGCCGGTGAAGGATCAGCGACCATCGTAGTCGAATTTGATACGAAATTTGACCAGGATCAGGCGTTGGTTGATGTCCGTGAGGCCGTCAACATGGCCAAGGCGAAAATACCTTCTACTGCAGAAGAGCCGATAATTCGCGAAGTTTCAATGTCGGATTTCCCAATCATCTCAGTAGGTATTGGCGGTGAAGGAATATCTGAGCGCATAAAATTTCGTCTGGCGAGAGAGTTGCGTGATGAGATTGAGACAATTGATGACGTACTAGAGGCTAGGTTAGAAGGAGATAGGGAAGAAGTACTCGAAGCCGTTATAGATCCCAGCGAACTTGAAGCCTATGGGATTAGCAATGAAGAGCTGTTGTCAGCCGTTGGTAGAAATAATCGCCTTATCGCTGCAGGGTCTGTTGATACGGGGCGTGGCAGGTTTTCGATAAAAATACCCGGGGTTATAGAGACTGGTGAAGATGTTCTTTCTATACCTTTGAAAGCAACATCAGACGGTGTGATTACGTTGGCTGACGTTGTTAGTTTACGAAGAACGTTCAAGGATGCTGATGGTTATTCAAGAGCTAACGGCAGCTCGGCCGTTGTTGTTGAGGTCGCGAAGCGGGCGAATACGTCAATTGTAGATGTTGTTAGAGAAGTTAAAACGGTCGTTGAGGAAGTCAGAAAGAACTTCCCAGCAAATGTTGAAGTCAGTTACATAGCCGATATGACGGGCGATACGGTTGACCAGATAGACACGTTGGAGGGGAATATTACCACCGCGATGTTTCTGGTGCTTACCGTCGTTGTCGCGGCTGTGGGTATCCGCTCTGGGCTTCTGGTCGCGCTGGGTATTCCCTTCTCTTTCATGTTTGCTTTCATGATTGTGAATCTGCTTGGTTATACCTATAACTTTATGGTGATGTTCGGCATGTTGCTGGGCCTCGGTATGCTCATAGACGGCGCTATTGTTGTTGTTGAGTTGGCGGACCGGCGTTTAAAAGATGGAGCTTCGCCAAAAGCAGCTTTCTCCTACGCTGTTAACAGGATGTTCTTGCCTATCATCGCCTCAACCATGACGACATTGGCCGCATTTTTGCCCTTGATGTTTTGGCCAGGTGTTGCTGGACAATTCATGAAGTATCTGCCAATCACGGTTTTCGCTGTGCTAGTGGGTTCTCTGGGGTACGCGTTGCTATTTGCCCCGGTATTGGGTGCTATGATCTCAAGACAACAGACCCGGGTGGAGGGGAGCTACCACCAGCTGATTAATCAGGGTCGATTCGATGAAGTGGGCGGCATCATTGGCGCTTATGCGCGACTGCTGCGTCTCTCGACAGCTCATCCTTTGATTGTAATTTGCTGCACGGCAGTCCTCCTGGTAGCGATTCTGCAGGCATACAGCACCAGGGGCGTAGGTTCGACATACTTCATTGATGTGGAGCCAAATTTCACTGGAGTCAATATCTCGGCGCGAGGCAATTACAGCGCTGAAGAAATCAGGGATATTGTGCTCGACGTGGAGAGGCGTGTTCAAGAGGTTGGATATATTGACAGCAGTTACACGCGTGCTGGAGGTGGCCACTCAAGTTTTGGTAATGGTGGGAGCGCTCCGGACAAGATAGGCGCCATGTTTATGAAGCTATCTGATCGTCGTACCCGGGAGCTAGATGGATGGCAAGTTGAGCAAGCGATGGAAGATGCTATTAAGAATATTCCAGGCGTGCGGGCAGAGATAAATTCGATGGAAATGGGGCCTCCAGTTGGCAAAGACATTCAGATCCGTCTTCGAGGCGAAGATCTTAAGGTTCTAACAGATCACACCAAAATGATTCGGGCCCATCTNGAGGAAATGGAAGGTCTGGTGGCAGTCGATGACACGGCGCCGATGCCAGGGATCGAGTGGCAGATTGAAGTGGATAGGGCGAAGGCCGCAATGACCGGCGCCGATGTGACGAGTGTGGGAGCNGCGATTCAGTTGATCACGAATGGTGTATTAGTTGGACGTTACCGCCCTGACGATGTAGANGATGAGGTGGACATCCGAATTAGGTATCCGGAGGAGTACAGAGGGGTTTCGCAGCTCGACAACCTCAGGGTTAGTACCAGCAGCGGCCAGGTCCCGATTAGTAGTTTTGTCGAAAGAGTCGCGAAATCGAAGGTGTCCAGNATTTTCCGTCAAGACGGCAGCCGTGTCATGTACGTCCGGGCCAATACTGAGCAAGGTGTGTTGCCAAATGACAAGTTGGATGAAATTAGAGAGTGGCTGTCAACGCAAGANANANACCAGTCTATTGATATCAAATTTCGTGGTGCGAGTGAGGAGCAACAGGAGGTCAACCAATTTATAGGNGTGGCCTTTACACTAGCATTGATGGCGATGGGTATTCTGCTGGTTACTCAGTTCAATAGTTTTTATCAGGCTCTCTTGATTCTTTCAGCGGTCNTCATGTCAACCATAGGCGTGCTGCTTGGGTTGATCGTGACGGGGTATCCTTTTTCCGCGATTATGACCGGGATTGGTATTGTCGCTCTCGCGGGGATTATCGTGAATAACAACATNGTTTTGATTGATACATTTAATCATCTCCGGCGAGAAAACCCCGGGTGGGATATGCAGCGGGTAATTATGACAACGGGATGCCAACGCTTGAGGCCAGTATTTCTCACGACTTTCACTACTGGCTTAGGACTCCTGCCGCTCGCTAGTGGGGTCTCGATAGATCTTATAGGTAGGGAAATAGAAGTCGGCGGCCCCACTGCATCTTACTGGGTGCAATTAGCATCTGCTGTTGTCTCGGGCCTCAGTTTTGCTACGCTGCTTACGTTAGTGGTCACGCCGGCTCTACTGATCGCGCCTGAAGCGATTAAGTCAATAGTCAGCAAAGTNAGGGATTNNCTGGGCAGTCGCATGTCAGCAGCCTAATGCGTCTACCCTGGGGTTAGCATTGTGTTCTCNAGATAGCAGCTAGGTAGATTANAGCTGCTACAATGTNGGGTGCAGGTTCCTNNCTTAAAGCATTTTTCANTTTGACNGGGTTTCTGACTTTGAAGAGTTGAGGCTAAGGGGCTCGCTGAACGGNNCAGCNAAAAGGAGGTNTTGTGACTGACCGCNTTTTTGATGTAATTATCTTGGGTGCNACTGGATTCACTGGAAAGCTAGCTGCTGAGTACATGTTTGCGACCTACGGTCTTAATGGGTCATGCAAGTGGGCTGTGGCGGGCCGGAGCGCTAGCAAGTTGAATGAGTTACGTGTGGCAGTGGCCGGTGNAGATGCAGATAAGCTCCCGCAGCTCCTAGCCGATANCCATAACGAAGAATCCCTGCGCCAGCTTGTTGCCNCAACAAGCGTAGTTTGCACGACCGTCGGGCCTTATGCTTTATATGGTTCGCTGTTAGTGCAGCTTTGTGCGGAAGAAGGCACTCACTATTGTGACCTGACGGGTGAACTGCATTGGATGCAGAAGATGATTTTTGCGCACCATGCCACTGCGGAGGCTTCGGGTGCACGTATTGTCCATACTTGCGGCTTCGATTCGATACCTTCTGATTTGGGCACTCTCTTCATGCAAGACGAAATGCATNGATTGCATGGCGTTTATGCACCNCGGGTNAAGTACCGAGTTGCTGGTCAATCTGGAGGAGTCAGTGGCGGCACGGTCGCCAGTATGATCAATATGATGGAAGAAGCTAGGGTTGATCCAGGATTGATCGACATTATGGCTGACCCCTACGCACTTAATCCGCCAAATATGCCCAGAGGGGGTGACGGTGCTGATCAGTCCGGGGCAAGTTATGACAAGNACTTCGGTCAGTGGACGGGACCCTTCGTAATGGCTGGGATTAACACGCGCGTTGTTAGACGTACTCACTCGTTACTCGGTTATCCNTGGGGAGGGGACTTTCGCTACGACGAGGCAGTTCTGACAGGGGATGGCCCCGGTGGTTACACTCGAGCCGCGCTGCTCGCAGGTGGTACTGGGTTGATGATGGCAGCTAGCGCATTTACGCCCACCAGGAATCTTCTTGTACGAATGGCTNCCTCGCCNGGTGAAGGTCCAGACGAGGAAACCATAAAAAACGGNTACTTTGAAATTGACTTTTTCGCGATGCANCCTGANGATCCNAAGTNNGATNTGATCGGCCGCGTGACTGGCGATCGGGACCCGGGTTATGGGGCTACAGCCAAGATGTTGATCGAAAGCGCCGTTTGCCTTGCCCAAGATGAACTATCTTCTCCCGGTGGGATATCGACGCCAGCTTTCGCCATGGGGCAGAAATTAGTAAGTCGCCTGGTTGAAAATGCTGGCATGGGTTTCAGTTTAGTCTAAAAAATCGCTAGAGATTGTTATGAGTCTTTAGCGAAGTATCGGGTTCGTATAATATCGGTGTCTTGGGGTGACCGGTTTGACAGGGATATTCGAACGCTAATGACTAGGGAATTCGTCCATCTTCGAGTTCACTCAGAGTACTCACTGAGCGATGGAATGGTACGCATTAAACCACTGGTCGCGCAGTGCTTGTCTTACGCCATGCCTGCTATTGCGGTAAGCGACCGCAATAATCTTTTTGCCCTCATAAAATTTTACAACGCCTCCCAACAGAGTGGTGTCAAGCCGATTGTCGCGTGTGATGTTAGCGTTGTGGGGGATAACAGCAATGAAGAAGCCACTCCTCTCGTATTGATTGCCAAAAATGATCAGGGTTATCGCAATCTTTGCGAGCTCATATCCCGCTCTTATGGCGAAGGACAATACATGGGGCTTGCCTGCCTTAAACGTAGTTGGATTGAGGATCAATCAGATGGGCTGATTGCTTTATCTGGTGGTCGAGAAGGTGATATTGGTCGATTACTTCTGACGGGCAATTCCGAAGGGGCTAGGCGAAGAGCTGAGCGTTGGCAGGCTGTTTTCCCTGATTCCTTTTACCTAGAGTTGCATAGGACGGGTCGGGAAAACGAAGAAGATTACAACGCATTGGCTGTTAACTTGGCGATCGAACTGAATTTACCAGTGGTTGCGACAAACGATGTTCGATTTCTAACTCGTGAAGAATTCGAGGCTCACGAGGTCAGGGTATGCATCCACGACAGCAGGACCCTCGATGATCCGCGACGTGAAAGGCGCTATTCACCAGAACAATATTTGAAAACAGCTGCAGAAATGTCGGAATTGTTTTCTGACATCCCCGAAGCACTCGACAATTCAGTGGAAATCGCCAGACGATGCAACGTTAAACTCGATCTTGGAAAATATTATCTGCCTGAGTATCCGATACCTGAGGGACATTCCCCAGAATCCTTTCTCAGTGAATTGTCGTATCAAGGTCTCGACGTTCGGTTGACCAAGATTCTTGATCCCGAGGATGATGAGCAAAACCACGCCGGAGAAGTCCAGCGTTATCGTGACCGGCTCGAGTTTGAGCTTGGTGTAATCAATAAAATGGGTTTCCCCGGTTATTTCCTGACCGTAATGGAGTTTATTCAGTGGGCGAAAGAAAATGAAGTTCCCGTCGGACCAGGCAGGGGTTCGGGGGCCGGTTCTCTGGTGGCCTATGCATTGAAGATCACTGATATTGATCCGTTGGAGTACGATCTACTATTTGAACGTTTTCTCAACCCCGAAAGAGTTTCCCTGCCTGACTTTGATATCGATTTCTGCATGGAAGGTCGTGACAGAGTGATTCAACACGTCACTGAGCTCTACGGTCGTGATGCCGTCTCTCAGATCATCACTTTTGGCACTATGGCTGCAAAAGCAGTAGTGCGTGATGTAGCTCGAGTTCAGGGCAAGCCTTATGGTCTCGCTGATAAATTGTCGAAGCTCATACCTTTTGAGCCAGGCATGACACTCATTAAAGCGCTCGAACAAGAACCGTTGTTGAAGGATTTTGTCGACACCAATGATGAAGCTGACGAAATAATGGAAATGGCGTTTAAGTTGGAGGGCTTGGCGAGGAACGTAGGTCGACATGCGGGGGGGGTGGTTATCGCGCCGACTCGTCTGACTGACTTTGTTCCAACCTATTGTGATGAGTCTGGCGGTGGTCTGATGACTCAGTTCGACATGATCGACGTCGAACAGGCTGGCCTGGTTAAATTCGATTTTCTTGGCCTTAGAACACTCACGATCATCGATAATGCGGTGAAAAGTATCAACGCTAGAAAAGATGCCGTTGTCGAAGCTGCTATCGATATAGATACGATTCCCTTAGAAGACCCTGCCATATACCTAGACCTTCAGCAGGCTAAAACAACCGCTGTATTTCAGCTTGAGTCGCGCGGTATGAAGGACCTAATGAAGAAGGTCAAGCCGAACAGGTTTGCGGACATAGTTGCACTAGTGGCTCTTTTTCGTCCCGGACCTATGCAGCTTGCCGATGACTTTATTAAGCGAAAACACGGTATCGAAGAAGTGGATTATCTGCATCCCAGTTTGAAACATGTTCTCGAAGACACTTACGGTGTGATGCTGTACCAGGAACAAGTTATGCAGATCGCCCAGATATTGGCTGGTTATACGCTGGCAGATGCCGACCTGCTGCGTCGCGCAATGGGCAAAAAGAAGCCAGAGGAGATGGCCAAGCAGAGAGAAGTGTTTCTAGCTGGAGCGACGTCAAATGGTGTTGAGCCTGGGCAGGCTGATCACATCTTTAGTCTCATGGAAAAGTTTGCTGGTTATGGATTCAATAAACCACACTCAGTTGCCTACGCACTGATTGCGTACCAGACAGCTTGGTTAAAGCACTATTACCCCTCGGATTTTATGGCCGCAGTTCTGTCTGCCGACATGCAAAACACGGACAAGGTGGTGACTAATATAGAGGAGTGCAGGGAGATGTCCGTTGAATTAAGACCGCCGGATGTTAATGAGGGTGCTTTCCGCTTTATTGCTGATTCGCCGAGAAGCATCGTTTATGGTCTTGGTGCGATCAAAGGTTTAGGCGAAGGAGCGATTGACGCTATTGTCCATGGTCGGGACTCTGGGCTGTATGATGACCTTTATGATTTCTGCGAACGGATTGATCAGCGCAGAATCAATAAGCGTGCGATCGAAGCTCTGATTGGGTCTGGTGCTCTTGATAATCTTGTCTCCCAAGTGCCCGATGAAGAGCTTGACGACATAGGCTATCGAAGGGCCCTCCTTATTGCTAATCAAGATGATGCAGTGGGCCTGGCAGAGCAGAAAGCAAGGAATGAAGATAGTGGATTGACTGACTTGTTTGGTAGTGAGGGTTTGATTCATGACTCGGCGGAGGGACGCTACAATTACTTTGATCAGTTGAAATGTCTGACTTTCAGGGATCGTCTAGGTCGTGAGAAGGAATCCCTGGGTCTGTTTCTGACGGGCCACCTTGTTGATGAATACAAAGAAGAGTTTCAACACTTTGTCGATTCAAGGATATCTGATATGCGTGTAGGCCTTGAGGGTCACACGATTGGAGGCTTGATTGTAGGTTTGCGGACAATGAAGAGTCGTCGTGGTGAGACTATCGCTTTTGTTACCCTTGACGATAAAAGTGGGCGTGTAGAGGTTTCAATCTTTGGTGATCTATTTGATCAGGTGCGGGATAAATTGCAAAGAGACGAAATCATATTCGTTAGGGGCAGTACTGCCGAAGATGACTTTACTGGAGGGATAAGGATGCGAGCGACCGAAGTCTTTCAGATCGCTGAAGCCCGTGCCACTAAAGCGAGCAATCTCTGTCTTGAGTTGAACAGTGAAAGTCTCTGTGACGATTTTGTCGACGAGCTTGCTGGATTTCTGAAACCTTTTCGACAGAAAGGTACAATGGGTTGCCCTGTTGCCGTAAATATCATCGGTTCAGAATCCAGTGGGAATGTTATTCTGGGGGACGATTGGCGTATCTCGCCCCACGATGATTTGCTCTACTCCTTGCGAGAGCACTATGGTAGCGAAAAGGTTCATCTCCTCTATACCTAGTAATATGTCTGAACTCCTCAACGTATCAGCGATAAAAAGGCTTCAGGACAAAGCGGTTGAGCGTGTTGTCGTTGCTGTGTCAGGCGGGGTCGATTCGACGGCTTTACTACACTCGGTGGCGGCGGCAACTGTCGTGAGCAGACTCGAAGCTCTGCACGTGAATCATGGATTGGTCGCAAACGCTGATCAGCTTGAGAGAGCTGCCCAGAAAAGCTGTAAAGCAAGTCAGGTGCCGATGACGACGATAGCGGTTGACGTTTCCACTGGAGGTAGTTTGGAAGCATCGGCGCGGAAAGCCCGCTACAGGGCATTCCGAGACTTTTTGCAATCTGGTGATCTTTTGTTACTGGCTCATCATTTGGATGATCAAGTAGAGACGTTGCTGTTTCGATTGTTTCGCGGGAGCCGAGTAGTTGGTCTAGAGGGTATGCCTGCAGAGCGTCCGGTTGGTCGGGCTACACTCTATAGACCTTTATTGCAGCACAGCCGGTCAGATATTTTGACCTATGCGAGAGATCAAGGTCTTGCATGGGTCGAAGATGAGAGCAACGCGCATACTACTCCTGACAGGAACTACATAAGGCACAGCGTTCTGCCAACAATAGAGGCTCGCTGGCCGGGCGTCCGTAATCGACTTTTGACCAGATTGAAGCACGATTCACGCGCCAGGGATTTGCTCGATAAACAAAGTTTTATGCTCCTAGATTCGCTGAGGCTGGATACTGATTGTCTCAACCTAGTTGGCTTGCAAGAATTAGAGATTGATACCTTAGTTGATCTGCTCGGAGCCTGGTTGTCAGCTTTGGAATTACCTATGCCGCCTGGCAACTTTCTTCGGGAGGTCGCTGCAGCGATTGTCTCGAATCGACGTGTGGGCGTGAATTTTGGAGAGCTCGAAGTCAGGCAAAATCGTGATCGACTTTATGCACTTCGGCGGTTGCCGACAGCAGACAAGTACCCTTTCGCTCTATCAGTAGGACAAATTAACGTATCTGGTGGATCAGTAACAAATAGAGTAGTTCAAGGGAGTGGTCTTCGTGAAGATGACTATACCGTTCGATTCCGGAAGGGTGGCGAGACACTCCGACAAGGATGTTCAAAGAGCCTGAAGAACCTTTTTCAGGAGTCAGGTCTCCCACCCTGGTTGCGTGACAGGTTACCGCTGATATATAGGAATAAGGAGTTGGTTGCTTTGGCAGGTGTCCCGGGTTGGGGGTTTTCCATGCAGATTGCTGAAGGCTATGTTGCGACTGCTCAGGAATCTGGTTTCGCCGTCTCCCTGCACCTAGAGGATCGACTTTAGAGGGTTTCGGTAGGCCACAATTTGTTCTTTTTCATTGAGGGTAAAGGAGGCGCGTGGTAATCTCTAATGCCATCTTGGTCACTTCTCTAGAGTTAGTCTTTTAAACTCCGCCGTGACCCTTTTTTCGAGATGGGAGTCAGATGTCACGCTATATATTCGTTACTGGTGGAGTCGTTTCATCGTTAGGGAAGGGTATTACGGCTGCTTCTCTGGGTGCCGTTCTCGAGGCGAGAGGACTAAAAATCACTATGTTGAAGATGGATCCTTATATTAATGTGGATCCTGGTACGATGAGCCCTCTGCAGCATGGTGAGGTTTATGTCACGACAGATGGCACAGAAACTGATCTTGACCTGGGTCATTATGAGAGATTCGTCAGAGGTTGTGGCAATCTGACCCGCAACAATAATTTTACTACTGGTCGAGTTTACGCCGATGTCATTGCGAAAGAGCGGCGTGGAGACTACCTGGGTGCAACCATTCAGGTCATTCCCCACATTACGGATGAGATCAAAGCTCGTATTGTCAAAGCCGCTGAGGGTAGTGATATCGCGATCGTTGAGATAGGCGGCACTGTTGGGGATATAGAATCTCAACCCTTTTTGGAAGCCGCTCGGCAGTTGCGCTTTGAACTGGGATCCAGTCAGGCAATATTTATCCATTTGACTTTGGTGCCGTTTATAGCGACCGCAGGTGAGACGAAAACCAAGCCGACGCAACATTCAGTTAAAGAACTTCGTTCAATCGGTCTTCAGCCAGATATCTTGGTGGTTCGCTCTGATCACGAAATACCCTTGGGTGCTCGAGATAAGATTGCTCTGTTCACTAATGTTGAACCGAAGGCAGTTATTCCGCTTTGTGACGCGGACACTATCTATCGCATTCCTGCGTTGCTAAATGATCAGGGACTCGACGATATTGTAGTGGAGAAACTTGGCCTCGATGTTCCGCCCGCAGATCTATCGGATTGGGCTAAGGTTGTTGAACATCAGCTAAATCCTCAGCACTGCATTAGGCTAAAAATGGTTGGCAAGTACATGGACCTGTTGGATGCTTATCTTTCGCTGACAGAAGCGTTGGTTCATGCTGGAATTCATACTAAAACGCAGGTCGATATAGATTTTGTAGATTCTGTAGATCTTGAAAAGCAGGGAGTTGAGTTGCTCGCTGATGCTGATGCCATATTGGTGCCGGGTGGTTTTGGTGCAAGAGGCTTTGAAGGCAAGGTTATGGCTGCGGGCTATGCCAGGGAAAAAAAGATTCCCTACCTAGGTATTTGTTATGGTCTGCACGCAGCGGTCGTTGAGATTGCTAGGAATCTAGCGGGTATGGAAGGCGCTGACACGACGGAAAACAACCCCAGTACCAGCTACCCTGTCATTGGCCTTATCACTGAATGGGTCTCTGAGGCTGGCGAGACTGAACAAAGAAGCGAGAACTCTGACTTGGGTGGTACCATGCGAATGGGTGAGCAGG
The DNA here is from genome assembly GCA_002694945.1 of Gammaproteobacteria bacterium. Lineage (GTDB taxonomy): Bacteria > Pseudomonadota > Gammaproteobacteria > Pseudomonadales > Azotimanducaceae > UBA9659. The sequence goes on from NZNP01000065.1 coordinate 36,248, forward strand.
TTTGTAACCTAATTTCCGATTCGCTGACAGCTGAAATTTATGGTGGACAGGTGATTAAAGAACGTCATCGGCACCGTTATGAGGTCAACAATAAACTAATGCCCGCTCTCGAGAAGGTTGGGTTGAGGATTGCTGGCCGAAGTGCTGACGATATGTTGGTCGAGGTGATTGAGTATAAGGATCCCCCGTGGTTTGTCGCGAGCCAGTTCCACCCAGAATTTACATCTTCACCTAGGGATGGACATCCCTTATTTAAGAGTTTTATTGAAGCTGCGCTGGCGCAGCGTGCCTAGTGACTAGCTAAATCTGGATTGATGGGACTGTAGGAAAACGAAAATGAAACTCTGTGGCTTCGAGGTGAACGGTCAATCTCCATTCTTTCTGATTGCTGGCCCTTGCGTGATCGAATCAGAAGATCTGGCGATCGAAACCGCTGGATATCTCAAAGCACTCTGTGAGGAGCTCGATATCCGGTTTATTTACAAATCCTCCTTCGATAAAGCCAATAGATCTTCCCATGAAAGTTTTCGCGGACCCGGCATCACAGATGGGCTCAAGATTCTGGAGAAGGTTAGAGATAACGTGGGCGTGCCTGTCCTTACAGATGTTCATGAAGATACACCGCTTGATGAGGTTGCATCTGTGGTATCTGTGCTTCAGACACCGGCATTCCTTTGCCGTCAGACTAATTATATCCAGGCTGTGGCTGCTGCNGGCTTACCCGTTAATATCAAAAAGGGTCAATTTCTTGCGCCGTGGGATATGCAACACGTCGTTGCTAAGGCCAAGGCGACAGGCAATACCGACATTATGGTCTGTGAGCGTGGTGTCAGTTTTGGCTATAACAACCTGGTTTCGGATATGCGATCTTTGGTGGTTCTTCGTGAGACGGGTTGCCCTGTGGTCTATGATGCTACGCATAGTGCACAGCTACCTGGAGGTCAAGGTGATTCCTCTGGTGGTCAGCGCGACATGGTTCCGGTGCTTGCCAGGTCTGCTGTTGGGGCTGGTGTTGCCGGCCTTTTCATGGAAACTCACCCTGACCCTGAGAGAGCCTTGAGCGATGGCCCAAACAGTTGGCCTATGCACAAAATGCGTTCATTGTTGACGACCCTCAAGCGCATCGACACCGCCGTAAAAAAGGAATTCTAATGGAAATTAGTGAGATTCGAGCGCGTGAGGTTTTGGATTCGCGTGGAAACCCTACTATCGAAGCGGAAGTNGAANTTGAAGGAAAGTATAGGGGGTTTGGGTGCGTTCCNTCTGGGGCCTCCACGGGTTCTCGAGAAGCTCTGGAATTGCGTGATNGAGACTCAGCCAGATATATGGGNAAGGGAGTGTTACAGGCAGTTGAGAACGTCAACACCCGAATTCGTGAAAATCTGCTAGGCCGCAATGCTCAGGCTCAGCTAGAGGTGGACCAATTGATGATTGAGATGGATGGGACCGAGAACAAGGGCAGTCTTGGTGCCAACGCAATCTTAGGAGTTTCTATTGCTAATGCGGCAGCTACGGCGGCGGCGCGCGGGCTGGAATTCTATGAGTATCTGGCGGAACTCGATGGCAGTGCCGGACGTTACAGTATGCCAGTACCGATGATGAATATCCTCAACGGAGGAGAACACGCTGACAATAACGTCGATATTCAGGAGTTTATGGTTCAGCCAGTAGGTGCNTTAAGTTTTTCTGAAGCCCTTCGCTGTGGGGCAGAGATCTTCCATAGTTTGAAAAAAGTNCTGAGTGACGCAGGTATGAGTACCGCCGTAGGTGATGAAGGAGGTTTTGCGCCGAATCTACCCAGCAATGANGCAGCACTCGAGGTAATCATGACATCGATTGAAAAAGCTGGTTATCGACCAGGTGAAGATGTCTTCCTAGCTTTGGATTGTGCAGCTTCGGAATTTTATCGCGAGGGCCGCTATGTCCTTGCAGGTGAGGGTGCTAGTTATGATTCGGAGGGTTTCAGCGAGTACCTCGGAGATCTCGTTGATCGTTACCCGATTCTGTCCATAGAGGATGGATTGGACGAAAGTGATTGGGATGGCTGGATTTATTTGACCGAAAAGCTTGGTGACCGTATCCAGTTAGTCGGAGATGATCTGTTTGTAACAAACCCAGCCATCCTTCAGCGAGGTATTGATAAAGGCATCGCCAATTCAATCCTGATCAAGGTGAATCANATAGGTACCCTGTCCGAAACGCTTGATGCGATGCGCCTTGCCCGACAAGCGGGGTACACCACAGTCATTTCACATCGCTCTGGCGAAACCGAGGACACCACCATAGCAGACCTAGCTGTTGCTACGGCTGCGGGACAGATCAAGACAGGTTCTTTATGCCGTTCAGATAGGGTTGCAAAGTACAATCGGTTGCTGAGAATAGAGGACCACAGCTCGGCCATATATAAGGGATTAGCAGAATTTAATCGATGACAATCTCCCACCGAATATTTATCGCAGTTTTACTGATTCTCTTGGGTAGTCTCCAGTATAGACTTTGGGTCGGCCAGGGNAGTTTTGCACACGTTAANGATTTGCGTGTNGAGGTCGAACGCCGAATAGCGGAAAATCAGGANAGTAGTCAACGTAATGACATTCTGAAAGCAGAAATACTTGATNTAAAACAGGGCCTTACTGCAGCGGAAGATATTGCTCGCAGTGAAATGGGGCTGATTAAGAAGGGNGAAACCTTCTTCTTGCTCGCCGAAGACTGAAGCCTTGTTTGATGAACGACTTCGACTTAGTCCTCGATCTTCCCTGTTACGATGAGGTGTTCGCAACACGTCTAAATGCACCGATTAGTCGAGCTTCTATCAGACGCTCTAATGAGGATTTTCAGGTTATAGAGCATCTAGGTCTGGGGCTCGAGGGCAGCGGTGAGCATGTTTATCTTAACCTGACCAAAACGGGTACCAATACCAGTTGGGTTGCGCAGCAGATTGCGGATTATTCGGGAGTAGCGATCCGGGACGTNGGTTATGGTGGGCGTAAGGANCGCCATGCAGTAACTAGGCAATGGTTNTCTGTTTACCTTCCCCGCCATGAACCGAATTGGTCAGATCTGACTATAGANAATGTCTATATCCATCAGACTGTGCGTCACCGCTGCAAGTTACGCCGGGGTAAATTTGAGGCTAACGAGTTTCGTCTGGTATTGCACTTTGCTGATNACATCGATCACGTTGACATAGAGCAGCGTCTCTATGAGATTAGCTCAAATGGCTTTCCCAATTATTTTGGCAGACAGCGCTTTGGGAGGCAGCTNCATAATCTCGAACGGGCGGATAAATTANTGAGGTTGGGCCGGNATCAAGGTGGAGACCGAGGTATGCTAATCTCTGCGGCTCGGAGTTGGCTTTTTAATTATTATTTGTCGAAACGGTTAGAAAGAGGAATGCTTGAGGGCTTTGGTCCGCTTTATGGAAAGTCTCGAGATGCTCAACCGGGTGAAGATCAACTCGGACCGGTTTATTCGGCGTGGGTCGAAGGTTTGAGACGTTTAGGCGTAAAGACAGGAGAGAGACCTTTGCTTGTCTTCCCCGAGAAATTGTCTTGGCAGTTTGGCAAGCAGCAGTTGAAGCTTAATTTCCGCTTGCCTCCAGGTAGCTACGCAACCAGTCTATTGAATGAGCTTTTTGTTGTTAGGGATGAAGCTTTATGACGACTGACATAAATATGAGTGGAATAGGAATGACCTCTCAGCGCACNCGAANGCGCCTTGTCGATCGTCTCCGAGAACAGGGTGTCCAAAACGAATTGATTCTAGAGATTATTAGTCGAACACCTAGGCACGCTTTGATTGACGAAGCGCTCGCCCATCGAGCTTATGAGGATACGGCNCTACCTATCGGTTTTAATCAGACGATCTCTCAACCTTATATTGTTGCGAGAATGACCGAAGAACTGCTCGCTGATGGAGCATTGAGACACGTGCTCGAGGTTGGAACAGGCTCTGGATATCAGACGGCTATTCTCTCTCAACTTGCCGAAAGGGTTTATACAGTTGAGAGGATAGCTGGTCTTGCTATGCGTGCTCGAGAGCGCCTGAATGCTATGGGCTATCGGAATATTTCTTTTCGTCACTCCGATGGGGGTAGTGGCTGGGCAGAGAAAGGACCGTTCGATGCCATAATGGTTACTGCGGCACCTAGAACCGTCCCCGAAGAACTAATACTGCAACTTGCTGATAACGGTCGAATGCTTGTACCCGTAGGTGAGCCAAGTCAACAGGAATTATTTATGATTCGAAAAATCGATGGAGAGATCCTGCAGACGTCATTGGAGCCTGTGAGATTTGTACCTCTTCTAGGNGGTAAATCTTGAAAATTCGAATTNTCCTCGTGGGGTTGATGATGGGTGCTGCGGAAGTGGTGCCCGGCGTGTCGGGTGGCACCATCGCTTTTATTTCTGGTTTCTATGAAAGACTNGTTAGTGCGATCCAAAGGTTCACGCCCCTTGAGTTGTGGTCATACCGACGANGCGGTATGACGAAACTCTGGAGTGAATTAGATATCAATTTTCTTATTTTGTTATTCGGAGGCATGTTTTGCGCGGTAGTATTGTTCGCTAATCTGATGGCACANCTAATCGAGCAATATTCAGTATTGGTATGGGCCTTTTTTTTCGGCTTAGTTTTTTCNTCAATTTTTGTAGTTGGTAGTAAATTAGTAAGGAACTTNGGCGGTTCTTTAGCTATTGGAGCNGGGATCGCGCTNGGGTTTGGGTTGACTCAACTTCCCCCGTTTGACAGCGAGGCTTCTTCCTTAGCCCTCTTTGCAGGCGGCTCTTTGGCAGTGTGTGCCTGGATATTACCAGGTGTGTCCGGCAGTTTTATACTGTTGNTTCTNGGGTTGTANCAGACCGTTATTCTGGCAATAAGGGACTTTAACTGGTTAATTTTGATTAATGTGGCATTCGGGTGTGTTGTCGGTTTGCTGGCTTTCACCAGAATCTTAACCTTTTTGCTGAACCGTTTTCATAATCTAACGGTTTCGCTTCTGGTTGGTATTATGATTGGTTCGTTGCCAAAACTCTGGCCTTGGAAATTAACGACAAGCTATGTGATCGGCGAAGATGGAAGCCAGCTACCCATCGTGCAGGAATCCGTGATGCCGACGATTTATGCCGAAATACAAGGAATTGATCCCTCGTTAGGTGGAGCNGTATTCGCCTGTTTGTTGGGGTTGATTATCGTTATCCTGCTTGATCGGTCAGCGATGCTGACTCCTGGATATGAGGATGCGAAATAAANTTCANCCAATAGAAAGGGCTTCGGAGCGCTTTTTTGNNATTACTCTCCTNTATTTTGCATTGGTTGGATGCGTGGGTTTGCCGCCGGTTTATTTAGGTGTCGGAGAAAGCAGTTACCGAGTGCTTAGTGGCGACACTCTTTATTCCATAGCATTTCGACACGGACTGGATTACCGCAGTCTGGCGCATATTAATGGCATCGCTCCGCCATACACGATCTACCCTAATCAAATCCTACGATTGCGGGGTTCAGCAAAGCAAGTTAAAAAGGATCGCGGACCATCTGCAANCGGGTCAGCACCGGTCTCGACATTAAAGGTTGTGAAAGCTAATCTTCCGGCGAGTGTCGCAATATGGCGCTGGCCTCTAAAAGGTGCAGTTATTGCCCATTTTTCCTTGAAAAACCCCGTNAATAAGGGGATAGACATCGTAGGAAAAGCTGGTGACGCTGTTAATGCAGCCGCAGATGGGGTGGTGGTTTATGCTGGNGGCAATCTGCGCGGCTACGGTAAGCTAGTCATTATCAAGCACACCGATAATTTTCTATCAGCTTATGGGAATAATGCGTCGTTGGCGGTCGTTGAGGGGGACGAGGTGAAAGCCGGTCGCACCATTGCCAGCGTTGGTTCTACGGAGGAAAATAAAGAAATGCTGCATTTTGAAATACGTAGGGATGGGAAGCCAGTAGATCCTCTACTATACCTGCCTCCATCATGACACTCTAACACTCCCGTCACCTGATGGTACCCTGGAGGATTGACTTTAATACCTGAATTTATACTTATCCCATCTCGAGATGTTCGCGTTTATTTTTTACCTCGGACCATTCTTCGGCGTCTGGCAACGGATCTACCTTCTCGGTGATGTTTGGCCAGGTCTCACAAAGCTCAGCGTTGAGTGCAAGATATTCCTGTTCGTCCTCAGGTAATTCGTCTTCTGAAAAAATAGCATCGACGGGACATTCTGGCTCACAAAGGGCACAGTCAATACACTCATCTGGGTGGATTACNAGAAAATTAGGTCCTTCATAAAAACAGTCAACCGGGCAGACTTCCACGCAGTCTGTATGTTTGCATTTGATACATGCGTCACTAACAACAAACGTCATACTTGATCCTTTGAAGCTAAAATCAAAAGAGAATGATTCTACCAGCAGAAAAAATGTGACGCAGCAATTTTATAGGGGGTTGCTATGCTAACCAACGCCGCTTTTAATCAGTNTCTGAACTCNTGTTGAAATTTGTACAAAAGATCAAGTGCCTGTCGGGGAGTTATTTCATTGAGATCGAGGTCTTGAATGCGTTGTTTAAAACTATCNTCTGTCGGGATGGTAAAAAGGTCTGACTGAATGGGTTTTCTGCGATTATTGGGATGCCACTCGTCTTCTTCCAGGGATTGGAGTTTCTTTTGTGCATTATCTATTACCTTGGTTGGTACACCGGCCAATTTAGCTACTTGAAGGCCATAGCTCTGGTTGGCAGGGCCCTCTTTAACGGAGTACATGAAGATAATGTCTTCATGGTATTGCCTGGCGCTTAGGTGTAGGTTTTTGGTATCTGGCAAGCTATCTGGCAGGGTTGTCAACTCAAAGTAATGTGTTGCGAAAAGCGTCAGGGAACCAATATCTAGAGCTATTGAATTTGCTACTGCCCAAGCCAGAGACAGGCCATCGAAGGTTGAGGTGCCGCGGCCTATTTCATCTAGCAACACCAGCGAGTGGCGGGGAGTATTATTTAGAATCAGCGCTGTCTCCGTCATTTCGACCATAAAGGTTGAGCGCCCGCTGGCTAGATCGTCAGATGAGCCGATACGTGTAAAAATTCGATCAATAGCTCCTATTTGAGCCCTTCTTGCGGGAACAAAACATCCGATATGGGCTAGTAAGGTGATGATTGCGCACTGTCGCATAAATGTGGACTTACCCCCCATGTTAGGTCCGGTAATAATTAGGAGTCGTGAGCCTTCGTCCATATTTACGTCATTGCCGATGAAGGGTGCATTCAGTGCTTTTTCGACAACCGGATGACGACCTTCCTCAATGTTGATCTGGGCATCAGTGGTCAGCACTGGTCTTGTAAGGCCTAAGCTGAGAGCTCTCTCCGCAAAACTTGATAGGACGTCGAGTTCCGCTACTGCCTCTGCCAGACGTTGTAAGGTGGTTAGGTAAGTTACTAACAATTCCAGCAATTCGTCGTAAAGGTGCTTTTCTCGGGCTAGCGCACGGCTTTTGCTAGAGAGTGCTCTATCTTCGAATTCCTTTAGTTCTGGGGTGATAAACCGTTCAGCATTTTTCAAGGTCTGTCGGCGTATATAATTTTCAGGGGGTGTTTTTGCCTGAGCTTTGCTGATCTCAATATAATAGCCATGGACGCGGTTGTAGCCTACTTTGAGGCTACTCAATCCGGTTGTATCTCTTTCCTGAAGTTCTAGTTTTACAAGGTAATCTGCGGCGTTTTCATTGATAGCCCGAAGCTCATCGAGTTCTTCGTCGAATCCGTCAGCGATAACGCCGCCATCTCTTATAACCGCGGGAGGGTTTTCAAAAATCGCGCGCTGCAGGGTATTAGCCAGCTCAGGCAAGGGCTTACAGTCTGGGGCGAGAGATTGAACTCTAGCTGTGTCAAGTTTGGAAAGATCAGTTTGGAGGCGAGGCAGTGAATTTAGAGCGTCGCGAAGTCGAGCAAGATCTCTGGGCCTTGCTGAACGTAGGGCTACACGAGCAAGAATTCGTTCGATATCGCCGATATGACGAAAATGTTCAGCTAGGGTTGCATGTTGTTGTTTGTTAAAAATTAACTCAACTGTGTCTAGCCTATCTGTAAGCGTGGTGCGTGATCTGATCGGACGGTTTATCCAACGTTGCAGCAGTCTTGCAGCCATTGTGGTAGCTGTGTTGTTTATTACAGAAAAAAGCGTGTGCTCATCACCACCTTGGATATTCTTTGTAAGTTCTAGGTTGCGTCTGGACGCGCCGTCAATGTGTATGGCTTCGTTGGGGCGAATCCTCTGCATTGACTTTATATGGGGCAGCTCTGAGCGTTGTGTTTGTTTGACGTAGTTCAACAGGCAGCCTGCCGCGCTGATAGCTAGTTCCATGTCTTCACAGTCAAATCCGCTTAAGTCATTAACGCAAAATTGGCTAGTAAGGTTTTGCCTTGCTGAATCGATGTCGAATTCCCAAGCTGGCCTACGTTTCGATCCGGCTGTGTCTATTGCCGTTGGAGGATAATCGTCAGTTTCAGACAGGATAATTTCTGCGGGTGATAGTCGATGTAATTCGCTGACCAAATCATTTTCATCCAGGGATTCGGCGAGTTCGAAGCGACCGCTGGAGACATCTAGAGTCGCCAGCCCGTAGATGTCTCCGTTGCTACCTATAGCGGCAATCAGGTTGTCCTGCTGCGCGTCCAGCAGAGCTTCATCGGTTAAAGTGCCGGGCGTGACGATGCGAACGACCTGTCGTTCAACAGGTCCTTTACTAGTTGCAGGATCACCTATTTGTTCGCAGATAGCGATGGATACCCCAAGTCTGACTAGCTTCGCGAGGTAATTCTCCACCGAGTGGTAGGGTACCCCACACATTGGGATGGGCTCTCCGGCGGTTGCGCCACGCGCTGTCAGAGTAATGTCGAGCAGGTCAGAAGCGAGTTTGGCATCGTCGAAGAATAGTTCGTAAAAGTCGCCCATTCGGTAAAACAGCAATTCATCTGGGTGATCTGCTTTGATTGCCAAATACTGCTGCATCATTGGCGTATGTTGCTTTGATGCCTGGCTGGAGGAAGAGCTACTCAATGATTGGCCGGTCTATTATAAGGTTGCAGTTCCCTGATTCTACGTGAATTCCGGTTAAAGAAAAAAAGCACTTGGTGTTTTGGTAATACTGTGCATAATACTGTATGAATAAACAGGTGTCAGGTCTTGAAAGATATAGTGAGGAGGTTGATTGAATATAAGTTGAGAGTTCTATGGGCGCTGAAAGAATAGGGTAAGCGCTCAGTAAGTTTGAGTCATTAAGGTGGTTTAAAACGAGAATAAAAACTAGCAAGCAGGCATCTTGAAGCCAAGAATAACCGGATAGGCAAAATAGAGGGTGATATGAGCAAAAATAGAGAAGAAGGAGGAACTATGGAAGACAAAGAAAAAGGAAAGGCGCTTTCTGCAGCGTTAACGCAAATCGAACGACAGTTCGGTAAGGGCGCGATGATGCGTCTCGGTGATACTCCGCAGGAAAAGATACCTGCCATATCCACTGGTTCGCTTGGATTGGATATTGCTTTAGGTATTGGTGGTCTGCCTCGAGGGCGCATTGTAGAAATTTATGGTCCTGAATCTTCTGGTAAAACGACACTTACACTGCAAGTTATTGCGGAAGCCCAAAAAATTGGTGGTACATGTGCTTTTATTGATGCGGAACATGCACTTGATCCTCTGTATGCCCAGAATCTTGGTGTTGATATCGAAAATCTATTGGTCTCTCAGCCTGACACGGGGGAACAGGCGCTCGAGATTTGCGACATGGTAGTTCGGTCTGGAGCGGTAGATGTAGTGATTGTCGACTCGGTTGCGGCATTGACACCGAAAGCTGAGATCGAAGGGGAGATGGGTGACCATCATGTTGGGCTTCAGGCCCGTCTGATGAGCCAGGCCCTTCGTAAAATGGCGGCGAATATCAAAAACTCCAACACCTTAGTCATCTTTATCAACCAGATTCGGATGAAGATTGGGGTTATGTTCGGAAGCCCAGAGACGACTACGGGGGGTAATGCTCTTAAGTTCTATTCTTCAGTTCGCCTTGATATCCGCCGCATAGGCTCGATCAAGGAGGGTGATGAGATTGTAGGCAATGAAACGCGTGTCAAGGTCATCAAGAATAAGGTAGCACCGCCCTTTAAGCAGACCGAGTTTCAGATCATGTACGGACAAGGTATATATCACATGGGTGAAGTTGTTGATCTGGGAGTCCATCTCAATCTCGTGGATAAGGCAGGAGCTTGGTATAGTTATAAGGGTGACCGCATTGGCCAGGGTAAAAAGAATGCCTGCGAATTTCTGAGTCAAAATCAGCATCTTGCTG